>NZ_LZMB01000150.1 GCF_001673555.1 Mycobacterium sp. 1165178.9 | reverse complement strand
ACCGCTCGGTCGACGATTCGCCCTACGGCGGTGGCCCGGGGATGGTGATGAAGGCGCCGGTGTGGGGTGAGGCGCTCGACGAAATCGCCTCTGCGGAAACGCTTTTGATTGTTCCCACCCCGGCAGGCCGATTGTTCACGCAGGCGACGGCCGCGCGCTGGAGCGCCGAGGCCCACCTGGTGTTCGCGTGCGGTCGCTACGAGGGGATCGACCAGCGGGTCATCGAGGATGCCGCGGGGCGGATGCGGGTCGAGGAGGTTTCGATCGGCGACTACGTCCTGCCCGGGGGCGAGTCGGCGGCCCTGGTCATGATCGAGGCCGTGCTGCGCCTGCTCGACGGCGTCCTCGGCAATCCCGCGTCGCACCGGGAGGATTCGCACTCGCCGGCACTGGACCGGCGCCTGGAGGGTCCGAGCTATACCCGGCCGCCGAGCTGGCGTGGGCTCGAGGTTCCCGAGGTGCTGCTATCGGGTGACCACGCACGAATCGCGGCGTGGCGCAGGGAGATCTCGCTACAGCGCACCCGCGAACGCCGCCCCGAGCTGCTCGAGCCGGGCGATCGGCTCCAGCCCGACGATGACGATGCGGCTCGCTAGAGCCCGTGTCGGGGCGCGTCAATGCGGCCGTCGGGGAAGATCGTCTTCACCGCGCGGGTGATGGTGTCGCGGGCCGTGGCGTCATCGGTGGTCTGCAGGGACTGGACCACCATGATGAAGCGGCGGTCCGCGCCGATCACCCCGGTCGAAAGATGCATCCAGTCGCTGCCGATGCAGCACATCCACCCTTGCTTGACCGCGACCGGCTCGGCGTACAGACCGTCGGGGATGCCGAATCGCTGCGGGTAGCCGTCGAGCCCGTTGGGGGTGGACTGCGCCAGGTCGTTGACGATGATCTTGGCGTCATCAGCCGGCAGGCCGCCCGATCCGTCCAGCAGCATCTCGTAGTAGCGAATCAGGTCGGTCACCGAGCTCATGGTGTTCCACCACCGCCCATCGCTGGGCGGGGTGGTGGAGGACAGGCCGTAGCGGGCGGCCACCTCGGTGATGATGGCGGCTCCGCCCCCTTGACCCCAGAACCTCTCGGCCGCGCCGTCGTCGGATGACTCCAGCATGATGTCCAGGGCTTGGCGGTCATCGGCGCTCAGCGGCGCCTTGCCCTCGCTCTCGTGCAGCAACAGATCGTCGGCGATGAACAACTTGGCCACCGACGCGGTGCCGATGACCTGGCTGTTTCCGTTGGCGATCAGCTGATGGGTGGATCGGTCGAGGATGGCCACCGACAGGGCGGCGCCGCTGCCGGCGGCCTCGTCGGTGGCACGCTGGACGCGGGCCTGCAGCTGACCGAATCCCGGGCTCGGTAGCGCCTGGGCCGCCTGTGGGGGAGCGGCCGCACCGATTATCAGCGCGGCCGACGGCGGGGGAGCCGAGGTGGGCGGCGCGGAGACGACCCGAACGGGCGCGGTGACCGGAAGGTTGTACACCTTCGCCTGGACCAGCGCTTCGGAACCGGCGGCAACCACCAACGTCACCGCCGCGGTGGCGGTGATCAGCGTCAGCGGATGTACCCGCATTCCTCTCCTCCGGCGTGACGTCGGCACAGTGCAACAGCGGGCCCCTCGCACCACCGGCACCGGCCATCACGCTCCTGTGCGGGCAGCGCGTTCTGACCCCAGTCATATTTACCATTTACCAGCGGGTTTGGCGCGCTGTGCACCGCCGACTCGCTGTGATTTTCGCGGCAAGCGCCCCATCTGGCACAATTGACCAGTTGTCTCCAGCGGTTGCAGGCCGGTTGAGCCGTTTCCCGCCTGCTGCGAGATGCGCCAGAAAGCCCGAAACCATCGGCTTGGCGGCCGCCTCACACCTGCGTGTGGGTAGCTGCCGTCGGCCGCGACCTCAAGGAAGTGTCTCGCATGAACCGGCTGGACTTCGTCGATCAGGCGTCGCTGCGCGACGACATCCCGGTGTTCGGCCCGGGTGACACCGTCAACGTGCACGTCAAGGTCATCGAGGGCGCCAAAGAGCGTATCCAGGTGTTCAAGGGCGTGGTGATCCGTCGCCAGGGCGGCGGCATCCGCGAGACCTTCACCGTGCGCAAGGAAAGCTATGGCGTCGGCGTCGAACGGACCTTCCCGGTGCACTCGCCCAACATCGACCACATCCAGGTGGTGACCCGCGGTGACGTCCGCCGCGCGAAGCTGTACTACCTGCGTGAGCTGCGCGGCAAGAAAGCCAAGATCAAGGAGAAGCGCTGAGCCGGGACGCCTTGGCGGCGCTGCTGATTCGTCCCACCGATTCTCCGGTGCGCCGGTTGACCGGGCCACGACGTGCGCTGGTTACGCTGATCTCGTGACCGATACCGCGGATTCCTCGAAGCCCGAGTCCCACGCCGGCGAGTCAGATCCGAAGGTTTCTACCCGCAACCCGGAGACGCGCCCGGACGAGGCCGAGGCCACGGCCGGCTCGATCCCCGAACCGGCGCCGGTGGCGGAAACGGACGACCAGGCCGAACCGGCGGACTCCAAGCGTTCGACGCTGCGCGAATTCGCGATCCTCGCGGTGATCGCCGTCGTCCTCTACTACGTCATGTTGACGTTCGTGGCACGGCCCTACCTGATCCCGTCGGAATCCATGGAGCCCACGCTGCACGGGTGCACGGGCTGTGTCGGTGACCGGATCATGGTGGACAAGGTCAGCTACCGTTTCAGCTCTCCCCGCCCTGGCGACGTCGTCGTTTTCAAGGGCCCCCCGCCGTGGAACCTCGGTTACAAGTCGATCCGGTCCAACAACACCGTGCTGCGCTGGGTGCAGAACGCGCTGTCCTTCATCGGCTTCGTGCCGCCCGACGAGAACGACCTGGTCAAACGGGTCATCGCGGTCGGTGGGCAGACCGTGCAGTGCCGGGCCGACACGGGGTTGACGGTCGACGGCAAGCCGCTGAAGGAGCCGTACCTGGATCGCAACACGATGGCCGCCGACCCGACGGTGTACCCCTGCCTGGGCAGCGAGTTCGGGCCGGTCGCCGTCCCGGCCGGGCGACTGTGGGTGATGGGCGACAACCGCACGCACTCGGCGGACTCGCGGGCGCACTGCACCAGCATCCCGGCCGAAGCCCTCAAGGGCGTCCTGTGCACCGGCGACCCGACGTCGGGCACCGTACCGGTGTCCAACGTGATCGGAAAAGCCAGGTTCATCGTGTGGCCGCCGTCCCGCTGGGGCGGCGTGGGATCGGTGAACCCGCAACAGAATCGGTAGCCATGGCCACGACGTGGCCGCCGCGGACGGTGATCCGTAAATCGTCGGGGTTGCGCACCCTGGAATCCGCGCT
This sequence comes from Mycobacterium sp. 1165178.9, assembly GCF_001673555.1. Taxonomy (GTDB): domain Bacteria; phylum Actinomycetota; class Actinomycetes; order Mycobacteriales; family Mycobacteriaceae; genus Mycobacterium. Next base: position 13,586 of record NZ_LZMB01000150.1, on the reverse strand, counting down.
GTACCGCAGCGGTATGGGGCCGGTGGCCGGCGTCGACGAGGTAGGCCGCGGCGCCTGCGCTGGACCCCTGGTGGTGGCGGCCTGTGTGCTCGGAACAGGGAGGATGGAAAGCCTTGCCGCGCTTGATGATTCCAAGAAACTGACCGAGGCCGCCCGCGAGAAGCTGTTCCCGCTGATTCGCCGTTATGCGCTGGCCTATCACGTGGTGTTCATCCCGCCGGCCGAGGTGGACCGCCGCGGCGTGCATGTCGCCAACATCGAGGGGATGCGCCGCGCCGTCGCCGGGCTGTCGGTGCGGCCCGGCTACGTGCTGAGCGACGGTTTCCGGGTGCCGGGCCTGGCGGTCCCGTCGCTGCCCGTGATCGGTGGCGACGCGGTCGCGGCGTGTATCGCGGCGGCCAGCGTGCTGGCCAAGGTCAGCCGGGACCGGTTGATGGTCGCGATGGAGGCCGACCATCCCGGATACGGCTTCGCCCTGCATAAGGGCTACAGCACGCCGGCGCACAGCACGGCGCTGGCCCGGCTGGGCCCGTGCTCCGAGCATCGTTATTCATTCATCAACGTGCGGCGCGTGGCCAACGGGTCGGGCGAGCGGGTGGTGGCCGAATGCCAACCGGACCCACCGCTGCAGCGCGGCGAAGATCGGTGAGGAAAGATGAGACCAGGATTGCCGCACCGGCGAACGGCAGCTAGCGCCGGCATGCCCGGGGAGACCTGTCTGGGAGAAGGACGTCTGAGCAGATGAGCGCAGAAGATCTCGAAAAGTATGAAACCGAGATGGAGCTCTCGCTGTACCGCGAATACAAGGACATCGTCGGCCAGTTCAGCTACGTCGTGGAGACCGAACGGCGGTTCTACCTGGCCAACAGCGTCGAGATGACGCCGCGCAACGCCGACGGCGAGGTCTACTTCGAGCTGCGGCTGTCCGACGCCTGGGTGTGGGACATGTACCGGCCGGCGCGGTTCGTCAAGCAGGTGCGGGTGGTCACCTTCAAGGACGTCAACATCGAAGAGGTCGAAAAGCCGGAGCTGCGGCTACCCGAGTAGCCGGCGCTAGCTATTCGGCGGAAGCTGGTCATCGCCGGGGACGGGCAGCTGGCCGCGCTGCTCGATGACCTCCCGGGCGACGTCGGCCAGCTTGATGTTCAGCGACTGGGAGTGGCGCCTCAGCAGGTCGAACGCCTCGTCCTCGCTCATGTCGTGCAGCAGCATCAGCATGCCGACGGCCTTGCCGATCTCGCGGTTGCTGAGCAGTCCGCGTCGCAGGCTGGTCGCATCCTCGCCTTTGGCGACCGCGTTGATGGCGACGCTGGCGAACGCGGCCAGCACCGCGGCCCGGCCCGCGGACTCGGCGTCGAACATGTTCGGGGTGTCGCTGAACAAGTTGAGCGCGGCCCCTTTGCGCTTGTCGACCAGGAGCCGAAATCCCATCGCGCCGCGCACCGGAGTCTCGGCGACCAGGATTTTTGCCAGTCGCGGCCATAGCGACGGCGTCGTCAGATCGGTGTCGATCTGCGGCGTCTCCTCCTCGATGGCGTCGATGCAGGGGCCGTCTCCGGCCCGCCTTTCGATGTCGTCAATCTGCTTGGCGAGCCGGTCGCTGGCACCGACGGTGACGTATCTGTCGTTCTCGCGCACCAACACGCTGGCGTGGTCGCAACCACGGACGGTCAGGGTGGCGGCGATGCAGATGGCCGCATACATCTGGTTGGCGTCGGAGCCCTGATAGATGATTTCTGCGAGGGCGGCGAAAACCGTCGCCGGGTCGGCCTTTTCCCCGGCCGTCGCGGACGGGTCCGCGCCAGTCGTCGATTGGTCCGCCATGTCATGCCTCATTCCTGCGGTGTCGGCGGTGTTATCGGCGTTCGATCGCCGTAGATTATCCGCCGCCGGTACCAGCCTTACACGCCGTTTCGTCCGGATGCGCCGATCCGGGCATCTTGCTGGTCACCGTTGACCGCCAAACCCGCTGACGCTGCGCGGAGCGCACGTCCGGAGGGTCATGAATCGCGAGACGCTGGAAAGATGGTTCTACCACGCGCGCGGGTTTCAGTTGGCCGCGAGAGGGAAGGACGTGCTGATGGGAGTGACCGTTGCGGTGACAGGACCAACCGGGGAGATCGGTATCTCCGCGGTGACGGCGCTTGAGCGCGAACCCGCCGTCGACGCAATCATCGGGATGGCTCGCCGGCCGTTTGACCCGTCGTCGCGCGGCTGGCTGAAGACCAGCTACCAGCAAGGCGACATCCTGGACCGCGAGGCCGTCGACGCCTTGGTCGAGCAGGCCGACGTGGTGATCCACCTGGCCTTCATCATCATGGGTTCGCGCGAGGAGAGCGCCCGGGTGAATCTCGAAGGCACCCGCAACGTGTTCGAGGCGACGGTGGCCGCCGAACGGCCCCGGCGGCTGGTGTACACCTCGTCGGTGGCGGCATACGGCTACCACTCCGATAACCCCACCCCGCTGACCGAGGACGTGGCCGCCCGGGGATCCGCGGAGCACTATTACTCCGAGCAGAAGGCGGCGTGCGAGAAGCTGCTCGCCGACATCACCAAGGACTCGTCGCTGGAGGTTTATGTTCTGCGGCCCTGTGTGGTGGCTGGGCCCAGCGCCACCGCCCTGGCGGACGCCATGCCGTGGAATCAATTGCCCGGTCCGGTGCGTGCGGTGGTCAAAGCCGTCCCGGTCCTGAAGCCGGTGGTGCCCGATCCGGGTTACCCGCTGCAACTGGTCCACCACGACGACGTGGCGACGGCGATCGCGCTGGCGGCCACCACCCCGGCGCCGCCGGGGGCGTACAACCTCGCCGGCGACGGGGTGGTGTCCGTGGCCGACGTGGCCAGGGCGCTGGGCGGACGCCCCGTGCGGGTCCCCGCTGTCGCCGCGACGGCGGCCTCGGCGGCGATCTCGCGGGTGCCGGGGGTGCCGTCGATGCTGGAATGGCTGCACACCGCGCGGACCTCGATGGTGATGGACACCACCAAGGCCAAGACCCAACTGGGCTGGCGTCCGCTGCACTCGTCGGCCGAGACGCTGGAAGCGCTGGCCGCGGGGACGTGAACGCAACGGGCGATCCGGTTTTCGGCGGACCGGGTCACCTAGCCGTGCCCGGCTGTGGATGGCCGCGGCACTGGGGATAACCGGCCGGTGCGGGCGGCCGCGGGTCGCGATGATGGCCCGTCTCGTCGGGGGCGCGGGGCACCTTGGCCCCATGACGACCGAAACGACGATGACCCGGATCCAGCTGGGCGCGATGGGCGAGGCGCTCGCCGCGGATCACTTAGTACGGATGGGATTGCGGATCGTGGCGCGCAACTGGCGCTGCCGCTACGGCGAACTCGACATCATCGCCCGCGACGACGCAACGTCGACGGTGGTGTTCGTCGAGGTGAAGACCCGCACCGGGGACGGGTACGGGGGACTGGCCCACGCCGTGACCCCGCGCAAGGTGCTGCGGCTGCGCAGGCTGGCGGGCCTGTGGCTGGCCGGCCAGGACCGGCGCTGCGCGGCAATCCGCATCGATGTGATCGGCGTGCGGGTCGGGCGCCGCCGCACCCCCGAGATCACCCACCTGCAAGGGATCGGCTGATGGCGCTGGGACGCGCGTTCTCCGTCGCGGTGCGCGGCGTGGACGGACAGATCGTGGAGATCGAAGCCGACATCACCTCCGGGCTGCCGGGCGTGCACCTGGTGGGCCTGCCCGACGCGGCCCTGCAGGAGTCGCGCGACCGCGTCCGGGCGGCCGTCACCAACTGCGGCAACGACTGGCCCCAGGCGCGGCTCACCCTGGCGCTGTCGCCGGCGACGCTGCCCAAGATGGGGTCGGTCTACGACATCGCCCTGGCCGCCGCGGTCTTGTCCGCCCAGCGCAAGAACCCATGGGACCGGCTCGAGAAGACGGTGCTGCTCGGCGAGCTGTCGCTGGACGGGCGGGTCCGGCCGGTGCGCGGGGTGCTGCCCGCCGTGCTGGCCGCCAAGCGCGACGGATGGCCGGCCGTGGTGGTTCCGGCCGACAACCTCGCCGAGGCCAGCCTGGTCGACGGCATCGACGTGTGGGGTGTGCGTACCCTGGGGCAGCTGCAGAAGTGGCTCAGCGGCAGCGGCGCCTTGGGCGGCAGGATCGACGCGCAGCCCACGGGCGGCGAGCCGGAGGCGGACCTGGTCGACGTGGTCGGGCAGACGCAGGCGCGATTCGCGGTGGAGGTGGCCGCCGCCGGAGCTCACCACCTCATGCTCACCGGGCCTCCGGGAGTAGGCAAAACCATGCTTGCCCAACGCCTCCCGGGGTTGCTGCCGCCGCTGACCGAGGCCGAGTCCCTGGAAGTCACGGCGATTCACTCGGTGGCCGGCCTGCTGTCGGGCGATACGCCGTTGATCACCAGACCGCCTTTGGTGGCGCCACATCACAGTTCCAGCGTCGCAGCGCTCGTCGGTGGAGGGTCCGGGATGGCGCGCCCGGGCGCCGTCAGCCGCGCGCATCGCGGGGTGCTCTTCCTGGACGAGTGCGCCGAGATCCGGGTCAGCGCGCTGGAAGCCCTGCGAACACCGTTGGAAGACGGCGAGATTCGCCTCGCTCGCCGCGACGGGGTGGCGTGTTATCCCGCCCGGTTCCAGCTGGTGCTAGCCGCCAACCTGTGCCCGTGCGCCCCGGCCGACCCGCAGGACTGCATGTGCGCGGCGGCGGCCAAGCGCCGATACCTGGGCAAGCTGTCGGGGCCGCTGCTGGACCGGGTGGATCTCCGCGTGCAGATGCATCAGGTGAAGGCCGGGGCGTTTGCGGGCGGAGACGGTGAATCGACGGCGCAGGGTCCGGCACCGGGTGGCGCTGGCCCGCGCGGCGGCCGCGCAGCGCTGGCTGCCACATGGATTTCGCACCAACGCCGAAGTCAGTGGGGCGCTGCTGCGCCGAAAATTCCGTCCCAGCAACGCGGCGATGGAGCCGCTGCAAAGGGCGTTGGATCGCGGACTGCTCAGCATCCGCGGCCTCGACCGCACGTTGCGCGTCGCGTGGAGCCTGGCCGACCTGGCCGGCCGCACGTCTCCGGGGACCGACGAAGTCGCCGCCGCACTCAGCTTCCGCCAACCGGGGGCCCAGCGATGATGACGCCGCTCGACGATCCCGCGCTGCGCGCGTGGGCCTATCTGTCGCGGGTCGCCGAGCCGCCCTGCGCCGAACTCGCCGCCCTGGTGCTGCGGGTCGGCCCGGTAGAAGCCGCCGAGCGCATCCGACGTGGACTGGTCGACGACAGCCTGGCCCGGCGCACCGAGGCGCGTCGCGAGATCGACTGCAGCGCAGACGATCTCGAGATGCTAGCCCGGCGTGGCGGGCGGTTGATCACCCCGGACGATGACGAGTGGCCGCTGCTGGCGTTCGCCGCATTCCACGGAGCCGCCCCGCGACCCGGCGGCGGGGCGCCGATGGTTTCACCGATGGTCTTGTGGGCGCTGGGACCCGTGCGGCTCGACGAGGCCGCCCATCGGGCCGCGGCCGTGGTCGGGACGCGCGCTTCGACCGCGTACGGCGAGCACGTTGCGGGCGAGCTGGCGGCTGGGTTGGCGCAGCGCGACGTCGCGGTGGTCTCGGGCGGCGCCTACGGCATCGACGGCGCGGCGCACCGCGCCGTGCTGGACTGCGACGGAATCACCGTGGCCGTCCTGGCCGGCGGGCTCGATGTTCCCTACCCGAGCGGTCACACCGCACTGTTGCATCGGATCGCCCAGCAGGGCCTGCTGTTCACCGAATACGCGCCCGGCATCCGCCCGGCCCGCCACCGGTTCCTGACGCGTAATCGCCTGGTTGCCGCCATAGTCGGGGCCGCCGTGGTGGTGGAGGCCGGCCTGCGTAGCGGCGCGGCCAATACCGCGGGCTGGGCGCGGGCGTTGGGGCGGGTGGTCGCGGCGGTGCCGGGGCCCGTCACGTCGTCGGCGTCGGCGGGCTGCCATGCCCTGCTGCGCAACGGCGCCGAGCTGGTCACCCGCGCCGACCACGTCGTCGAGCTTGTCGGCCACATCGGCGAACTGGCCTGCGACGAGCCCCATCCGACGACGCCACTCGATGACCTCAGCGACGCCGAACGCCGCGTCTACGAGGCATTGCCGGGCCGCGGCGCGGCCACGGTCGACGAGATCGCCGTCGCATCGGGAATGGTGCCCGAGCTGGCGCTGGGGCCGCTGGCGAGCTCGAGCTCGCCGGGTTGGTGCAGCGCCAGGACGGGCGGTGGCGAATAGTCCGGGTCGCCGCAGGTCAGGCTGCGTCAGCGACGCGACTCGTATAGTCGACCGGGGGTTGGGGTTTGGACAGGAGGACAAGTGGCGGGTCGACCACTGCAACGCTTCGAAGTTGTCGGTACCGAACAACTCACACGGCACATGGCGCGGATAGTGCTCGGGAGCAAGGACTTTGACGCTTTCGTGCCGAGCAAGTTCACCGACTCCTACGTCAAGCTGGTGTTCATCGCCGACGACGTCGACGTGGCCGGCTTGCCCGAGCCGCTGACCCTCGACAGCTTCGCGGAGCTGCCGCCGGAGAAAAAGCCTTCGGTGCGGACGCTTACCGTCCGCCACGTCGATGTCGAGAAACGCCGCATCACGCTCGACATCGTCGTGCACGGAGAGCACGGCATGGCGGGCCAATGGGCGTCCACCGCCCAGCCCGGTCAGCCGATCTACCTGATGGGCCCAGGCGGGGCGTACACACCGGACCCGGCCGCCGACTGGCACCTGCTGGCCGGCGACGAATCGGCGCTGCCGGCCATCGCCGCGGCGCTGGAAGCGTTGCCGCCCAGCGCGGTCGGCAAGGCCTTCATCGAGGTCGCGGGGCAAGAGGACGAGATCCCGCTGACCGCACCCGAAGGCGTCGAGGTGCACTGGGTGTATCGCGGCGGCCGCGCCGACCTGGTTCCCGAGGACCGTGCCGGCGACCACGCGCCGCTGATCGAGGCCGTCACCAGCGCCCCCTGGCTGCCCGGGCAGGTGCACGTCTTCATCCACGGCGAGGCCCAGGCCGTCATGCACAATCTGCGCCCCTACATCCGCAAGGAGCGCGGCGTGGACGCCAAATGGGCGTCGTCGATCTCGGGATATTGGCGCCGCGGCCGCACCGAAGAGACCTTCCGGCAATGGAAGAAGGAACTGGCGCAGGCAGAGTCGGCGAACTCGTCAGCCTGACGCCCGCCTGGCATTGTCTTTTCCATGGCATTCGGCGATTACCAGAACGAGATCTACTTCAGGGGCCTGGGAGGGGTGGCGCCCGCGCTGCCGATGGCATTCGCGGAGCTGGAGGCCCGGGCCGGGCGGGCCATGCCGCCGTCGATCTGGTCGTACGTCACCGGCGGCGCCGGCGACGAACGCACGCAGCGGGCCAACCGCGAGGCGTTCGATCGCTGGGGACTGATACCGCGCATGTTCGTCGGTGCCGCGGCCCGCGACCTCTCGGTGGAGATGTTCGGCCTGACCTTGCCATCGCCGGTGTTCATGGCGCCGATCGGCGTCATCGGCATTTGCGCCCAAGACGGCCACGGTGACCTGGCGACCGCGCGCGCGGCGGCGGCCACCGGCGTCCCGATGGTCGTCTCCACCCTGACCGCCGACCCGATGGAAGACGTCGCCGCGCAATTCGGTGACACCCCCGGCTTCTTCCAGCTGTACACACCCAAGGATCGTGACCTGGCCGCCAGCCTCGTCCAGCGGGCCGAAGCCGCCGGCTACAAGGGGATCATCGTCACTCTCGACACCTGGATCCCCGGGTGGCGGCCGCGAGACCTCACCACTGCCAACTTTCCCCAGCTGCGGGGTCTCTGCCTGAGCAACTACACCAGCGATCCGGTCTTCCGTGCCGGCCTGCAGCGCCCCCCGGAAGAGGACCCGCAAGGCACCGTGCTCCAGTGGGTAACGACCTTCGGAAACCCCCTGACTTGGGACGACCTCGGCTGGTTGCGGTCGCTGACCAACCTGCCGCTGATCATCAAGGGCATTTGTCATCCTGACGATGCGCGGCGCGCCAAGGACGGCGGTGTCGACGGCATCTACTGCTCCACGCACGGCGGTCGCCAGGCCAACGGCGGCCTGCCCGCACTCGCGTGCCTGCCCGGAGTCGTCGACGCGGCCGATGGGTTGCCGGTCCTGTTCGACTCGGGGATCCGCAGCGGCGCCGACGTCGTCAAAGCGCTCGCGCTGGGGGCCACGGCCGTGGGCATTGGTCGGCCGTACGCCTACGGGCTGGCGCTCGGCGGCGCCGACGGCATCGTGCACGTGCTGCGCTCGATCCTGGCCGAAGCGGACCTCATCATGGCCGTCGACGGCTATCCCACGCTCAAAGATCTCACCCCGGACACGCTTCGGCGCGTCGACTAGAGCGCCCCGGGCGCCGCCTGCGACCGTGGGGGAGTGCAGGCGATCCTCGACGAGTTCGACGAATACCTGGATTTGCAATGCGGCCGTTCAGCGCATACCCGTCGCGCCTACCTCGGCGACCTGCGCTCGTTGCTCGCCTTCATCGAGGACCGCGGCGCCGGTTTGGACGGGCTGAGCCTGCCCCTGCTGCGCTCTTGGCTGTCCGCCGCGGCCGCGACGGGTGTCGCCCGCACGACGCTGGGCCGCCGCACCTCGGCGGTCAAGGCCTTCACCGCATGGGCCGTGCGGCGCGGCCTGCTCACCGCGGACCCGGCCGCCCGGCTGCAGGTCCCCAAGGCGCACCGCACGCTGCCCTCGGTGCTGCGCCAGGACCAGGCCGCAGATGCCATGGCGGCCGCCAAATCCGGTGCGCAGCAGGGTGATCCGATGGCGCTGCGGGACCGGCTGATCGTGGAGATGTTGTATGCCACCGGGATCCGCGTCAGCGAGCTGTGCGGGCTGGACATCGACGACGTCGACACCCGGCATCGGCTGCTGCGCGTGCTCGGCAAGGGCAACAAACAACGCAGCGTGCCGTTCGGCGGGCCGGCCGACGACGCGCTCGACGCCTGGCTGGCCGACGGCCGCCCGGCGCTGGTGACCGCGGAGTCGGGTCCCGCGCTGCTGCTGGGCGCGCGGGGCCGCCGCCTCGACGTTCGCCAGGCGCGCACGGTGGTCCATCAGACCGTCGCCGCGGTGGACGGCGCGCCGGACATCGGGCCGCATGGCCTGCGGCACAGCGCGGCCACACATCTGCTCGAAGGCGGCGCTGACCTGCGGGTTGTCCAGGAGTTGCTCGGCCACTCGAGCCTGGCGACCACCCAGCTGTACACCCACGTCGCGGTGTCCCGGTTGCGGGCGGTACACGATCAGGCCCATCCTCGGGCGTGAGGCCCGGCCGCTGCGCGGTTCAGGGGTTTGAGCCGGATCGGCGTGGACTTCAGCAGACCCAGCGGATCGACGTAGTCCGCACCCGACGACGGGCCCCACATCGCGCCCCAATGCAAACACGCCGCGACAGGGCACCCGGCATGTCCGACCATCAGCTCGCCGATCACCGTCGCCGCCGTCACCGGCTGGCCGACCCGCACGACCGCCCGGACCGGCTCATAGCTGGTGTGCAATCCGCCGGGATGGGCCAGCGACACCACTGGCCGTCCGGCCAGCAGCCCGGCGAATACCACGGTCCCGGCGCCCGCGGCGTACACCGGCTCACCGGCGGTGCCGGGCAGGTCCACGCCCCGGTGTCCGGGTTTCCAGTTGGGAGACGGGGCGTCGAAGGCCCGGGCGACGGCCGGGGGCGGCCGCAGCGGCCAGTCCAGGCGATCCTCGGCGGCAACCGCCGGCACCGCGTTGACCAGGCCCGCACATAGCAGCAGCGCTTTCCACCGCATCCGGGCAGTTCAGCGCGCCAGCGCCGGCATGGCTATCCGGCCCCGCCGGTGTTGTGGATGAGCGGCCCGGTTGGGGAAGCGTGGCAAAACCACCTGCTAAGTCGGTGTAAACTGCTGGTCGCAGCTCGTTCGCGGGCTGACTTCGCGCGTCTGCGTCGCGTCTCTGGTTCCACTAGGAGAACGCAATCGCATGCCGGGCGGTCCCGACCGGGTTTCCCGGTTGGGTCCGGCATCGCAGCAGCCGCCAGGGCCCGGCCTCACCCGATGCCAGGCGACAACCGACACAAGTAAGGCATAACCATGGCCGTCGTAACCATGAAGCAGCTGCTGGACAGCGGCACCCACTTCGGGCACCAGACCCGTCGCTGGAATCCCAAAATGAAGCGGTTCATCTTCACCGACCGCAACGGCATCTACATCATCGACCTGCAGCAGACGCTGACCTTCATCGACCAGGCGTACGAGTTCGTCAAAGAGACCGTCGCCCACGGCGGCAGCGTGCTGTTCGTCGGAACCAAGAAGCAGGCGCAGGAGTCCGTCGCCGCCGAGGCCACTCGCGTCGGCATGCCGTACGTGAACCAGCGCTGGCTGGGCGGCATGCTGACCAACTTCTCCACCGTGCACAAGCGGCTGCAGCGCCTCAAGGAACTCGAGGCGATGGAGCAGACCGGTGGCTTCGAGGGCCGCACCAAGAAGGAAATCTTGATGCTGACCCGCGAGAAGAACAAGCTGGACCGCAGCCTCGGCGGTATCCGCGACATGGCCAAGGTGCCCTCGGCAATCTGGGTCGTCGACACCAACAAGGAGCACATCGCCGTCGGCGAGGCCCGCAAACTCGGTATCCCGGTCATCGCGATCCTGGACACCAACTGCGACCCCGACGAGGTCGACTACCCGATTCCGGGCAACGACGACGCGATCCGTTCGGCCGCGTTGCTGACCAAGGTGATCGCTTCCGCAGTCGCCGAGGGACTGCAGGCCCGCGCCGGAGTCGGCCGCGGCGACGGCAAGCCCGAGGCCGAGGCCGCCGAGCCGCTCGCCGAATGGGAGCAGGAGCTGCTGGCCTCCGCCACCGCCACCGCCCCCACCGACGCCGCTGCGGGCACCCCCGAACCAACACCCACGGAAGGCTGAAATGGCGAACTTCACCGCTGCCGACGTCAAGCGGCTTCGGGAACTCACCGGTGCCGGCATGCTCGACTGCAAGAATGCGCTGGCCGAAAACGACGGCGACTTCGACAAGGCCGTCGAGGCGCTCCGCATCAAAGGCGCCAAGGACGTCGGCAAGCGCGCCGAGCGTGCGACGGCCGAAGGTCTGGTCGCGGCCCAGGGCGGCGCGCTGATCGAGCTGAACAGCGAGACCGACTTCGTCGCCAAGAACGCGGAGTTCCAGGCGCTGGCCGACCAGATCGTCGCCGCGGCCGTGTCGTCGAAGGCCAAGGACGTCGACGAGCTCAAGGCCGCCACCGTCGGTGACAAGACCGTCGAGCAGGCGATCGCGGAGCTGTCGGCCAAGATCGGCGAGAAGTTGGAGTTGCGCCGCGTCGCGAACTTCGACGGCACCGTCGAGACCTACCTGCACCGGCGGGCGGCCGACCTGCCTCCCGCGGTCGGTGTGCTGGTCGAGTACGAAGGCTCCGACGCTGGATCCGCCGCTGAGGCGGCTCACGCCGTGGCGCTGCAGATCGCGGCGCTCAAGGCCCGCTACCTGTCCCGCGACGACGTGCCGGAGGACGTGGTCTCCAGCGAACGCCGCATCGCGGAGGAAACAGCCAAGGCGGAGGGAAAGCCGGAGCAGGCACTGCCCAAGATCGTCGAGGGCCGACTGAATGGCTTCTTCAAGGACGCGGTGCTGCTCGAGCAGCCGTCGGTGTCCGACAGCAAGAAGACCGTCAAGGCGCTGCTCGACGACGCCGGTGTCACGGTGACGCGGTTCGTCCGCTTCGAGGTGGGTCAGGCCTGACTGCGGCCTGACCCCCATTCGGGCGGCACAAGCCGGGAAACCTCCCGGGGGCACGGGCGCGCGGGCTAGCGTCAGTGCCATGCGACACGTGCACGCGTTCGGTGACGATGCCCTTGGCGATCTGGACGCGGTTGGCGTGGCCGACGCCCTGAGATCCGGCAGGGTCGGCAGCGCCGAGGTGGTCGAGGCCGCGATCGCCCGCGCTTGCTCAAAAGCCGCGTACGCCAACCCATTTAGCAGTGGGTCGACGGCCTCGGTGCGGGCGGTCGCGGCCGACCCCGCCAGCGGTTACTTCGGCGGGGTCCCAACGTGCATCAAGGACAACGTGGACGTCGCCGGACAGCCCAGCATGCACGGCACCGACGCGTGGACGAGCAGGAATGCCACCGCGGACAGCGTCTTCACCCAGCTGTTCCTGGCCACCGGGCTGATCTCCGTGGGCAAGACGCAGTTGTCCGAATTCGGGTTCAGCGCCGCGGCAGAGCACCCGCGGCTGGGCCCGGTCCGAAACCCATGGGACACCGACTACACCGCCGGCGCGTCGTCGTCGGGTTCGGGTGCTTTCGTCGCCGCGGGTGTGGTGCCCATGGCGCACGCCAACGACGGCGGCGGTTCGATTCGGATTCCGGCGGCTTGCAACGGGTTGGTCGGACTCAAACCGTCGCGCGGACGGCTGCCTCTGGACGCGACGCTGCGCCGGATGCCGGTCGGTGTCGTCGTCAACGGCGTGGTGACCCGTTCGGTCCGTGACACCGCGGCCTTTTACCGCGAGGCCGAGCGGATCTGGCGTAATCCCAAGCTGGCACCGGTGGGGGACGTCACCGCACCCGGCCGGCAGCGGTTGCGGATCGCGGTGCTGACCCGGTCGGTACAGCGCGAGTGCAGTCCGCAGGTGCGGGAGCTGACGTTGAAGTCCGCCGGTCTGCTCGAGGAGCTGGGCCACCGTGTCGAACACGTCGACGAGCCCCCGGTGGCAGCCAGTTTCGCCGACGACTTCGTCATGTATTGGGGATTTTTGGCGCTGGCCCAGGTAAGCGCTGGGCGGCACCTGTTCGGTGAGACGTTTGATCGCAGCAAACTCGACACCCTGACGCTGGGTCTCCTTCACCACACCAGCCGCAACGCCCACCGCCTTCCGGCGGCGATCGTTCGGCTGCGCCGCGCACGCCGACGCACCGCACAGTTCTTCCGTACCTACGATGCGGTGCTCACGCCGACCGTCGCCGACGAGACGCCCCGCGTCGGATTCCTGGCGCCCACCGATTACCAACAGGTCATCAGCCGGCTGATCGACTGGGTCTCGTTTACCCCGCTGCACAACGTCACCGGCGAACCCGCGATCTCGCTGCCGCTGGCGCAATCCGCCCACGGCATGCCGGTGGGCATGATGCTGTCGGCCGATATAGGGCAGGAATCATTGCTGCTCGAATTGGCCTATGAACTTGAAGAGGCGCGGCCGTCGTCGGTGTCGTCCGGGCGCGCGCTCCCCGCGAATCTGACCGGCCAGGGCCGCGCCCTGCTCAAGCGCGCCGAAGGAGCGGTCCGCGGTGCCGATGCCCGCATCTTGGCCAGGCTCACCGACACTCAGCAGCGTGAATTCAAGAGGATGCTCGAGAAGCTCGGCTCCGAATAGGGCCGCGGCGATCGCGAGCGCGGCTGCGGCGATCGCGAGCGCGGCGCGGCCGGGCGAAGCGGGTCGCCGGCCGGGCCAAGCGGGTCGCCGCCATCAGCTGATCATCCGGTGGCGTGAATGCGCGCCCACGGCCGCGCCTCTTCAAGTTCATAGGCCAATTCGAGCAGCAATGATTCCTGCCCTATATCGGCCGACAGCATCATG
>NZ_LZMB01000149.1 GCF_001673555.1 Mycobacterium sp. 1165178.9 | reverse complement strand
TGTTCCACGACGCCAAGGTCGGCCGCCTCAAAGACCTGCTGATCAACTGCGGCTACCCGCTGATCGAGCGCTTCCCGGGGCGCTTGGCCACGGGGATCGGGATCGCCGTCCGGCCGGGGCCGGCGACGCGACCGCCGCGGCGGCTCGGTGGCGTCGGAGTCGCGGGCCGACGCGGCGCTGCGGCGGGTGCTGCGCCGTGGACGCTCGGGTCGCTCCAGTTGTTCGGACGCATCGCCCAGGGGCTCCCGCGAATGCCGGGAGCGGGTGCGTGCCGAACGCGTGGTGGAGCGGGTGGTGCGTGCCGTGCCGCGGGTCCTCGGCGAAGAGCCCGATCTGCGGCCGCGGCGGGAATCGGCGGTGTCGTCGGCGTCGTCCACGTCGTCGTCGGACTGCAGCGCCGACTGCGCTTTGGCGACGATGCCGTTGAAGAAGGACTTGACGTCGACACCAGCGGGCCCCGCAGCGTCCTCGGAGGCGTTCGCGGTGGTGTGTTTCTTGTAGCCGTTTCCGAAATACCAGCGAGCCAGCCCGATCGTCAGCACGGCGCCGGCGGTGCCCAGCATCAGCGGGAAGCGCTCGATCAGCGGGTAGCCGCAGTTGATCAGCAGGTCTTTGAGGCGGCCGACCTTGGCGTCGTGGAACA
>NZ_LZMB01000148.1 GCF_001673555.1 Mycobacterium sp. 1165178.9 | reverse complement strand
CAGATCTCCCACACCGAGAAGTCGAAGGCGTAGGAGTGGCATTGCGTCCACACTTGTCCCGGGGGGAGGCCGGCGCCGAGTGAGTCGAGCAGTTGGGCCACGTTCCGGTGCGTGATCGCCACCCCCTTCGGCGCACCCGTCGTGCCCGACGTGTAGATGATGTGCGCGATGTCATCGGGCGCCGGCCTCCCCCCGGGACAAGTGTGGACGCAATGCCACTCCTACGCCTTCGACTTCTCGGTGTGGGAGATCTGGGGCGCGCTGCTGCACGGAGAGCGGCTGGTGGTGGTGCCCGAAGAGGTGGCGGCCTCGCCGGACGACTTCCACGCCTTGCTGTCGGCGCAGCGAATAAATGTGTTGACCCAAACGCCGTCGGCGGTGGGGGCACTCTTCCCCGAGAGCTTGGAGTCGACGGCGTTACTGGTCGGTGGTGAGCCGTGCCCGGCCGAGCTGGTGGACCAGTGGGCGCCGGGCCGCGTGATGGTCAACGCCTACGGTCCGACCGAGACCACAGTGTATGCGGCGATGACCGCGCCACTGGTGGCCGGATCGGGTACACCGCCCATCGGAGCGCCCGTCCGGGGTGCGGCGTTGTTTGTGCTCGATGGCTGGTTGCGTTCGGTGCCGCCCGGAGTCGTCGGTGAGTTGTATGTGGCCGGTTCGGGAGTGGCGTGCGGTTACGTGAGCAGGCCAGACTTGACCTCCTCGCGCTTTGTGGCCTGCCCATTCGGGGCGCCCGGCACGCGTATGTACCGCACCGGCGATTTGGTGCGGTGGCGTGCCGACGGGCAGCTGGACTATGTGGGTCGTGCCGATGAGCAGGTCAAGATCCGCGGGTATCGCATCGAACTGACTGAGATCCAGGCGGCGTTGTCCGCGCTTGACGGGGTGGCGCAGGCGGTGGTGGTCGCCCGCGAGGACCGCCCGGGTGACAAGCGCTTGGTGGGGTACGTCACCGGCGCAGTCGATCCGGCCGAGGCGCGGGTCGCGCTGACCGAACGGCTTCCGGGCTACATGGTCCCAACGCTGGTGGCGCTCGATGCGCTGCCGTTGACGCCCAACGGCAAGGTCGACGTCCGCAGCCTGCCGGCACCCGGACACAACGCTGGCCAGTACCGCGCCCCGAGCACGCCGACCGAGGAGAGGCTGGCCAGGATCTACTCCGACGTCCTCGGACTCGAGCGCGTAGGGGTCGACGACTCGTTCTTCGACCTCGGTGGCGACAGCATTTCGGCGATGCGCGTGATCGCCGCGGTCAACGCCAGCCTGGATGCCGACCTCGCAGTGCCCGCGCTGTTTGAGGCCCCCACGGTGCAAACTTTGAGCCACCGGCTGCGCAGTTACACTGCTTCCACTCAAGAAGTAGTGCCCGTTCAGCATCTGAAGGGCGGCACCGGTACCCCGCTGTTCTGCGTTCATCCGGCAGGCGGGGTGAGTTGGCCGTACCAGGTCCTTGGCAATCACTTGGACTGCCCGATCATCGGCATTCAGCAGATTCCGCAGCGCGAAGAGCAAGCGCCGCAGTCGATTCGAGAGATGGCGGAAAACTATGCCGACCGGATCCAACGCGTTCATCCCGACGGGCCATATAACCTCCTCGGCTGGTCTTACGGGGGCGTGATCGCTCATCAGGTCGCCGTCGAGCTTCGGCAACGCGGAGGCGTCACAAACCTGTTCCTTCTCGACGCTCAGCCGATCATCGACAGCAGCATGGCACTGCACGACTATGCTTTGGACGAAGCTCAGATCGTGAAAGAAATTTTAGAGTTCTACGGCGTAGGAACGCCCGAACCGAATGAGTCGCTCACGTACGAGCAAATCGAAGATCTAATCCGCCAACACGAAGCAATTGAGCTCTCTCGGCACAAAGACCTGCTGAATCTGCTTGTTCAAAATCTGAACACCAATCTCGCGTTCTATCGGGCGCACCAACCGGGCATCCTTGACGGCGGTATGACGGTCTTTTCCGCTACGCAAGACGACAGCGATCGCGGTACGCGTCTTCTAGAAAGTTGGCGACCCTACGCCACGGGTGACATCAGCGTGTACGAGGTCGACTGCACGCACAACGAGATGCTGACGACCGAATCAACCGGTAGGTACGGCACGCAACTCAAGCGCTTGCTCGACCTCGATCTCTTGCGGCGAGATGGCGGCGCCAGTTGATCGCCAAGCCGGTACCCAGTCCGGCAGAGGCTAAACAAAACATCACGTGAGAATGAAAACAACTCGGGGTCGGCGCGGCGTCGTGAATCTCATTCCGCTGCAACATGTTCGAGCGGGTATGTCCAACGGTCGCCGCGTCAGGGCAACGATCCGCTCGCCGACGGGTGATACTGCCCGATTGTTCGGTTGCGTCGTCGGTCCGCTCACCGCCTGGTGAGACCGACAACCACCTGTTACGTGTGGGCCAGCAACCGGTGAGCCGACGCACGTCACAGCGGCCGTCTGGGCGATTCCGTTTGGGCAACGGTAGGGTCGAAGGCGTGTGCGGAGTCACCGGGGAGGTACGGCTCGACGGGCAGGCGCCCGACGTAGCGGCGGTCTCAGCGATGGCCGCCGTGCTGACACCACGGGGCCCGGATGCCGGCGGCGCCTGGTCGCAGGGCCGCGTCGCGCTTGGCCACCGTCGCCTCAAAATCATTGACCTGACCGAAGCCGGTGCCCAGCCGATGGTCGACTCGGAGCTGGGCCTGTCCCTGGCGTGGAACGGCTGCATCTACAACTACAAGGAGTTGCGGCAAGAGCTCAGTGGGTACGGCTACCGCTTCTTCTCGCACAGCGACACCGAAGTCTTGATCAAGGCCTATCACCGGTGGGGCGATGACTTCGTCAGCCACCTGTTCGGCATGTTCGCCTTCGCCATCGTCGAACGTGACAGCGGGCGGGTGCTGCTCGGGCGGGACCGGCTCGGCATCAAGCCGCTGTACCTGACCGAGGACAACCACCGGGTCCGATTCGCGTCCACGCTGCCGGCCCTGCTGGCCGGCGGCGGCGTGGACACGCGCATCGATCAGGTCGCCCTGCACCACTACATGAGCTTCCATTCGGTGGTGCCTGCGCCGAACACTATCCTGCGCGGGGTAAGCAAGGTGCCCCCGGCCTCGCTGGTCGCCCTCGAACCCGACGGCAAGCGCACCGTCACCACCTACTGGGCGCCCGACTTCACCCGTCACCAGGACCGCGCGGACTGGTCGGAGCGCGACTGGGAAGACGCCGTGCTGTCCACCCTGCGGCTGGCGGTGAAGCGCCGCCTGGTCGCCGACGTGCCGGTCGGATGTCTGCTGTCCGGCGGCGTGGACTCCAGCCTGATCGTGGGTCTGCTCGCCGAAGCCGGTCAGCACGGGTTGTCGACCTTCTCCATCGGCTTCGAGTCGGCGGGCGGCGTCAAGGGCGACGAATTCCAATACTCCGACATCGTGGCCAAGCGCTTCGAGACCGACCACCACCAGATCCGCATCGGGAGCGACCGGATGCTTCCCGCGCTCGACGGGGCCATCGGCGCGATGAGCGAGCCGATGGTCAGCCACGACTGCGTCGCCTTCTACCTGCTCAGCCAGGAAGTGGCGCGGCACGTGAAAGTCGTTCAGTCCGGCCAGGGTGCCGACGAGGTGTTCGCCGGCTACCACTGGTATCCGCCGATGGGCGAGGCCGCCGCGGCGACCCTGGACGGTGCCGTCGCCCGATACCGCGGGGCCTTCTTCGACCGGGATGCGGCCGCGGTGCGAGGGCTGGTCGGGGCGGGAATCATTGCGCCCGACGACCCGAGCCTGCGGTTCGTCACAGAGCATTTCGCACAGGCCGGTGCCGAAACCGGTATCGATCGCGCGCTGCGGCTCGACACGACGGTGATGTTGATCGACGACCCGGTGAAGCGGGTCGACAACATGACGATGGCGTGGGGGTTGGAGGGCCGCGTGCCGTTCCTCGACCACGAATTGGTCGAGCTGGCCGCGACTTGCCCGCCGGAACTCAAGATCGCCCACGAAGGCAAGGGCGTCCTGAAACAGGCTGCGCGACGGGTGATTCCGTCGGAGGTGATCGATCGCCCCAAGGGTTACTTCCCAGTGCCGGCGCTGACCCACCTCGAAGGGCCCTACCTCGAAATGGTTCGCGACGCTCTCTACGCGCCCACCGCCAAGGAACGCGGCCTGTTCAACACCGACGCGGTCGACGCACTGCTGGCCAACCCCAACGGCAAGCTGACCCCGCTGCGCGGTAACGAGCTCTGGCAGATCGCTTTGCTCGAGCTGTGGTTGCAGCGCCATGGTGTCACCGGCCCGGTCGCATGACCATGGCCGATCCGTCCGGCGGCCACGACCACACCGAGGCGATCACGCTCGGCCTGCACGACGCGTCGCCCCCCGAGCTGGTCGACGCGATGGCCAAGGACGTCGAGCTTGAATTGGGTTGGGGCCGACTGATATTCGGGCAGACTTTCGCCAATTCGCAGGAACTGGTCGAAGCGCTGCGCCGCGAGGAGCCCGGGCGCCGCGACATCTGCATCTACGCCCGCGAATCCCACGTCGTGGTCGCCGAGGCGCCCACCGAGCTGTTCATCGATCCCAGCCACACCTACCGGTTGCGTTTCACCCGTGAGACGAAAAGCCTTGCGCCCGCGCCGCTGGGCATGACGGTGCGCACCCTCAACGACCCGATCGATGCCGACGCCATGAACCGCGTGTACGTGCGCTGCGGCATGGTGCCGGCCGGCGTCGACGTGATCTGGCACAACCATCAGCACGTGCCCGCGGTGACGTATCTGCTCGCGGTGCGTGACGAGGACGGCGCGGTGGTCGGCACCGTCACCGGCGTCGACCACGAGTTGCTGTTCAACGACCCGGAAGCGGGGTCAAGCCTGTGGACCCTGGCGGTGGATCCGGCCGCGGCGCTCCCCGGCGTCGGGGGCGCCCTCACCAAGGCGCTGGCCGAGCACTTCCGGAGCGAGGGCCGGGGCTACATGGATCTGTCGGTCGCACACGACAATGCCGCCGCCATCGGCCTATACGAGAAGCTGGGTTTCCGTCGCGTCCCGGTGCTGGCGATCAAGCGCAAGAATGCGATCAACGAGCCGCTGTTCAGTCCGCCGCCGGAGACCATCGACGACCTCAATCCGTACGCCCGGATCATCGCCGACGAAGCCCTGCGCCGCGGGATCTGGGTCGAGGTGCTCGACGCCGAGACCGGCGAGATGCGCCTGACCCACGGCGGCCGCAGCGTCCTCACGCGTGAATCGCTGTCCGAGTACACCTCCGCGGTGGCCATGTGCCGCTGCGACGACAAGCGGCTGACGCGGCGCCTGGTCGCCGAGGCGGGCATCACCGTGCCTCGCGCGCGACTGGCCACCTTCGACGAGAGCGATTTCGCCTTCCTCAAGGAGGTCGGCGAGGTCGTCGTCAAACCGACGCGCGGCGAGCAGGGGAAGGGCATCACCGTCGGGGTCGTCCCGGACGACGGGCCCGACGACCTCAGCTCGGCGCTGGCGCGGGCCCGCCAGCAATACCCGGACGTGCTGATCGAGCAGCGGGTGACAGGCGACGACCTTCGCCTCGTGGTGATCGACGGCCGTGTCGTCGCCGCCGCGCTACGGATGCCCCCGGAGATCATCGGCACGGGCGAGCACAGCGTGCGGGACCTGATCGCCGCCGAAAGTCGGCGGCGCTCGGCGGCCACCGGCGGTGAGTCGCGCATCCCGCTCGACGACCTCACGGAGTCGACGATTGCCGAAGCCGGCTGGAAGCTGGACGACGTGCTGCCGCAGGGGACTCGGCTGCGGGTTCGCCGCACCGCCAACCTGCACCAGGGCGGCACCATCCACGACGTCACCGCGCACGTGAACAGCGAACTGTGCCGCGTCGCCGTGAAGGCGGCCGAAGCGATCGGCATCCCGGTGACCGGCATCGACCTGTTGGTGCCCGACGTCACGGGCGCCGAGTACGCCTTCATCGAGGCCAATGAGCGCCCGGGGCTGGCCAACCACGAGCCCCAGCCAACGGCCGCGGCCTTCATCGACTTCCTCTTCCCCGGCCACCCCGGCCAGCCGCAGGCCTGGACTCCCGAGGAGTCCCGCTTCGAGCGTGGCTGACGCCGCCGAGCGCGGCGCAGGCGCGATACCCCGCTGAGGGCTAACGAGCGGCTTTGGTGGGTAAATCCTCTGTCACACCAGAAGGAGACTGCATGAGTGCCAGCGCGCAAACCAAAACCATCTCGACGCATGTGCCCGCGCGGCTGGACCGGCTCCCGTGGTCGCGGTTTCACTGGCGCGTCGTCGTGGGCCTTGGCGGCGTGTGGGTGCTCGATGGGCTCGAGGTCACCATGGTCGGCAACGTGTCGGCCCGGCTCATGGAGCCGGGCAGCGGCATCGCGCTGAACGCGGCGCAGATCGGAATGGCTGCCGCGATCTACATCGCCGGGGCGTGCTCGGGGGCGCTGTTCTTCGGCCATCTGACCGACCGCTTCGGCCGGCGAAACCTGTTCATCATCACCCTCGCCATCTACTTGGTGGCCACGGTCGCCACCGCGTTCGCCTTCGCCCCCTGGTATTTCTTCCTGACCCGTTTCTTCACCGGCTCCGGCATCGGCGGCGAATACGCCGCCATCAATTCGGCCATCGACGAGCTGATTCCGGCGCGAGTGCGCGGTCGCGTCGACCTGATCATCAACGGAACCTACTGGCTGGGTTCGGCCGCCGGCGCGGGTGGCGCGCTGATCCTGCTGAACACGTCGAACTTCCCGCCCAACATCGGCTGGCGGCTCGCCTTCGGCATCGGCGCCATCCTCGGCATTTTCGTGCTGCTCGTGCGGCGCAATGTCCCGGAGAGCCCGCGCTGGCTGTTCATCCACGGCCGCGATGACGAGGCGGAACAGATCGTCGGCGACATCGAAGCGGCGGTTCAGGACGAAACCGGCGAACCGCTGCCCGAACCGCAGGGCAAGGCGCTGCGAATCCGTCAGCGCACGGCGATTTCGTTCCGGGAGATCGCCGCCGTGGCGTTCAAGCTGTATCCGCGGCGCGCGATCCTCGGATTGGCACTGTTCATCGGGCAGGCGTTCCTCTACAACGGGGTCACGTTCAACCTCGGCACGTTGCTCAGCCAGTTCTACGCCGTGCCGTCGGGCATGGTGCCCGTGTTCTTCGTGCTGTGGGCCCTGAGCAACTTCGCCGGGCCGCTGGTGCTCGGGCACCTGTTCGACACCGTCGGCCGCAAGCCGATGATCACGCTGACCTACATCGGCTCCGCGGTGGCGGTGGTGGCGCTGGCGCTGGTCTTTCTGACCCGGGCCGGGGGTGTCTGGGCCTTCATCGGCCTGCTGATCGTCGCGTTCTTCCTGGCGTCGGCGGGCGCCAGCGCGGCGTACCTGACGGTCAGCGAGATCTTCCCGATGGAGACCAGGGCGCTGGCGATCGCGTTCTTCTACGCGATGGGCACGGCGATCGGCGGTATCACCGGGCCGCTGCTGTTCGGTCAGCTGATCAATTCGGGCATGCGCAGCGAGGTTGTCTGGTCATTCCTCATCGGCGCGGTGGTGATGGCCGCGGCCGGCCTGGTCGAACTGTGGCTCGGCATCGCCGCCGAGCAGCGCCCGCTGGAGGAGCTTGCGCTGCCGTTGACCGTGGAAGACGCTGAACGCCAAGAAGACTCGGAGCCGGTCACCGACTAGCTCGGTTGCTATCCGGTGAGCTTGGTCAGCCAGGACGGATTCTGATAGTTCACCGCCGTGCTCCCATCCCACACGAACGGTGTGGCGTTGGCGTTGTCTGCCGACATGGTCGAGTAGCCGTTCGACGCTTTGGTCTTGGCCGTGCCGATGTCATCGCCGGACTTGATGCAGGCGACGACGCTGGCGTCGGCGCCGACCGTCTTGGCCAATTGTGCGAGCTCGCCATCGGTGCGGTCTTCGGCGGCGCCCTCCTGCGGCTGAAAGTTGCTGGCGAACAAGCCCGAATAAAAGTCGGCATAGAGCTTGGGGTCGCTCTGCGCCGCGACGCAGTAGCTCGCCGCCACCGCGCGCGTCGAGTAGTCCTGGCTGTGCGACTTTTCGTCGAGGAAGTTGAGCAGGTGATAGCGCACGGCGAGCTTCTTGTTGGTCACCGCGGTGTCGATGTCGGCGGCGTTGGATCTGATGAAGCTGCCACACGGCGGGCAGATCGGTTCGTTGAAGATGTCGATCGTGGTCTGCGCCGCCGAACTGCCCACGAACACACCATCATCGAGGATCCGCAGGGCGACGGCGTCCGCCGGTGGTGGAGGCGGGACCGGCGCCGGCCCGGACTTCGATTCCCACGGGCGAACGACGCCGAGGACCACCCCGAGGAGCAGCAGCGTGATGGTGGCGGTGACACCGACCCACAGCCAGGGCTTGCGGCTGGTCCGCGGCGGTTGCCCCCAGGGCGGGGGCGCGGCGGCATTCGTCCAAACCGGCGGGCCGCCCCAGCCCGTCGGCTGCAGCCCCGGTGCGCCGGAAGCCACGGGCTGCCCGGCGGCCGACGGCGCCGGCCAGCGGAGCGGTTGCGACGCCGGGGCGGGCGTCCCGGGCGAAAAGCCGCCGGCCGGCGGACCGGCGAGAGCGGCCGGTGGCGTTGCCATTTGGCTGCGCTCCAGAATGTCGGTGGCCCGATCCCGGTCGGGTGCGGCCAGCGCGGCATAAGCGGCCGCCGACAGGTCACCGCAGGTGAGGAAGCGGTCCGCGGCATCCTTGGCCATGCCGCGGGCGATCACCGGATCGAAGGCGGCCGGGATGCTGGGCCGCGCCGCGCTCGGTCGCGGGATCGGCTGGTGCATGTGTGCGCCCATCACGCTGAGCTGGTCGCCCGTGTAGGGCGGCGAGCCGGTCAGGCACTCGTACAGCACGCAGGTCAGAGCGTAGATGTCGGCCTTGTGCGTTATCTCGGAGTCACCGAACCGCTCCGGGGCCATGTATTTGGCGGTGCCCACGGTGGTGCCGATTTGCGTGAGTTTTTCGTCGGAGGTGGCGCTGGCGATGCCGAAATCGACAAGGTAGGCGAAGTCGTCGGCGCTCACCAGAATGTTTTCCGGCTTCACGTCCCGATGCAAGGTCCCCGCCGCGTGGGCGGCATCCAGCGCCGAACCGATCTGGCGGACAATCGCTATCGCGCGTGGCGGGGATAGCGGCCCGTAGCGCTTCAGCATGCTGGCCAGGTCCTTGCCGTCGATCAGCCGCATGTCCACGTAAAGCTGGCCGTCGATCTCGCCGAAGTCGTGGATCGGCACGACGTGCGGTTCATGCAGCCGTCCGGCGGTGCGGGCCTCGCGCTGCATTCGCGAGCGGAACACCGGATCGTTGGACAGGGTGCGCGACATCAGCTTCAGAGCCACGATCCGCTCGCGGACCGTGTCCTCGGCCTCATAGACGTCGCCCATGCCGCCGCGACCGACCAACCGCCGCAGCCGGTACGGCCCGAATTGCGTACCCTCCCGCGAATCGGCGGTCGCGTCACCCATCGAACACTCCTCACCCGCCAGCCGTGCGCCGCAACCGGCCGCCGGCGCCACCGCGCACCCGGCCGGCAACTGCGCCGCATCCGCGTATGCGGCGGCATGCAGGCATAAGGCTAAGGTTTCGCTGACCGCGGGGCACGCCGAATTACGAAAGCCAGCTAATTCGGCGGTGCGGAATCAGCGGTTGTCGTCATCGCCCGTGGCGCGTTCGGTGAGCCCTTCTCGGGACAGCGCCCGGACGAATCCATACGCCTGCATCCCGGCCGGCCCGGGATTGTCGAAGATCCATTCGTTGATCTTTTCCAGCGCGTTGGCCAGGTCGTCGCGCTTGACCCGCACCAGGTAGGTCTGTCGGTCGTCGTCGGGATCCTCGAGGGAGTCCGCGACGGCGACGGGGTTTTTGAACGCGTAGGCGATTCCGTGCACCGCGTCGTGATTCAGTGCCCAGTGAATCTCACTGGGGCGCAGTCGGTTCACCGCCAGAGTACGGTAATCATGGTCGTCGGCTGAACTGCTCACCTGGTCGGTGATCCTATTCTGTGTGCATCGAGGATGCGGACGTCGATCAATTGCGGGGACGGTCGCGCGAAGCGATCCGATCAGGTTTCAAAGCGGGCATTTTCATCATAGGAAGAGGCGTCGTCCGCTGCATGTCGAGCGCTGTTGCGCACGTGTGTTCCGGTGAGCCTGGCGGGGCTCAGCGGCGATACTTCAGATACAGATAGCCCTCGCAGAACAGCGCGTGCTCGAGGCTCATGGTGACCGGGGCGGGTAGTCGTGCCGGGTGCAGCCGGTGGCCCACCGGCTGGCTCGCAGCGAGTTTGGGGGCGAGCGTCACGCAGATCTCTGTGACGGCGTCGGCTTCCACCAACCCGTCCAGCAACGTCGGCCCGCCCTCGCACAGGATGCGATGCATGCCCTGCTCACGCAGTATCGCGACCGCGCGGGAGACGTCCACCGATTCGTCGCCGGCGACCATGATGTGTTGGCGGTCTGCGTCGAGGTCGTGCCGTGCGACGGTGCTCGCGCAGGTCACCAGGATCGGCGGCTGGTCCGGGTTGCTGAACAGCCGGGCCGGCAGTTCACCGCTGCGGCTCACCACGGCAATCGGGGGTGGTTCGGCTCGTCCTTCGTGGTGCCGTCTGGCGCGGGCCGCGTCGCTGAGCTTTACCGGGCCGTAGTCCTCGGCGCGAGCGGTGCCGGCGCCGACCAGCACGACGTCGGCCAGGCCGCGTAGGGTTTTCAAGAGGCGTTGATCGGTGGGGCACGACAGCGGACCCGCGCGACCACCGAACGCGGCGGCGCCGTCGGCGCTGAAGATCATGTTGGCTCGCACGCCATCCGGGGGATCGGCGTAGAACGGCGCGAGTTCGATAATGCTGGGAACGGCGCTGATCCTGGGCGACTCGCTCACGCCCTAGGCCTCGTGGCCGGGTTGCAGCTCGTGCACGTCGCCGAACGACACCCAGGCCTCGAGTTCCTGTGGTGGACTGCCGCCCACCGGTGCGAGCAGGTGCCCGACGTGGTCCCCGAGCGAGAAGCGCTCCAGGATCTGGCCGACGAACCAGGCGGCGGCGTCGTCGAGGATGGGCATCTCTTCGGGACCGCGATGCCAGGAACACTGGTCGAACTTGTCGACCTTGTCGCTGGTCTGGCTGCCGAAGAGCTCCACCACGTCCAGGTTCTCGTGGCCGAACACGTGCACGGCCAGGTGGGAGGCATCACGGGCAACGCGGAAGGTGTGGTTGCGCCGGGACAGGCCGACCAGGAATCGGGGCGGATGGATGCTGGTCTGACTGGCGAAACCCACCAGGCAACCGGCCGGGGTGCCGTCGGCCTGCGTGGTGACGACGAACATCGGATAGTTCAGCAGCGCCACCAGCTTTTCGAACGCGTCGGTTCCCGGGTCGGACATCCGGTCAGTCTTCCCCATGCGGCCCCCGCGGAATCGTGTTGTTGCAATTTGCCCGGCGGCAGTTCGACCTAGCTCGGGCGGTAATCGTCGGCGTCAGATGCGATTTCGATTGCGGCGCAACCGCATCGGGGCGATGAAGCGGCGAATCAGATAAGCGGTGAGACCGATGCCCAGAACCGCCACACCGGAAAGTACGGACGACAGTGGCATCGCGAAAGCCAGCACCACGCAGCCGAGCAACCCGATCACCGGAATGGCGCGGTGCGGGCGACCCTCATCGGGTCCGAGGGTGAATGCGGAGGCGTTGGCGACGGCGTAGTAGATCAGCACCGCGAACGACGAAAAACCGATGACGTCGCGGAGATCCGTGGTGGCGGCCAACATCGCCACAACGACCCCGATCAGCAGCTCCGCGCGGTGGGGCACCCGGAACCGTGGGTGCACGGCGGCCAGCCCATGGGGGAGATGGTGGTCCCGGGCCATCGCCAAGGTGGTGCGTGAGACGCCGAGAATCAGCGCGAGCAGGGAGCCCATCGCCGCGACGACCGCCCCTGCCCGGACCACCGGGACCAGCCAGGCAGTGCCGCTGGCGCGGGCCGTTTCGACCAGCGGGGCCGCGGTCTGGGCGAGGCGGTCCGGCCCCAGCACCGCGAGCGTGGCCACGGCGACCAGCGTGTACACGGCCAGGGTGAGGGTGAGCGCCAGCGGTATCGCCCGTGGAATCGTGCGGGCGGGGTCGCGCACCTCCTCGCCCAGCGTCGCGATGCGCGCATAGCCGGCGAACGCGAAGAACAGCAGACCCGCCGCCTGAATAACGCCACCTGTGGTGGCGCCGGTCAAATCGAATCGGTCGGCGTGCGCGGCCGGGGAGGCGAACGCGGCGACGCACACCGCGGCCAGCACGGCGAGCACCGCGGCGACGATGACGCGGGTCAGCCAGGCCGACTTCTGCACACCGGCGTAGTTCACCGCGGTCAGCGCGATGACCGCCGCGACGGCCACCGCGTGCGCGTGCGCCGGCCAGACATAGAGGCCGACCGTCAAGGCCATCGCCGCGCACGACGCGGTCTTGCCGACGACAAAGCCCCACCCCGCCAGGTACCCCCACAAGTCTCCCAACTGTTTACGGCCATAGACATAGGTGCCGCCCGACGCGGGGTGGCGCGCCGCCAGCCGCGCGGAGGAGGTGGCGTTGCAGTAGGCCACCACCGCGGCCAACGCCAGGCCCAGCAGGAGTCCCGAGCCGGCGGCGCGCGCCGCGGGTCCCAGCGCCGCGAAAATTCCGGCACCGATCATCGACCCCAGCCCGATCGCCACCGCGTCGAAAACCCCGAGACTGCGGCGTAATTCGCCGTGGTCCGCCGGGGCAGTCATCGGGGTGCTTTCGGAACGACGATCGATTGCGGAATGATTGGGTACCTCACAACCTCGCGAGCTGGGGCCGGTGAAGATTCGGCATGGCATCTGCTCAATCCTTAACCCAGCGGGTCGTTATGGCGGACCCCGCGATACATGCCCCAGCGCACGATCCACGGCATCACCACACGCTCGACCGACCAGGACGGGAAGCGGAAAGCATGACCGGTGGGCAGGAAGACCTCCAGCCCGTTGGGTTGTATGCCCACCAGCGAACCCCACCGCCGCGTCGGCGCCCGGTAGGTTCGTAGCGGCCGGCCGGCGAAGTCGGCGAGGACGTTGCGCGCCACCAGGACATCGCCGCGGTTACGGGCGGAGCTGCGCAAGGGATCGGTCGCCGCGACGTCGCCGACCGCGAACACACCCTGGTGGCCGGGGACGCGCAGCTCCGGGGTGACGCGCACGAACCCACGCTCGTCGAGCAGTTCCGCCGGCAGCCAGCCGGTGTTGGGCCGCACCCGCCCGATCGCCCACAGCACCGCGTCGGCGTCGGCCGGGGGTTGCCCGGTGCTCCAGTGGACCGGCTCGCTGGTGAGTTCGTCGCCCGCGAACCCGTCGGCCACCACCGCGCGGTGTTCGGGATGCACGCCGACGCCGAGCCGAGTCAGTCGGTCGCGGATGCGCTGCCATATCCGTGGATGATGCCCCTCGAGCGCGGACTCGCCGGGGAAGTACAGGTCGATCCGCTTGTCCGGCCACTTGGTTGCCATGTTGAGGGCGCTGCTGACCGCCGCCGCACCACCACCCACCACGACCACCGATGCGGCAGCGGCCAGCCGGTCGTGCGCGGAGCGCAGTCCCGCGCCGATGTCGTCGGCCGACTGCAACGTCGGCTGGCGCCAAAATCCGTTGCTGACTCCGGTCGAGATGATCAGCGCGTCGTACGCCTCGGTGAGGGCCGCGCCGTCCTCGGTTCGGCCGAATACGGTGTTCGCGGCCAGGTCCACCCCGGTCAGCGTGGCCTGGACGGTGCGAACGCCGTCGAGGCGGCGGAACCGGTCGAACGGGATCCAGTAGTCGCGGGCCCAGTCGTGCGGGCGCGACAGCCGGACCCCGAGCTCCTGGCCGCTCACCAGCGCGGGTTTGGCCGAGATGCCGACGACATCGGCATGCCGGGACAGCCGGATCGCCGCGAGG
>NZ_LZMB01000147.1 GCF_001673555.1 Mycobacterium sp. 1165178.9 | reverse complement strand
TACCGCCGGCGCCGTGGGTGAGGACTACCACGCCTTGGGCGGCACCATCCGGTTGGTGCGCGACGCCCGCGATCTCTTCAAGGTTCATGACAGCCGAAACAAGGGGGAGACGGGGCCGTGGCCATGTCCCAGGGGATAGGCGGCGCGCAAAGACTCAGTGACCCAACGCTTCCCGAACTCGACGGCGCCCGGCACGGTGAAGTCGTGCGCTAGGGCGCACGCGATGGCACTGGCGAGCGTGTCGCCACCGCCGTGGTCGTTACCGGTGGCGACCCGCTGGGCGTCGAACTCGTGGAAATCGGCGCCGTCATAGAGCAGGTCGCAGCTGCGATCCGACGACCGCAGGTGACCGCCCTTGACCAGGACCCACCGCGGGCCCAGCGCATGCAACGCCTTGGCCGCGGCCCGCTGCGACGCCGTGTCCGCCACGTCGACGTCGACCAGCAGTCGCACCTCGTCGAGATTCGGTGTCACCAGCGTCGCCAATGGAAACAGTTGATTGCGAAGCGAATCCAGGGCGGCAGGCGCCATCAGCGCATCGCCGTGCATGGAGGCCGCCACCGGGTCCACGACGAGTGGAACCGACAACCCGAGCCGGGTCCAGGTGGTGGCCACGGTGTCGATGATTCGCGGCGAAGCCAGCATCCCGGTCTTGGCGGCCTGGATGCCGATGTCGCCGACCACGGCTTCGATCTGCCCGGCGACCACGTCGTCGGGCACCTCGTGAAAACTCTGCACACCCAACGTGTTCTGCACGGTGACCGCGGTGACCGCGACGCACGCGTGCACACCCAGCAGCGCCATCGTGCGCATGTCTGCTTCGATGCCCGCGCCACCCCCGGAGTCCGATCCGGCGATGGACAACACCCGCCGCGGCGTCGTGCCCGGTGCAGGCAGCGGCAGGAACGTCACTGGGCCGAATGGCGGCGACCCGGCCCCCGCAAGCGGGTGGGGGCACCTCCCGCTTGCGGGGGAGTGCCCCCAGCGCCCGGCTGCGCCGCGCTTGCGATCATTGCTGGGCCAGCGGTAGATACACCCGGTTGCCGTGCTCGGCGAACTCACGCGACTTCTCCGCCATGCCCTCGGACATGGCCGCCTCGATCGCTTCCTCGCTGTCCAGGCCGTGCTTGGCGGCGTAGTCGCGGACATCCTGGGTGATACGCATCGAGCAGAACTTCGGCCCGCACATCGAGCAGAAGTGCGCGGTCTTGGCGGGTTCGGCCGGCAGCGTCTCGTCGTGATACTCCCGCGCGGTGTCCGGGTCGAGCGACAGCGCGAACTGATCGTTCCACCGGAACTCGAACCGTGCCGTCGACAGCGCGTTGTCGCGTTCCTGCGCGTGCGGGTGCCCCTTGGCCAGATCGCCTGCGTGCGCGGCGATCTTGTAGGCGATGACCCCGTCCTTGACGTCCTTGCGGTCCGGCAGCCCCAGGTGCTCCTTGGGGGTCACGTAACAGAGCATCGCGGTGCCGGCCTGGGCGATGATGGCCGCGCCGATCGCCGACGTGATGTGGTCGTAGGCCGGCGCGATGTCGGTGGCCAGCGGGCCCAGCGTGTAGAACGGGGCCTCCTCACACCACTCCTCTTCCAGCCGCACGTTCTCGACGATCTTGTGCATCGGGACGTGTCCCGGTCCCTCGATCATCACCTGCACGCCATGGGATTTCGCGATCTTGGTCAGCTCGCCCAGGGTGCGCAACTCGGCGAACTGTGCCGCGTCGTTGGCGTCCGCGATCGAGCCGGGCCGCAGGCCGTCGCCGAGAGAGAAGGTGACGTCGTAGCGGGCGAAGATCTCGCAAAGCTCGTCGAAGTTGGTGTACAGGAACGACTCCCGGTGGTGCGCCAGGCACCAGGCCGCCATGATCGAGCCGCCGCGGGAGACGATGCCGGTGACCCGCTTGGCGGTCAGCGGCACGTAACGCAGCAGGACGCCGGCGTGCACGGTCATGTAGTCGACGCCCTGCTCGCACTGCTCGATCACGGTGTCGCGGTAGAGCTCCCAAGTGAGCTCGGTCGGGTCACCCTTGGTCTTTTCCAGGGCCTGGTAGATCGGCACCGTGCCGACCGGCACCGGCGAATTCCGCAGGATCCACTCGCGGGTTTCATGGATGTTCTTGCCGGTGGACAGGTCCATGATGGTGTCGGCGCCCCACCGGGTGGCCCACACCATCTTGTCGACCTCCTCGGCGATCGAGGACGTCACCGCCGAGTTGCCGATGTTTGCGTTCACCTTGGTCGCAAATGCCTTGCCGATGATCATCGGCTCGATCTCGGGGTGGTTGTGGTTGGCCGGGATCACCGCACGGCCACGCGCGACCTCGTCGCGGACCAGCTCGGCGGGCATGCCCTCGCGGGCGGCGATGTAGGCCATCTCGGCGGTGATCTCGCCGGCGCGGGCGCGCTGCAGCTGGGTACCGCGATCGCGGACAACGCCGGGCCGCGCCGGGAGCCCGGCCGTCAGATCGATCGTCGCGTCCGGATCGGTGTACGGCCCCGAGGTGTCGTACAGGTCGAAATCGTCACCCGTGGACAGGTGCACGCGCCGCAGCGGCACCCGCAGGGTGGCTCCGTCCGGACCCGCGATCTCGCGGTAGGCCTTGCTGCTGCCCGCGATCGGGCCGGTGGTCACGGCCGGCTCGACGCTGGGCGAGGCGGTGCCCGACGCAGATCCGGAAAGGACATCGGTCATTTTTCATCTCCCTACGCCGGCATTACCCGGTCAGGTTCGTACGGTCGACGGCCCCGAGCCGTCCTCTCAGCGCACTCGGCGTGCGCTCCCGCGTCATATGGATGGGTCCGCACGCGACGTTACCCCCACCCCGCACCGAGTGACATGGTCGACGGCTATTTCTGCCGGGGCGGTGGCCGAGGGCATTTCCCTAATGGAAAAATGCAAACGTGCAACAGCGCAGGCGAACAGGGGAATCGTCATCCGATGTGGGCGGCGCACGGTTTTCCGATCCCGTCGAGCCAGCCCCCGGGTACCTGAACATCGGTGCGTTCCGCTTCTGGTTCGTGGGTCAACGCTGGGAATGGTCGGACGAGGTCGCCAGGATGCACGGCTACGAACCGGGCGAGGTCGAGCCGACGACCAAACTGCTGATGTCGCACAAACATCCCGACGATCGCGCGCATGTGCAGGAGCTGCTCGACTACGCGTTGCAGTCCGAAGAGTCGTTCTCGAGCAGGCACCGGTTCCTCGACACCTCGGGCACGGTGCACGACGCGATCGTCGTCGCCGACCGCATGCTCGACGAGTCCGGTGCGGTGCTGGGCACCGAGGGTTACTACATCGACCTCACCAATACCCTCGACGAGACCAGGCAAGAAGTGCTCGACGAGGCGCTGCCCGACCTGTTCGAGAGCCGCGCGGCCATCGAACAGGCCAAGGGCGTGCTGATGTTCGTCTATCGGGTCAGCGCCGAGCAGGCGTTCCGCGTGCTGCAGTGGCGGTCGCAGGAGACCAACGTGAAATTGCGGGCACTGGCCAAGCAGTTGCTCAGCGAAATGGCCACCCTGCCGTCACCGGCGGCGGTTCTGCAGAGTCAGTTCGACCATTTGCTGCTGACCGTGCACGAGAGGATTCCGCCCGAGTCCGCCGGGTAACCGGGGAATCGATAAACGAGCAGGTCGGGTAAAGGTAATCTCGGGTGGTCTGCGGTGCGCGACCGCGCATCCACGCCGCGTCATCGGGCTTAGCGGCTGCAGATCCGAACGTTGGCTGCGGCGAAAGGCATGAAGTTGTTGGCTGTCGAACACGAGGCCCACGACGATGCAGTGATTGTGAGCGTCAAAGGCGATGTCGACTCCAGTACCGTCGGTGAGCTTGCCGCTCACCTGAACACCGCGCTCGGGCTGGCCTTGGCGCAGCCGGTCCGACCTGTGGTCATCGATTTGCTGGCGGTTGAGTTCTTCGGAAGCGCGGCGCTCAACGCGGTCCTCGACTGCCACGAGGGCGGGAAGGCCGGTGGGACGTCGGTGCGCCTGGTCGCCGACCACGACCAGGTGCTGCGTCCGATCCAGGTCACGGAGCTGGACCGCGTCTTCGACATCTACCCCACACTTTCCGCGGCGTTGCAACGAAGACGCCAGTGATGGACTCGCGGCTGCCGGCTGACCTGGCCGCTGCTGTTTCGTTGGGCGGTGAGATGGGCCGGCGGTTCGCCGGGTTCGACTGGGACAACCATCCGCTGGGGCCGCCCCGGGACTGGCCCAGGGAGACGCGCGCAGCGGTCGCGACCACGCTGGCGTCGCGGTTTCCCCTCGTGTTGTGGCTGGGCACCGACGACCTGTTCGTGGTCTACAACGACGCCTACATCGAGATCCTCGGCGACAAGCACCCGGCCGCCCTTGGCCAGCCCGGGCGCCATGTGTGGTGGGACATCTGGGACTCAATCGGGTCGATGCTGGCCGGCGTCGTCGCCTCCGGCGAGGCGACCTGGTCACGAGACCTGATGCTGGCGATGGTGACCGCCGGGCGGCGCGTCGAAAGGTTCTTCACCTTCACCTACAGCCCGCTGATGGGCGCCGACGGTGAGCCGTTCGGTATCTTCTGCCCGTCCTACGAGACCACCGAGCGGGTGCTGAGCGAGCGCCGCCTGCATCTGCTCAATACCGTCGCCTCGGCGATAGTCGAGAGCCGCAGCATCGACGACGCGGTTGGCGTCGCGGTCAGGGTGTGCGCTTCGCAGACCGCCGACCTGTCGTTCATCGCCGTCTACGCGGCCGCCGGCGAGACGGGGGACCTCACGCTGCGCGGCGCGACGCCATCGGTACAGTCGCTGCTGCCCGGCGAGCTGGCGCAACTGATCGACTGGGATGCGGCGACGCGGTCCCGGGCCGAAGGGCAGGTCATCGAGGACGTCGCGGACGCGGTCCCCGGCATCGACGAGGTCCTGGGCGCCGACTGTCCGCGGCAGGTGCTGGTGCTGCCGCTGGGGGAGGCCTCGACCTCCGGGGCGCTGGTGGTCGGCGCCAGCCCGCGGCGCCCCCTCGACACGCAATTTCAGGGCTTCTGTCAGTTGCTGGCCGACCAGTTGACCTCGACGTTCGCCTCGATCGTTTCCTACGAGCAGCAACGGCACCGAGCCGATGCGCTGGCCGAATTGGACCGGGCGAAGACGGCATTCTTGACCAATGTCAGCCACGAGTTCCGCACCCCGCTGACCCTGCTGCTCGGACCGCTGGACGACGCGCTGTTGGACGCGGCACCGGAAAGCCTGCTCGCCGAGCGGCTTACCACCGCGGGACGCAACGCACGGCGGCTGCAGCGCCTGGTCGACTCGCTGCTCGACTTCTCCCGCATCGAGGCGGGCCGGGCCAACGCGAAGCTGGTGCGCACCGATGTCGGCGCGCTCACCGCGCAGATCGCGTCGTCCTTCACCGAGCTGTGTCACCGCGCCGGGCTCGAGCTCGAGCTGGACTGCGCGCCGGCCCTGGCCGACGTCGATCCGGGGATGTGGGAGACGATCGTTCTCAACCTGCTGTCCAACGCCGTCAAATACACGCTGCGGGGCACGATCTCGGTGCAGGTGCAAGCCGAGTCCGGGGACTGCGTGATCACCGTGCGCGACACCGGGGTCGGGATCGGCGCCGACGATCTGAAGCTGTTGTTCGAGCGCTTCTACCGCGCCGACAACATGCGCGGCCGCAGCGTCGAGGGCACCGGGATCGGTTTGTCTCTGGTCCGGGGCCTGGTCGATCTGCATCGCGGCACGGTGAAGATCGACAGCGAGTTGGACCACGGGACGACCGTGACGATCCGGGTGCCGCGATCGGTCTCGGGCGCGGTCGTCGACCCGTCGCCCGCCGGGCTGGATGCGACCAATCCCTATGTCGCCGAGGCCAGTCAGTGGGTGATGACGGCCGCCGGACCCGTGGCCGCCACGCCCGGAAGGGCCCGCCAACTGGTGCTCATCGCCGACGACAACGCCGACATGCGGGCGCACCTGGACCGGGTGCTGTCGACCCGCTGGGAGACGGCTCTGGTCGGCGACGGAGAGTCGGCGCTGGCGGCGACGCGGAACCTGCGCCCGGACGCGATCGTCACCGACGTGATGATGCCTGGCCTCGACGGCTTCGGATTCGTCGCCGCCGTACGCGCCGACCCGGAATTGGCGGCGACGCCGATCCTGATGCTGTCCGCCCGCGCCGGCGCCGAGGCCGTCAACGAGGGCTACGCCGGCGGGGCCGACGACTACCTGCCCAAGCCCTTTCGATCCCAAGAGCTGATCGACCGCCTGGCGTCGAGGTTGGCCGCCGTTGGTCGCGAGCGTGACCGGCAGCGTCGCGACGCACAGTCGGGCCTGGCCGCCGATCTGGTGCACCTCGACTCGGCGCTGCAGGGCGCCGGCTCGGTCGGCGAAATCATGGACGCTCTGCTGGGCTCCTCCTTCGGCTCGCGCGACGCCGGCGCGGTCGCCATCGGAGTCATCGATGGCGAGCAGCACCTGCGGTTCGAATACGCCGGCGATCTGCCCTCGGAGTTCCGCGACCGCTATCACGTCGTCGCACCGGACGCCCCGTTGATCGGAGCCGATGTCGCGCGCACCGGTGAGTCGATGATCGTCACCGACACGTTCGAACTGCCTCCGCGCTACGAGCACGCCGTGCGGGACAGCGCGGCGAGCATCCGCGCCTGCGTGGCCCACCCGCTTCGGGACGGCACCGGTGGCATCCTGGGTGTGCTGGCGTTGCTGTGGCCGGCTCCGCGCCAATTCGACGCCGCCGACCTCGAAGCCTTCGCCCGCACCGCCGAACTGACGTCCTCGGCCCTGGACCGGGTTCGTCTGATGGCCCGCGAACACGAGATCGCCATCGACTTCCAGGAGCACCTGCTCGACCTGGATCGCGGCTCCACCGCGGCGGTCGTCGCGGCCGTCTACGAGCCGGCGGGGGAGGCCATGCGGGTCGGGGGTGACTGGTATTCGGTCACCCCGCTGGACCACCCCAACCGGATCGCGATATCGGTCGGCGACGTGGTGGGACACGGCCTGGCGGCGGCGATCGTGATGAGCAGGTTGCGCGCCGCGGTGGCGGCTTCCGCGCTCACGGCAGGCGAACCGGACGCGGTGCTGGGTTCGCTGGATCGCTACGGCGCCAGCGTCGACGGTGCGCGCTGCGCGACGGTGGCCTATGCGCTGATCGACACCTCAAGCCACGGTGGTGGGGCCACCGTCAGGTATAGCTGCGCCGGCCACCCGTATCCGCTGCTGGTGCTGCCCGGCGGGCAGACGGTCTATCTCGAGTCGGGCCGGCGCGCCCCGGTATCCGTGACGGGAAAAGGCGCCCACGACGCGGCGGACCGACGGCCCGGCGACACCGCGACCGCCGAGCTGCCGGCGGGCGGGTTGATCCTGCTCTATACCGACGGACTCATCGAACGGTCCGGCGAGTCGCTCGACGACGGCTTTGCCCGCCTGGAGGCTGTCGCGGCGCAGTGCGCCGGCCTGCCGGTGGAACAGATCTGCGCGGAGTTGCTGGCCCGGATGGCCCCGCCGTCCGGCTACCGCGACGACGTCGTGGTGCTCGCGCTGCGGCCAAGCCACGTGGCCGCGGGCAGCTTCGCCACCGTGGTGCCGGCCGCACCCGCTCAGATTCCGGTGGCCCGCCACCAGCTGCGGGATTGGCTGCACGCGATCGCCGTCGTGCCGCATCGCGAGACGGACATCCTGTTGGCAACCGGCGAGGCGGTCACCAACGCGATCGAACACGGCAGCCGGAACGAGCCGCGCGAGACGGTTTCGGTCGAGGCTTTCCTGCGACAGGACGCCGTCGTGATCACGGTCAGTGACACCGGCCGCTGGGTCGGCGACTCGTCGGCCAGCCTGCGCAGCCGCCGCCGGGGGCGCGGGCTCACCCTGATGAGCGGTTTGGCCGACGACGTCGACACGCGGCGGACCCCGGCCGGCACCCGGGTCACCCTGCGGTTCGACCAAGCGGTCGCGGGAAGCTAAGCCGCGAGCTGACCGCTAGGCCTCCTCCATCGCCTCGCCGAGCTCCTCCAGCAGCTTGTTGCGGTGGTTGCTTGCCAGGAAGTGTCCGGTTGCGATGACCAGGGCCACCGGCCAGTCGATGAGCTCGAGGGCCGCCAGGGCCGCCAGCCCGCCGAAGTAGGCCAGCTGCTCTGGCCTGGGGATTTCCACCTGACCGACCACCGGCAGGTTAACCGCAAACGTTTCGCCCTCGCGGACCTTCTCCACCGCCTCGCGCTGGGATGTGCCGCGCCGCGACTTCTTTTCCGCCATCATTTGCCTTTCGGTAACGAAGGGTTTCCCATCTCGCTGGGTCGCGCGTCCACCGTCGGACTTATGTCGACGATGACCGACACCGGGGGCGATCCGCTAGTTTCGTCGTTTGCTTCGGTGCTGAGGGTGCCGCTAATCGAACTCTATGCGCTGCTGTGGCGCGTCGGGGTTGTCGAGATCCGGCACAGCGATCGGGCGCCTCGTCGCGGCGCGACGGCGCCCTTTTGGGTGGCTCGGGGCCGGATCTGTCCGGATCCATCCGCCCACTGCCACGATCGCGACGACCGCGTGGTGCGGCTCCCGTTGCCGGAACTGGCCTCCGCGACGTACCGCCAGGCAACCGGCTGATCGACGGCGGGCGCTAGTTGGTGCTGCGCAACTTCGTGGTGCCCGCACGGCGTCCGGCCGTTTTCTTGGCCGTGGATTTGCTGGGGGTTTTCGCAGGCGTCGATTTCCGCGGCGCCGGCTGCGCGGGAACCGCCTTGAGGTTCGCCTTGACCGCGCGGGTGTCGCCCTCCTGCCTGCGGCTCAGCTTCTGCAGCAGCAGAGCGCTGCCGCCGACCGCCAGCAGCAGCGGCCACTCCACCAATCCCGCGACGCCCAGCGCGCCGAAGGCCAGCGCCGCCGCGGGCGCCGAGTGGCTACCGCTGTTCATGCCGCGCTTCACGCCCTCCGCGGCTCCGGTGACGCCGCCGATGACCCCGTTGACCGCCGCGCCGCCCACGGCACCGGCGGTCGCGGTCGTCGCGGTCGCCGCGCGGTTCACCGCCTGACTCACGCCTCGGACTGCTCCGCCGATGACACTCATGATGGCTCCCTGTCTGTACCTCTGATTTCCAAAGCCTGCCACCATGTCATCGCGCAGACAACGAGAAGACGCATGAGAATTGCCTGAGCTTGATGTGAGGTGCGGTCCGGCCCGACCGTTATGGACTTGGCTCGTCACGCCTCACATCGATCAGCACCGGCGCGTGATCGCTGGCCGCCTTGCCTTTGCGTTCTTCGCGGACGATCTGCGCGTCGATCACGCGGCCTGCCAAAGCCGGTGAGCCCAGGATGAAATCGATGCGCATGCCTTGTCGCTTCGGGAACCGCAGCTGGGTGTAGTCCCAGTACGTGTAGACACCGGGACCCGGCGTGAAAGGGCGCACCACGTCGGTGAATTGTGCCTCGACAATGGCTTGGAACGCGCGGCGCTCCGGCAAGGAGACATGCGTGGCGCCGGTGTAGAACTCCATACTCCAGACATCGTCGTCCTGCGGGGCGATATTCCAGTCGCCGGCCAGCGCGATCGCCGCGGCGGGATCGTCGCGCAACCAGCCCGAGGCCGAATCACGCAGCGCGGCAAGCCATTCGAGCTTGTAGGTGTAGTGCGGGTCGCCCAGGGATCGGCCGTTGGGAACGTAGAGGCTCCACAACCGGACGCCACCGCATGTGGCGGCCAGGGCACGGGCTTCCGCGGTGGCGGCGACTTCTGGCTTGCTGCTCCACGTGGGCTGGCCGTCGAACCCGATCTGCACATCGTCGAGGCCGACGCGCGAGGCGATCGCCACGCCGTTCCACTGGTTGAAACCGACGTGGGCCACCTCGTAGCCGAGTTCGAAGAACGGCAAAGTGGGGAACTGGCTGTCGGAGCATTTGGTTTCCTGCATGGCCAGCACGTCGACGTCTGCGCGTGCCAGCCAGTCGGTGACGCGGGGCAGCCGGGAACGAATCGAGTTGACGTTCCAGGTGGCGATCCGCAGCGGCGAAGCCGGGCGCGGGTCGGCGCCATCAATCGTCCCGTCGGGCATGGCTAGACGCTAGCCCGGCGCACCGGAACGTAACGACGGCGGTGGTGCGGCCGGAATCCCAGCGCCGTGGCAAGCGTCGTCGTTCCGGTGTCGGGTACCCGCATGTAGCCGCGCGTCGCGCCGCGATCGGCGCCCCAGGCCAACAACGCCTCACACACATCCGCCGCCGAGCGCTCGTCGGCGTTCATCGCGGAGCGCACTGCCGAGATGCCCACCCAGCGTGCGCCATCCGGTGTGTCGGTCACGGCGGCACGCGCGACCGCGACGTCGGCGCGCATCCCGAACGCGAGCTCGCCGTCGATGACGGCGGTGAGCACCTCGACCGGAATCCTGCCGCCGGCTATCCGCAGCCACGCGTTAACGGGGTGCGGTGACAGGGTGACGTACGGGCCGGCGGCGGGGGCGGTCACGCCGGAAAGATCGCGCACCACAACCCGTTCCGTGCGTTCGACGGTTAAGCCGGGGGGCAGCGTGAGCATTCGATCGGGCACGGCCAGCCGTGGCGTCAGGCCGCGGTGTTCATACCAGTCGACGATCGCCGGGACGGCGCTCACTTGGGCGGAAAGCGTCAGCGGCACTGCGGAATTCGCGGCGATCCCGACGCCGTGACCGGCCCGCAACAGCCAGCCGTCCAGCCAAAGATGCTCCGCGCCCGGCCACGCCGCGGCGGCGGCGTGCTCCAGCGCGCGGATCTGCGAGGTGCGGAGGGGGGTGTCGGTGAGCACCCGCAGCGCGACCGCATCGGAGGGCGCGAACTCGACAACCGCGCCGCTCTTCGTCCGCACCCGTACCATCGGGTCGACCGCGAGCAGGTGGCCCACGGCATCGGTCAACGGCGGCATTGAACCGGCCGGCCGACGGTAGCGAACCGTCACCCGGGTTCCCGGGTCGGGCCACGAGACCATCAGTGGCCGAACGGATCCGGTCCCTCGCCGGGCGTCCAGGAGAGGCCGGGAACGCCCCAGTTGTGGGATTTGACGGCGCGTTTCGCGCTGCGGGCATGCCGGCCGATGAGGCGGTCCAGGTAGAGGAAGCCATCCAGGTGCCCGGTCTCGTGCTGCAGCATTCGCGCGAAGAGGTCGCTGCCTTCGATGGAAACCGGCTTGCCGTCGGCATCGAGCCCGGTGACCCGGGCCCACTTGGCGCGCCCGGTGGGGAATGACTCACCGGGCACCGACAGGCAGCCCTCGTCGTCGTTGTCCGGGTCGGGCATGGTCTCGGGTATCTCGGAGGTTTCCAGGACCGGGTTGACGACGACGCCGCGGCGGCGTTCGGTGCGACCCCGGTCGTCGGCGCAGTCGTAGACGAAGACCCGCAACCCGACACCGATCTGGTTGGCCGCCAGCCCGACCCCGTGCGCGGCGTCCATGGTGTCGTACATGTTCGCGATCAACTCGGTCAGATCCGCGGGCAGCGAACCGTCGGCAGCGACCGGTACCGGCTGTGTCGGGGTGTGCAGGACGGGATCTCCCACGATGCGGATCGGAACGACTGCCATGGTCGGCTAAGCTACCGCACGCCCGTGGGCCGCCCAGCCCGCGATCTTCGGTCTGGGCAATCTTGGTCAATCGGCCGACTCGCGGGTCTGGATGACGGCTTGAGGGTTTGGCGCGTGTTTCAATATTCGCCGAAACACGCCCTTAGCTAAGTCAAGTCATTCGAGCAGTTCGGAATTCGCCGAAAGGGTCCAGGGGAAGCGATATGGACAGCGCCATGGCGCGGGCAAATCGATCGGGGGACGACTCTGAGATCGCAGATGGGCTGACCCGCCGCGAGCACGACATCCTGGCCTTCGAGCGCCAGTGGTGGAAGTTCGCCGGCGTGAAGGAAGACGCCATCAAGGAGTTGTTCTCGATGTCGGCGACTCGTTACTACCAAGTGCTCAACGCGCTCGTCGACCGGCCCGAGGCCCTGGCCGCCGACCCGATGCTGGTGAAACGGCTGCGCCGGTTGCGCGCCAGCAGGCAGAAGGCCCGCGCGGCGCGGCGCCTCGGCTTCGAGGTGACCTGACTCGTTACAGTAGGGCTCGATGAAAGAACGAGTTCCCGACTCCACCGGGCTGCCGCTGCGGGCAATGGTGATGGTGCTGCTGTTCCTCGGCGTCATTTTCCTGCTGCTCGGCTGGCAGGCGCTGGGATCTTCCGCGAGCTCTGACGACGATTCGGCGTCGGCGATGTCCAGCGCCAGCGCCACCAGCTCGGCGACGACGTCCGCCACCAACAAGCCGGCGAGCACCCAGGCCGAGGTGCAGATCTACAACATCTCCTCGAAAGAGGGTGTCGCCGCGCACACCAAGGACCAGCTGACGTCCGCGGGCTTCAAAGTCACCAAGGTCGACAACATGGCCGTGCCGGACGTCTCGGCCACCACGGTCTACTACACGGACGCCGGCGACGAGCACGCTACGGCCGACGCGGTGGGTAAGACCCTGGGCGCACCCGTCGAACCGCGAATTCCCGCGCTCAGCGGCGAGGCGCCGGGTGTCATCGTCCTCGTCGCGGGCTAGGTAGGCGATAGGCTGCTGGCTATGCCTAAGCTGCCCCCGTTGGTTCTGGCCGGTTGTGTCGTGCTGCTGGGCGCCTGTTCGTCGCCCCAGCAGGCGTCGTCGGCTCCGGGAACCACCCCCGCGGTGTGGACCGGATCGCCGTCGCCGGCCGGGGAGAAAGCCTCGGAGCCACGAGCCGAGACGGCCCAGGGCGTGATCACGCATTTGAAGGCGCCGGACGGCACCCAGGTGGCCACCGCGAAGTTCGAATTCAACAACGGCTACGCCACCATCACCATCGAGACGACCGCCAACGGTGTGCTCACGCCCGGGTTCCATGATGTGCACATCCATAAGGTCGGCAAGTGCGAACCCAACTCGGTAGCCCCAAATGGGGGCGCGCCGGGAGACTTCCTGTCCGCCGGCGACCACTTCCAGACGCCCGGGCACACCGGCGAGCCCTCCAGTGGAGCCCTGCCTCCCTTGCAGATCCGCAAGGACGGCTCCGGGACGATGGTGACCACCACGGACGCTTTCGCGATGGAGGATCTGGTCACCGGACAGAAGACCGCGATCATCATTCACGCCGGTGCGGCCCACTCCGGGGAAGCCGGGGGCAACAACCAGACCAGTGGCACGCCGGGTCCCAACGACATGACCCCGAGTACCGGTGACCCCGGCAAGCGGGTGGCGTGCGGTGTCATCGGTGCCGGCTAGCAGGGCCAGCTCGCGCATCGATTTCGCCCGTTCACCACGGCCGACGCTCGGCGTCGAGTGGGAGTTCGCGCTCGTCGACGCGCAGACCCGCGACCTGAGCAACGAAGCCACCGCGGTGATCGCCGAGATCGGCGAAAACCCGCGCGTGCACAAGGAATTGTTGCGCAACACCGTCGAAGTGGTGACCGGCATCTGCCGCACCGCGGGCGAGGCCATGGAGGACCTGCGGCAGACGCTCGGGCCGGCGCGCCGCATCGTCCGGGATCGCGGCATGGAGCTGTTCTGCGCCGGCGCACACCCGTTCGCGCAGTGGACGTCTCAGAAACTCACCGACGCCCCGCGCTATGCCGAACTGATCAAGCGCACCCAGTGGTGGGGACGGCAGATGCTGATCTGGGGCGTGCACGTGCACGTCGGCATCTCCTCGCCGAACAAGGTGATGCCGATTATGACCTCGCTGCTCAACTACTACCCGCACCTGTTGGCGTTGTCGGCGTCCTCGCCGTGGTGGGCGGGCGTGGACACCGGCTACGCGAGCAACCGCGCGATGATGTTTCAGCAGTTGCCCACCGCCGGGCTGCCGTTCCAATTCCAGACCTGGGCGGAGTTCGAACGTTTCGTCTACGACCAGAAGAAGACCGGCATCATCGACCACGTCGACGAAGTCCGTTGGGACATCCGGCCTTCCCCGCACCTGGGCACGCTCGAAATGCGGATCTGCGATGGCGTGTCCAACCTGCGCGAGCTGGGCGCGCTGGTCGCGCTGACCCACTGCCTGGTGGTCGACCTGGACCGCAGGCTGGAAGCCGACGAGTCGTTGCCGAGCATGCCGCCCTGGCATAACCAGGAGAACAAGTGGCGCGCCGCCCGCTATGGCCTGGACGCGGTGATCATCCTGGACGCCGACAGCAAAGAGCGGTTGGTCACCGAGGATCTCGACGACGTGCTGAACCGGCTGGAGCCGGTGGCCAAGAAGTTGCATTGCGCCGACGAGCTGGCCGCGGTGGCCGACATCCCGCGGCAGGGCGCTTCCTACCAGCGGCAGCGCAGGGTGGCCGAAGAACATGATGGCGACCTGCGTGCGGTCGTCGACGCGCTGGTGGCCGAACTGGAGATCTGATGACGGAAACCCTTGAGCTGGCGATGTTTCCGCTGGAGTCGGCGCTGCTGCCCGGCCAAGACCTGCCGTTGCGGATCTTCGAGCCACGCTACGGCGCGCTGGTGCGGCACTGCACGGAAACCGGCGACCCGTTCGGCGTGGTGCTGATCTCGCGCGGGCGCGAGGTCGGTGGCGGTGATGCGCGCTGCGACGTCGGTGTCCTGTCCCGGATCATCGAATGTGTCGACCAAGGCGCCGGGCGTTACGTGCTGAATTGTCGTACCGGGGACCGCATTCGGGTGTCCGAATGGCTACCGGACGACCCATACCCGCGGGCGACGGTAGAGCTGTGGCCCGACGAACCAGGGAATGCGGTGTCGGACGCGCAGCTGCTCGACGTCGAAGACCGTGCGATCGCCCTGTTCGAACGGATTGCGCAGGCGCGCGACATCAAGCTCCCCGGCCGGGAGGTGATCCTGGGGCATGACCGGACCGGCCCGGCCGGGAAGCGCTTGTTCGCGTTGGCGTCTCGCATTCCCATCGGCACGGCCGACCGCTACTCGGTCCTGTCGGCGCCGACGGCCGCCGCCCGCCTCGTCGCGTTGCGCGAGGCCGTGGACGCGGTCGCCGAGGTGGTGGAGTTTCAGCTTTCCGAATGATTGGGCGCGGTCAGCGCTTGCCAGTGGGTTCGCCGATGCGGTAGAAACACAGTGTTTTCCTAACGAACGGTGGGCGGATGAAGGTACAGCTCCAGGTCAGCGGTTCACCGGTGCAGGCGGCGGCGAGTGCCGCCGACATCGCCGCGACCGGCGCGGACGGACTGTTCACCTTCGAGGGCCAGCACGACGTCTTCTTTCCGCTGCTGATCGCCGCCGGAACGACCGGCCTGGACCTGATGACCAACGTGGCGATTGCCCCGCCGCGCAGTCCGTTACACATGGCGCACTCCGCCTACGACCTGCAGCTGTACAGCGGTGGCCGGTTCCGCCTCGGCCTCGGGTCGCAGATCAAGGTGCACATCGAAAAGCGTTATGGCAGCAGGTGGGACAGGCCGGCGCCGCGGATGGCCGAAGCCATAGCCGCGATCAAGGCGATCTTCGCTGCGTGGGAAGGCAAGGCCCGCTTACAGTTTCGCGGCGAGTTCTACACGCACACAATCATGGCGCCCAACTTCAACCCCGGCCCCAACCCGTTCGGACCGCCGCCGGTGCTGCTGGGTGCGCTGGGTCCGGTGATGACGCGCACCGCCGCCCAGGTCGCCGACGGCCTGTTGGTCATGCCGTTCAACAGTGCCAATCACTTCGCCGAACGCACCGTGCCCGCGATCGGCGAGGGGCTGCGGCGCTCGGGGCGGACGTTCGATGAGTTTCAGATCATCGCCCAGACCATGGTGGCCGTCGGCCGCGACGAGGCCGACCTGGCGACCGCGATCAACGGGGTGGCTTCCCTCATCGCGTTCTACGGCTCGACGCCGGCCTACCTGCCCGTGCTGGAGGTCGAGGGCTGGGCCGACGTCCAGCCCGAACTCAATGCGCTGTCCAAGCAGGGCCGCTTCGCCGAGATGCGCAGGCTGATCACCGACGAGATGGTGGAGCGGATCGGGATTGTCGGAACGCCGGAGGAATGCGCGCGGCAGATCGCCGCGCGGTTCGGCGAGCACGCCGACGAGGTGTGCTGTTACTTCCCCGGCTACAGCCCCCGCCCCGCCGACGTCGCCGACATGATCGGCGCCCTGCACCGCGTGCC
Source organism: Mycobacterium sp. 1165178.9 (assembly GCF_001673555.1). Taxonomy (GTDB): domain Bacteria; phylum Actinomycetota; class Actinomycetes; order Mycobacteriales; family Mycobacteriaceae; genus Mycobacterium. The sequence goes on along the minus strand of NZ_LZMB01000147.1, from coordinate 4,151 downwards.
CGCGCTGCCATGAGCACCGAACTGACCGTCGAAATCGATTCGGGCGTAGCGGTTCTCACGCTCAATCGGCCGGACCGACTCAACGCCTACACCGCTGAGATGGGCGAGCTGCTGGGCCGCGCGTACCGGGAGTGCGACGAAAACGACGACGTCCGGGCTATCGTGCTGACCGGCGCCGGACGCGCCTTCTGCGCCGGGGCCGACTTCTCCGGCGACGCGAGCCCGTTCGACGCACCCGCGGACGACGGCACGTTCTCGGCCTCGCCGATCACCCCGGCGGCGTTCGAGTTGCGCAAACCGGTGATCGCCGCGGTCAACGGCCACGCCATCGGCATCGGGCTGACGATCGCGCTGCAGGCCGACATCCGCATCGTCGCCGAGAACGCGAAATACGGTGTGGTACAGGTTCGCCGGGGGGTGCTGCCCGACTGCATGTCACACTGGACGCTGACCCAGTTGACCACCCTGGGGGTGGCCGCCGACATCCTGCTCACGGGGCGCACGTTCGGCGGTGCCGAGGCCGCCGCGCTCGGGGTCGCCAACCGCGCGCTGCCCGCCGGGCGGGTGCTCGACCATGCGCTGACCGTCGCCCGCGACATCGCGGTCAACGTGGCGCCGATGTCGGCGGCGCTGTGCAAACGCCTGCTGTGGGACAGCGCGATCAATCGCTACACGCCGCGACAGGTCGCCGCGCTGGAGACCCAGTTGCACGAGCGGGTGATGGGTAGCGCCGACGCTGGGGAAGGCATCGCCGCATTCCTCGATCGCCGGTCGCCGCACTTCACCTCGCGGGTGTCCAGCGAGTGGACACCGCTGCCCGACCCATGAGCGCACGGTAGTCACCGATGCCCAGACCGCTGATTCCGGTGCAGGACATCTACGATCGCGCGCTGGCACTGCTGGATGCCGAAGGCGCCGACGCGCTCAATGCCCGGCGGCTGGCCGCGGACCTGAAGATCTCGACGCGCACGTTGTACCAGCAGGTCGGCACCCGCGATCAGCTCATCCGAGAGCTTGTCGCACAACACTTTTCCCGGTTGCGACTGGATTTCACCGAATGCGACACGTGGGAATCCACCGCCTGGCAGTGGTGTCAGGCGCTGTATGAGGCCTTGCGAGCGCACCCGTTCCTGACCGAGATGATGACTATCGATGACCGCCGAGCGGTGACCGACTACATCGATGACCTGATGAAAGCAACCGTACGGGAGGGCATCCCGCGGACCCTGGCGCGCGAATGCTGCCGGTCGCTGGTCACCGTCACGATCAACCACGCCATCATCGGGGTGCGGGCGCGGCGCGAGCCCGAACACTCACCCCGAGGCGAGGCCGCAAAGATCGCCAAGAACTTTCCGATGACTATCCGCTGGATCCTGGCCGGCGTGCGCGCCGACGCGGCGAACCGGCGCCCGCGGTGAGCAACTCGGCCAATGCGACACCGAGGTTGTGCAGATTGGTGTCCAGCGAATAGGCCCGGTCCAGAGTCCAGTTGAGGATACCCCCGGACAGGGCGCCAACCATGATGTCCGCCAGGGTTTGTGCGTCGTGGCGCGCACTCACCTCTCCGCGCGCCACCCCCTCCTTGACCAGCTCGACAAAGGTGTCGTGCAGATTGGATCCGCGCTGGATGCCGTAGCCACTGGTGGCCAGCATTTCCCCGATCATCTCGCGGTAGGTGTCGCCCGATCCGCCCAGCGTCGCGGCGATGTCGTCGAACACACCCACAAGCCGCGCCGGGATCGCCTCGTCGGCACGATCGAACACGACGTCGTGCAGGTTGACTAACCTTTGCTCGGCCAGGGCGCGGATCATGTCCTGCCGCGTGGCGAAATGATTGAAAAATGTCCGGTTCGCCACGTCGGCGCGTTCGCAGATCTCCTCGATGGTGGTGGCCCCGACACCGTGATTCAAGAACAGATCGAAGGCGGCCGTGAGGATCCGCTCCCGCACCTCGCGCTTGCGCCGCTCTATCCTACTCATGCTGTGCCACAGAGCTTTTCGGAGAGATTCCACAACTCGGCGGCGCGCCGCGCGTCGCGGGCGTGCGGCGCCGACGCGCTGACCGCGCAGTCTTTTAGGTAGAGGCCGCCGCGGCCGGACAGGTCGGGGCTGACGGCGGCCCACACCTGGGTTGCCGCGCCCTGTTCGGGCATGACGAAGTCGAGGAAGCCGTCGGAGGTTTCGGGGCTGTTGTCGGCGGTGAACTTACGCAGCTGCGAGAAGTCCTCGCGGGACATGTACCGCGCGAGCGAGGTTGCCACCGTACCGGGATGCACTGCATAGGAGCGGATCCCGAAGTCACACAGGCGCCGGTCCGCCTCCACCGCGTGCAGGATGTTCGCGGTCTTGGCGGCGCCGTAGGCGACGAACTTGTCGTAATCGCGGCGCTTCCAGTTGGGATCGTCGAAGTCGACGTCACCCATCACATGGCCGCCCGAGGACAGGATCACCACCCGGGCACCGCCGGCGGCGGCGAGCTGGGGGGCGAGCAACCGGGTGAGTTCGAAGTGCCCGAAATGGTTTGTCCCGATCTGCAGTTCGAAGCCGTCCCGGGTGCGGCCGAACGGGGTGAACATGACGCCCGCGTTGTTCATCAACACGTGCACCACCGGCGTGATGTCAGCGATCGCGCGTGCCGCCACGCGAACGCTGGACAGCGCGGTGAGATCGAGCTGCACCGTCGCGATCCGGGCGCCCGGTACCTCGGTCCCGATCCACTGGGCGGTCTCCGAGAGCGCATCCCGATTGCGGGCGGCCAAGATGACCTGCGCACCCGCGGCGGCCAGCGCCCGGGCCGACTCGCGGCCCAGCCCGGACGACGCGCCGGTGACGACACATGTCTTGCCGGACATAGCGATCCCGTCGACGACGTCAAGTGCGGTTGGACGATCGGTCATGCCGGCGCGGCCTGCCACAGCGGGACGACGACGCTCGGATCGCATTCCTCGTCGACGATCCATTTGCACATCCGCCGGATCGGCTCGATGGCGTCCTGCGGCATGGCGAGTGCCACGCTGCAGGCATACCCCAGGCTGGTCAGTCGCTGCGCGCCGAACAACGGCAGGGTGTCGCGCAGCCGACGCTTGAGCGATTCGGGATAGATGCCGATGGTCTGCGTATAGGCATTCACCGCGGCGGTCACCTTGTCGATGCTATCCACCGGGACGATGTTGGCGACACGACCTGACAACATCGGCGAATAGTCGACCGGTTCGTCGATTTGAGAGACGACGATGGCACCCTCGCGTTGTTCGCCGCCGACGACGCGATAGAAGTCCTCGGCCATCCGCGAGGCCTCTACATGGTCGAGCAGCTCGCGGTTGGGATAGCGCGGCGCGGTGCTGACGACGGCGGGCAGGCTGACCAGTTCGCGGTAGATCAGTTCGCCGAGCCGGTTGGCGTTGGCCAGGCCCTCGGCGTCGGTTCCGGTGAGCGCGTAGATGACCCGGGCGTTGGCACAGCCTTCCTGGTTGGCCACGCCGATGTCGATCGCCGCGCGGCGGGCCACCTCGCGCAAGGTCTCGTCGTCCGCGAATGCCTCGGCACCGATGATGGTCGAGCTGCGTTTGGGGTCCAGCGCGATCAGCTCCAGACCGGGCTGAATGTAGCGGGTCACGTGCCTGACCGACGCCAATCCGCCCCAGGCCACGATCTTTTCGATGTGCTGAGGCTGGTAGAGCGTTTCCTCGACGGCCAGGTCGCCGCCCTTCCAGTAGCCGACGGCCAGATGCCTGATGATGGGGTGATCCGGTGCGACATCGGCCAGGGTGCGGGCAATGGCGATCGCGGTGAGGGGGTCGTTGGACGGTGCCTTCATGATGACGTCGCAGCGGGTGATCACCGAACGCAGGATGGTCACCGCCGAGACCAGGCCGCCGTTGCCCGCCGGGATGTGCAGCACGCGCGAACCAAAGGCGCGCACCCGCAGTTCGCGGCCGTCGCCCAAGGTGTGCGGCACCCAACCGTTCAGGTAGTCGAGCCCCACCTGGGTGTCGGCGATTTCGGTGACGTTGGCACGCGAAAACAATGGTGGCAGAACGCGATAGCTGTTCTTGAGCATCTCCGCGGGCAGCACATTGGCGACCAGGGAGGCTTCGTAGGCTTCCTGTAGGTGGGTGTTCGTTTCGAAATTCAGCGCGTCGCCGAGGGCG
>NZ_LZMB01000146.1 GCF_001673555.1 Mycobacterium sp. 1165178.9 | reverse complement strand
CGTCGGCCCGACGATCGCCGCGGCACTCACCGAATGGTTCACCGTCGACTGGCACTGCGCGATCGTCGACAAGTGGCGGGCCGCCGGCGTGCGGATGGCCGACGAACGCGATACCAGCGTGCGACGCACGCTGGAGGGGCTGACCGTGGTGGTCACCGGGTCGCTCGCCGGCTTTTCCCGCGACGACGCCAAGGAGGCGATCCTGACACGCGGGGGAAAGGCTGCGGGCTCGGTGTCGAAGAAGACCGACTACGTCGTGGCAGGCGATTCGCCGGGTTCCAAGTACGACAAGGCGATCGAGCTTGGGGTGCCCGTCCTCGACGAGGACGGCTTCCGCAAGCTGCTCGCCGAGGGCCGATCCGATCCCCTGGCGGAGTGAGCCGATGAGCAGCCGATACGGCGATTCCACGCGCAGCCTCAAAGCCATTGGTGTGCAAGCCGTTTCGGGTCATCCGGTAGCGCCGCAGGCGGTGCTCGCCGCCACCTATCACCTGTCCGACGACGAGACCGGCGCGCTGGACAGCTACGGCCGCAGCTCCAATCCGACCTGGCGGCAACTGGAGTCGGCGCTCGCCGAGCTGGAGGGAGCCAGCGGTGCCCGCGTGTTCGGCTCGGGCATGGCGGCCATCAGCGCCGTCCTGCGCGCGCTGGCGATGCCGGGGTCGACGGCGGTGGTGCCGGCCGACGGCTACTACCAGGTGCGCCGCTACGCGCGCGAAGACTTGGCGCCCGGGGGTGTGACGGTCATCGAGGCGTCGAGCTCGCAGATCTATGACGCCGCCGCGGAAGCCGACGTGGTGCTGGCCGAAACGCCCACCAACCCGGCGCTGGACGTGATCGATGTGCACCGATTGGCCGCCATCTGCCGGCGCCGCAACGCCCGCTTGATCGTTGACAACACCGCTGCGACGCCCTTGGGCCAGCAGCCGTTGTCGTTGGGTGCCGACGCGGTGGTGGCCAGCGCGACCAAGGCCCTGTCCGGTCACGGCGACCTGCTGGCGGGCTACGTCGCCGCCAACGAGCCCGAACTGCTCGCCGCGGCGGAGCGACACAGGCTGCTCGCGGGTGCGATCCTGGGCGGATTTGATGCGTGGCTTCTGTTGCGCAGCATGGGAACTGCCGGATTGCGCTTCGAACGCCAATGCCAGAACGCCCGGGCGCTGGCAACCATGTTGGCCCGTCACCCGGCGGTGCGGACGGTGCGCTACCCCGGATTGGCCGACGACCCGGCGCATCCGGTGGCCATGACGCAGATGCGCCGATTCGGGGCACTGGTTTCGGTCGAATTGGCCGACGCGGCCGCGGTGCACGCGCTGGTGGATCACAGCGAGCTGCTGATCGCATCCACCAGTTTCGGGGGCCTGCACACATCGGTGGACCGCCGGGCGCGCTGGGGAGACCCGGTCGCCGACGGATTCGCGCGCATCTCGCTCGGTATCGAAGACACCGACGACCTGCTCGCCGACATCGAACGCGCACTGATGGGCTCCCGCTGACGAACTGACATTCTGCCGGTTTGACTGCACCGAAATTGGTCCGCAACGCCCGAGCGGCTCTATCGTGGGCTCTATGACGCAGACGGCCGACCCGTGCGAGCAGGCATCGCCGTGGTCGCCGCGCGAGGCCGAGATATTGGCCGTGACCCTGGCGCTGCTGCAGGAACACGGCTATGACCAGTTGACGGTGGACGCGGTGGCCAACGCCGCGCGCGCCAGCAAGGCCACCGTCTACCGCCGCTGGCCGTCCAAAGCCGAACTCGTGTTGGCCGCCTTCATCGAAGGCGTCCGCCAGGTCGCGGTCGCGCCGGACACCGGCACGTTGCGCGGCGACCTGCTTAGTCTGGGGGAAACCTGTGGTCGACACGGCACCGAGCACGCAAGCACAATTCGCGCGGTGATGGTCGAGGTGTCGCGGCACCCGGCGCTCAACGACGCATTACAGGAGCAATTCCTCAAGCAACGCAAGGCGTTGATTCAGCATGTACTGCGGCAGGCCGTCGACCGCGGTGAGATCAGCGAGGATGTCGTCTCCGACGAGCTGTGGGATCTGTTGCCCGGCTATCTGATCTTCCGGTCCATCATTCCGGGCCGGCCGCCCACCCGTCGCACCGTGCAAGCCCTCGTAGACGGGTTTCTCATCCCGGGGTTGACCAGAACCACCGGGTAACCCGGCGCTAACGACGCGAAACAGAGTGTGTACGCGCACGTCTCTTGTGCAGTACGGTCCAGTACCGTACTGTCATAGCTGTCGATCACGATCCCGGGTTGGCAGGTGGACTGTGATTCTGTCGCCCGATCTTCGAAAGGCTCACGGGTGAAAAGCTTTTCGATCACGTCCCTGGTGAGGCGGGGGTGGATGGTGCTCGTCGCCGTGGCGGTCGTCGCGCTCGCGGGATTCGGAATCTACCGCCTGCACGGAATCTTCGGTTCGCACAACAACACGTCGGCCAACAGCGGCCTGTCCAACGAGATCGTCCCGTTCAACCCCAAACAGGTCGTGCTCGAGGTCTTCGGCGCACCGGGCGCGGTGGCCACCATCAACTACCTCGACGTCAACGCCCAGCCGCAGCAGGTCAAGGACGCTCCGCTGCCCTGGTCGTTCACCATCACCACCACCGAACCCGCGGTGATCGGCAACGTCGTCGCGCAGGGCAACGGGGACACCCTGGGCTGCCGCATCACCGTCAACGGAGCAGTGAAAGACCAACGCACCGTCAACAAAGTCGACGCCTACACCTTCTGTCTGGATAAATCTGGATGAGCAACGATCAACAGTCGCGGCCATTCGTCCCGCGCACCATCCGCCGGCTCGCGCTGCCGATCCTGCTGTTCTGGTTGGCCCTGGCCGCCATCACGAACGTCGCCGTGCCGCAGCTGGAAGACGTGGGCAAAACCCACAACGTGGCGCTGAACTCGCCAGATGCACCGTCGCTCAAGGCGATCAAGCGCATCGGCGACAAGTTCGGAGAGTTCGACACCGACAGCTCGGCGATGATCGTGCTGGAAGGCGACAAGCCGCTGGGCGCGGACGCCCACCGCTTCTACGACGAGATGGTCCGCCGGATCGAACGGGACCGCAAACACGTCCAACACGTCCAGGATTACTGGGGTGACACCCTGACCGCGGCGGGATCGCAGAGCAGCGACGGCAAGGCCGCGTATGTTCAGGTAAACCTGGCAGGCAACCAAGGCTCGGCCTTGGCCAACGAGGGCGTCGGGGCCCTGCGCGACATCATCGACCACATGAAGCCGCCGCCGGGCGTCAAGACCTACGTGACCGGCGCGGCGCCGCTGATCTCCGATCAGTTCGACGTCGGCAGCAAGGGCACCGCGAAGGTCACCGCGATCACGGTCGGGGTGATCGCCGTGATGTTGTTCTTCGTCTACCGCTCGGTGCTCACCACGCTGCTGGTGCTCGCCACCGTGCTCATCGAAATGTCGGCCGCCCGAGGCCTTGTCGCGTTTCTGGGCAACGCAGGCGTGATCGGACTTTCGACGTATGCGACGAATCTGCTGACGTTGTTGGTGATCGCGGCGGGAACGGACTACGCGATATTCTTCGTAGGCCGCTATCAGGAGGCGCGCAGCACCGGGGAGGACCGCGAAAAGGCCTTCTACACGATGTATCACGGCACGACGCACATCGTGCTGGGTTCCGGGCTCACCGTGGCCGGCGCGGTGGCCTGCCTGAGCTTCACCCGATTGCCCTACTTCCAAAGTCTGGGCATCCCAGCCGCGTTGGGCATTCTTGTCGCGCTGTTCGCCGCGCTCACCCTGGGCCCGGCGATCCTCACACTGGGCGCCATGGTGGGCATCTTCGACCCCAAGCGGGCGATCCGAACGCGTGGCTGGCGGCGGATCGGCACCGCCATCGTCCGGTGGCCCGGCGCCGTGCTCGCGGCGGCGTCGGCGCTGGCTCTGGTCGGTCTGATCGCCTTGCCCGGCTACAAGACGAGTTACGACACCCGCCCCTACATGCCGGAAAGCGCGCCGGCCAACATCGGTTACACCGCCGCCGAGAAGCACTTCTCCAGGGCGCGACTGGAGCCCGAGTTGCTGATGGTCGAAACCGATCACGACATGCGCAACCCGGAAAGCATGCTCGTCTTGGACAAGGTGGCCAAGGCGGTGTTCCACGTTCCGGGGGTCGCGCAGGTGCAGACCATCACCAGGCCGTTGGGCACCCCGCTCGTCCACAGCTCGCTCGCCTTCGTGGTCAGCAACTCCAGCGCGGCGCAGCAGCAGAACCTTACCTACCAACGAGATCGGGCCGACGACGCCCTCAAGCAGGCCAATGAACTGAACAAGACCATCAACATTTTGAAGGAGCAGTACGAGCTGCAGCAGCAGCTTGCCGGCACCACCCACGACGAGACTCAAAGCTTTCACGACACGCTCGGCACCATCCAGGATCTGCGCGACAAGATCGCGAATTTCGACGACTTCTTCCGGCCGGTGCGCAGCTATTTCTATTGGGAGAAGCATTGTTACGACATCCCCGTCTGCTTCGCGTTCAGATCGCTGTTCGACGCGCTCGACGGTATTGACCAGCTCACCGAGAAATTCGAAAACCTGACGGCGTCCCTCGACAAGCTCGACGCGCTGCAGCCGAAACTGACGGCCCTCATCCCGCCGCAGATCCAGAGCCAGCAGACCAATCGCGATCTGAGTCTGGCGAATTACGCCACGCTGTCCGGCATTTACGCGCAGACCGCGGCCGCGATCGACAACGCGACCGCGTTGGGGCGGGCCTTCGATGCGGCCAAGAACGACGACACCTTCTACCTGCCGCCCGAGGTCTTCAACAACCCCGACTTCAAGCGTGGGCTGAAACTGTTCCTTTCGCCGGACGGCAAGGCCGCCCGCATGATCGTCACGCATGAAGGCGATCCCGCGACGCCCGAGGGCATTTCGCACATCGATCCGATCGCCAAGGCCGCGCACGAGGCCTTGAAGGGCACGCCCATGGCCGGCGCGGGCGTCTATCTCGGCGGGACCGCGGCGACATACAAGGACATTCAAGACGGCGCCAAATACGACCTGATGATCGTGGCGTTCGCCGCGCTGAGCCTCATCCTGCTGATCATGATGATCATCACGCGCAGCCTGATCGCCGCGCTGGTCATCGTGGGCACGGTGGCCCTCTCGCTGGGGGCCTCCTTCGGTCTGTCGGTTCTGGTGTGGCAGTACATCTTCGGTGTCCAGTTGTACTGGGTCGTGCTGGCGTTGGCCGTGATCCTGTTGCTGGCGGTCGGATCCGATTACAACCTGCTGTTGATCTCCCGCTTCAAGGAGGAGATTCACGCCGGCCTCAACACCGGCATCATTCGGGCGATGGCCGGTTCCGGTTCCGTCGTCACCTCGGCCGGCATCGTTTTCGCCGTCACCATGTGTGCGTTCGTGTTCAGCGGTTTCCAGGTGCTCGGTCAGATCGGGACGACGATCGGCCTCGGCTTGCTGTTCGACACGCTGATCGTGCGGTCATTCATGACGCCTTCTGTCGCGAGGCTTCTCGGGCGATGGTTCTGGTGGCCGCAACGGGTGCGACCCCGCCCGGCCAGCACCATGCTTCGGCCCTACGGTCCGCGCGCGGCCGTTCGGCAGCTGCTGCTGTGGGACGACGACGATCCGGTGTGGGACGAGGACGATCCGGTGGCGATGTCCCGATCGCACGCGCCCTCGCGCTAACGCAGCATGGTGGCGACGATCCCGGCGAGATAACCCAGCCGGGCGACCTCCGATGGCCGGAATTCCGGGCCGGGACGGCCCAGCACCACCGCGGTGTGCGTGTCGCCCAACGGGGCCGCGACCATCGTCACGTCCATGTCCCGCCACTCCTTCGGCACCCACTCGGCGCTGCCGTCCAGAGTCACGGCCCGGTCCAGCGGCAGCCACGGGGCCGAGTCCGCTTTGGTCTCCGGGGCGCCCGGACTGCCCGCCAGGCGCTGCAGCTCGCCGCCCGAACTGCGTAACACCGTGCACCAACTGACGCGCAGGACCTTGGGCGCCTCGTTGGCGAGAACCTGCAATCGTGCCGCTTTGCCGTCGGCCGCCGCGACGTGGTCGAGGAGCTCGAGCTCACGATGCGCCTCCAGCAGTCCGGTGTGCGGGCGCACGCTGTCCACCCGGACACCGGACAGGGACTCGGCGGCGGTGATCAGTGCGTCCGGCATCGCCCCCGGCGGCAGTTCGATCACCAGGTCGTCGGTCGCGTAGCCCGAGCTGCGGTCCACGACGTCGAGCGACAAAATGTCGGCCCCCACCGAACCGAGCGCCACCGCCAGCGACCCCAGGCTTCCTGGCCGGTCGACAAGCTCGATGCGCAACAGATAGGAGGGCACGGCCAACACTGTTGCATAAGGATGTGTCGACGGCATTTCGGCTCGACCCAGCCTCGCGATCGGCAACGGGCGTGCACCGGGTCCCGCACCCGCGGCTAGGCTTTGCAGCCGTGTCCCAGATCTCCCGCGACGAGGTAGCGCACCTGGC
>NZ_LZMB01000145.1 GCF_001673555.1 Mycobacterium sp. 1165178.9 | reverse complement strand
CGTCCGGGCTGAGCCCGCCGCGCCGTCCGCCGGCGGGGCCAGCGGTGCCGGGGCGCCGTTGATGCCGGGCGCATCCAGGCTGGCCGGAGCCGGCACGTCGCGCTGGCTGGGACCCGACAGGGGGCCGCCACACACGGGCCAGGCGCCGCGACCCTGGGTGGCAAGCACCCGCTCGGCGACGGCGATCTGCTGTTCCCTGCTGGCGAGTTCGGCCGACGGTGCGTACTGGCCACCGCCGTGTGAGGCCCAGGTGCTCGCGCTGAACTGCACGCCACCGTGGTAGCCATTGCCGGTATTGATGCCCCAGTTACCGCCGGATTCGCAACGGGCTACCTGATCCCATTCACCGTCGGTGGCTGCGGCCGCTTGGCCGGCAAGGGCGATGCTGCCGCCACCAAGAACCGCGCCGGTGAAGGCGATCTTGGCGACGCTGATGTTCGAACTGCTGGGCTTACGGTGACGTCCACTCATACGCGCCGATGTATTCCTCTCTCGTCACGCGCCTGCGAGGTCAGCTGTCGGGTTCGGGTTGGAGAGGCCACCCGGCCGGCGTGGTCTCAAACGAGACGACGTCGACTTCACCCCTAGGAGCCGCGAGCGGCCCCAATCCGATCACGGTGGACCGGTGGGTCCCCCGTCTCCATCCATGTAGTTCGGAGGCCCCCGCCTATTGGATGGAGCTCGGCGCGATAGGGAGGGGAGGTCCGCCAATCGGGATGGCTGGCGAGCCTTCGGAGACGTTAACCGTTTCTGTTGGTCTCGTCACGTTGAGCGACACCCGGCGTTTCCCTCTCAGCCATTCGCGAAAACGGCAGGAACACATAGTGTTTGCGCAGGTCGCAACGCACGATATCGGAGCGTGATCGCGCCGTTATCGTTCCGTTACGTGAGATATGTCACAGTTTCAGCCGCCGGAAAATGGCGGCAGGACATCGATCGTGTCACCGGGTTGCAACAGTGTGGTCTCGTCGCGCACGGCGATTCCGTCGCGCAGGTACGAGCATCGGGTCAACACGGTGGCCAGTCGAGACCCTCGGTCGGCGAGCTCGTCGAGCGGCTCGCCGACCGAGGTGCCGGGTCGCAGCACCACCGACTCCGAGTCGACGCCCGCGGCCGCTCGCGCGGCCGCGAAGTAGCGCACCGTCACGTGGATTCCGTTGGCTTGGACAGGGGTCTGTCCCATGCGACTAGCCACCGATCGCGCTCATCGGGCGGTCGGGCTGGATGAAGTTCGGGTCGTTGATGCCGTGACCGGCGGGCTTGCCCCACATCGCGGTGCGCCACGCCGCCTCGATCGCGTCGTCGGGCGCACCGCCGCGCAGCAGCCCGCGCAGGTCGGTCTCCTGTTCGGCGAACAGGCAGCTGCGGATCTGGCCGTCGGCCGTCAAGCGGGTGCGGTCACACGCGCCGCAGAAGGCGTGCGATACCGATGCGATGACCCCGAACTTGCCGCTCGGCGTGCCCGGGCCGGTATCGACCAACCAGAGCTCGGCGGGGGCCGATCCCCGCGGGGCCGGGTCGGGCCGCAGCCGAAAGTGCGGGCGCAGTGCGGCCAGCACATCGTCGGCGCCCAGCGCCGCGTCCCGTCGCCATTGGTGCCCGGCATCCAGCGGCATCTGCTCGATGACGCGCAACTGGTAGCCGTGCTCGAGGCAGAACCGCAACAGCCCCACCACATCCTCGCGGCCGGTGCCGGGATCCAGCACAGCGTTCACCTTCACTGGTGTCAGGCCGGCCTCGCTGGCTGCGGCCAGGCCGTCGAGTACGTCGGCGAGCCGGTCGCGACGGGTGATGGCCGCGAAATGCTGGCGATCCACGCTGTCGAGCGAGACGTTGACGCGGTCCAGGCCGGCCGCGGCGAGCCCGGCGGCGCGCCGCGCCAGCCCGACACCGTTGGTGGTCAGCGAGATCTCGGGGCGGGGCCGCAGGGCGGCTGCCTCGGCGACCACCTCTTCGAGGTGGCGCGCCAGCAGGGGTTCGCCGCCCGTGAACCGCACGCTGGTCACCCCGAGCCGAGTGACCGCGATGCGCATCAGCCTGGCCAGCTCGTGGGCACCCAGCAATTGTTCGCCCGGCAGCCAGTTCAGGCCTTCCGCCGGCATGCAATAACTGCACCGCAGGTTGCAGCGGTCGGTCAGCGAGACCCGTAGATCGGTGGCGACCCGCCCATAGGTGTCCACCAGCGGACCGGTAGTTGGCGCATCGGCGGGAACGGCCGGGCCGTCATCGCGGCGCGGCACCGACGGAACCCCCAGCGTGGTCAGGGTCATGCGGCCGCCGGCGGCGCGTAGTGGGTCGGCGAGCTGACCGGAACGATCTGCTTGCCCAGCGGCATCAATGACACCGGAATCAGTTTCAGGTTGGCCAGCGCCAACGGGAGGCCGACGATCGTGAGCGCCATAGCCGCCGCGCTAACCAGATGACCGATCGCCAGCCACACGCCGAACAGCACCACCCAGATTACGTTTCCGACCAGGGCGCCCGACCCCGCGGTCGGTTTGTCGACGATCGTGCGGCCGAACGGCCACAGCGCGTAGGAGGCGATGCGCAGCGACGCGAAGCCGAACGGAATGGTGATGATGAGCACGAAGCTGACGATCGCCGCCGCCAGGTAGCCGACGGCCATCCAGAGGCCGCCGAAGACCAGCCAGATGACGTTAAGGATCAGGCGCATATCTCCTCCGCGGTTGTTACCAAGCGTACCGAGTGCCCAATAACGGGGGTGCTCGTTATATGGGCTTCCGAGTAGGATCAGACTCCTAATACGGCGTCCTGCGCAGGCGGGACGCATATTTTGTTGCCTATTTCCGTTGATTCGTTAGACAAGCAGGTGAGACCAGTGCCGACGGGCAAGGTGAAGTGGTACGACGCTGACAAGGGCTTCGGCTTCCTGTCGCAAGAGGACGGCGAAGACGTGTACGTTCGCTCGTCGGCGTTGCCCGCTGGGGTCGAGGGCCTCAAGGCGGGCCAGCGTGTCGAGTTCGGCATCGCCTCCGGACGGCGCGGACCGCAAGCGTTGAGCCTCAAACTGATTGAGCCGCCGCCCAGCCTGACCAAGGCGCGTCGCGAGGTGCCCGCCGAACACAAGCACAGCCCCGACGAGCTGCACGGCATGGTCGAGGACATGATCACGCTGCTGGAAAGCGCAGTGCAGCCCGAGTTGCGCAAGGGTCGCTACCCGGACCGCAAGACCGCCCGCCGGGTTTCCGAGGTGGTCAAGGCCGTCGCCCGCGAGCTCGACTCCTGACCTCGACGTAGGCTGGCGGTGCCTGCGTCGGGGCCACGCCAGTCGGCCGGTGGCGCTTGGCCGACTAGAAATCACCGTCTACAGCCGACGGAGGGTGGCGACGTGTACACCGGGGTATTCACAGCCCACGACAGTCATCGAGCAAGGAGGCTGTGATGGCGCAGCAGACGCAGGTCACCGAACAGGAAGCGAGAGCTCTCGCTGAGGAATCACGCGAAACAGGTTGGGAAAAACCGTCTTTCGCCAAAGAGTTGTTCCTGGGTCGGTTTTCGCTGGAGTTGATTCACCCGTTCCCCACACCATCGGAGGCGGACGACGCCCGCACCCGTGCGTTTCTCGACCGGCTACGAGATTTTCTGGACACCGTGGATGGCAGCGTCATCGAACGCGATGCGCAAATTCCCGATGAATACGTGAAGGGTCTGGCCGATCTGGGCTGTTTCGGGATGAAAATTCCGTCCGATTACGGCGGGCTGAATATGTCGCAAGTCGCCTACAACCGAGCCTTGATGATGGTGACGAGCGTTCATCCCAGCCTCGGCGCATTGCTGTCGGCTCATCAGTCGATCGGAGTACCCGAGCCGCTCAAGCTCGCCGGGACGCCGGAGCAGAAACGGAAGTTCTTGCCGCGGTGCGCCGCTGGGGCCATATCAGCTTTTCTGCTCACCGAACCCGATGTCGGCTCCGACCCGGCACGCCTGGCCTCGACGGCCGTACCGGTCGAGGACGGGAAGGCCTACGAACTCGATGGCGTGAAGTTGTGGACCACCAACGGCGTGGTCGCAGAGTTGCTGGTGGTGATGGCCCGGGTGCCCAGGGGCGACGGACATCGAGGCGGCATCAGCGCCTTTGTCATCGAGGCCGATTCGCCCGGCATCACCGTGGAGCGACGCAACAAATTCATGGGACTGCGTGGCATCGAGAACGGTGTGACCAGGCTGCACAAGGTGCGGGTCCCGAGCGAAAACCTGATCGGCCGGGAAGGCGACGGCTTGAAGATCGCGCTGACCACGCTCAACGCCGGACGATTGTCGATTCCCGCCAGCGCGACGGGCTCATCGAAGTGGGCGCTGAAGATAGCGCGCGAATGGTCCGGTGAGCGCGTGCAGTGGGGCAAACCATTAGCCGAACACGAGGCGGTGGCACGCAAGCTCTCGTTCATCGCCGCGACCAACTACGCGCTTGACGCGGTGCTCGAGCTGTCCGCCCAAATGGCCGATGAGGGCCGCAACGACATCCGCATCGAGGCGGCGTTGGCGAAGTTATGGTCCAGCGAGATGGCCTGCCTGATCGCCGATGAGGTTATGCAGATTCGGGGCGGGCGGGGGTACGAGACGGCGGAGTCGCTGGCCGCGCGCGGCGAACGCGCGGTGCCCGTCGAGCAGGCGGTGCGGGACCTGCGGATCAATCGCATCTTCGAAGGATCCAGCGAGATCATGAGGCTGCTCATCGCGCGCGAAGCGGTCGATGCCCACCTCGCCGCGGCCGGTGACCTCGCCAAGCCCGACACCGGGTTGCGGCAGAAGGCCGCCGCGGCCGTCGGGGCGAGCGGATTCTACGCAAAGTGGTTGCCGCAGCTGGTTTTCGGTGAAGGGCAGCGGCCGCGGGCCTACCATGAGTTCGGTCCGCTGGCGTCACACCTCCGGTTCATCGAACGCTCCAGCCGCAAGCTGGCACGCAACACCTTCTACGGGATGGCACGTTGGCAAGCCAAACTGGAGCAGCGGCAGGGCTTCCTCGGACGCGTCGTCGATATCGGTGCCGAACTGTTCGCGATGTCCGCGGCCTGCGTGCGGGCGGAGTCGCAACGCGCCGCCGATGCGGCGGTTGGTCAGCAGGCGTACGAGCTCGCCGAAACATTCTGCCAGCAAGCGGCCTTGCGGGTGGAGGCGCTGTTCCACGCCTTGTGGGACAACACCGACGACAGCGATGTCGAGCTCACCCGCAACCTGCTTCAGGGACGCTACAGCTGGCTCGAGGACGGGGTCATCGATCAGTCGGAGGGCACCGGTCCGTGGATCGCTGAGTGGGACGAGGGTGCCTCGACCGAGACCAACTTGGCTCGGAGATTTCTCCCCCCCTGAGACGCAGGGTCGAAAGCGGAGTCGCTCCTACCCGAAATCGCGGGGATCGCTCGGCAATGAATCGACGTTGAGCGACTATGGGAGATATGGCTTCCTATATTGCTCCGGCGGGCGAATTCACCCGCGACACCAACTACATCACCACCCGTATCACCGCCGATGGGCGCGACGGCTATCCGGTCGAGCCCGGGCGGTATCGGCTTGTCGTCGCCCGGGCGTGCCCGTGGGCGAACCGCGCGATCATCGTGCGTCGCCTACTGGGCCTCGAAAGTGTTCTCTCCATTGGCTTTTGCGGACCGACCCACGACGAGCGGAGTTGGACGTTCGATCTCGATCCGGGCGGGATCGACCCGGTGCTGAAGATCCCGCGGCTGCAGGACGCCTACTTCAAGCGTTTCCCGGACTATCCCAAAGGCATCACGGTCCCGGCGATCGTCGACGTCGGAACCGGCGAGGTGGTCACCAACGACTTCGCGCAGATGACCCTGGATTTTTCGACCGAATGGTCGGCATACCACCGCGACGGCGCGCCCGAGCTGTATCCCGAACAGCTGCGCGACGAGATCGACGGGGTGAGCAAGAAGGTCTACACCGAGATCAACAACGGTGTGTACCGGTGCGGGTTCGCCGGTTCGCAGGAAGCCTACGAAGCGGCCTACGACCGGTTGTTCAGCGCGCTGGATTGGGTCAGCGAACGGTTGAGCAATCAGCGATTCCTGGTGGGCGACACCATCACCGAGGCCGACGTGCGGTTGTTCACCACCCTGGCCCGCTTCGACCCGGTGTATCACGGGCATTTCAAATGCAATCGCAGCAAATTGAGGGAAATGCCGGTGCTGTGGGCCTATGCCCGCGACCTGTTCCAGACCCCGGGGTTCGGTGACACCGTCGACTTCGTCCAGATCAAACAGCACTACTACATCGTGCACGCCGACATCAATCCGACCCGGATCGTGCCCAAGGGTCCGGACCTGGCCGGCTGGCTGTCCCCACACGGGCGAGAAAGCCTGGGCGGCACGCCGTTCGGGATGGGAACGCCGCCGGGGCCGCCGATCGAAGGCGAACGCGTGCCCGCCGGGCACGGCGCCTAGTTCGTGGCGGCAAGTCCTCAGAACGTCAGCCGCACGGACCATTCCGCGTGCGGCACGTCGCGCAGCTCGCCCGCGGGATCCACCGCCAGCGTCAGCAACTGCACGACGATGCCGGCCAGACGCCCGCGCTGCGGGTCGACCGGCGGGATGGTCACGGCGAACCGGGTGGCCGGCCGGAAGATGGTGCTGGTCGTGTTGGTGGGGTCGTCGTATACCTGCAGCAGCCGCCAGGGTGCCCGGTAAATAGCATCGGGCACCGAGAGCTGAATCGGGTAACGCTCGCTGACCTTCAGCTCGCCCTGGTTCTGCGGCGTCTCGCAGTCTTCGAGGTTGAGCACGTTGCAGTACAGGTAGGGCCCCACCCGGATCAGGTGACCGTGAGAAAACGCGCTGATCTCGGGGTGGCGCGGTCCTGAGCGGCCGACCAGCAACCAGGCGCCGACGCCGGCTCCGACGCAGAGCACCGCCACCAGGCAGGCGAGCAGCACGGCCACGCCCCGCTTGCTTTTGGGTTTCACTCGGCAACCACCGCCGGAGCGCCGACACCGCGGCGCTTGCCTGCCTGCTCGACCATGATTGGCCTATTTCCTCCCAGGCCGGGAATCAGTGAGTTGCCGCGGAAGCTGACCAGTGTCTGCGCCAGACCCAGAATGAGCAGCGCAGTGACCGCGGTGAAACCGACCCACAGCTCGGTGTACACCAACACCCCCAGCGCGCCGCCGAGGACCCAGGCCAACTGCAGTGTGGACTCCGAACGCCCGAAGCCCGATGCGCGGGATTCCTCCGGCAGGTCGTTCTGCAGCGACGCGTCCAGGGACGCCTTCGCGATGGCGCTGGCCCCCGACGTGACCAGGGTGGCGATCACCGCCAGCACCAGGTTGCCGGCCACCGCGGCGGCCAGCGCGACCGCGCTCACCGCCACCGTGCAGCGCACCACCAGCACGGCGGGCCGCCCCAGCTTCAGGCGCGCACTGGTGAAGTTGCCGACGAAATTGCCGATCCCTGCCGCGGCGCCGATCATCCCCAGCATCGCGACCTGGGCCCAGCCACTGGCCTGATGGGCTTTGGCGACGAACGCGGGATAAAGGAACAGAAACCCCACCATGACCTTGATGGTGCAGTTACCCCACAGCGATGTGATGATGTTGCGGCCCAACGGCTGTCGCAGTGCCCCGCTGACCTCCTTGTGCCAGCGGCGCCGCAGCGGTTCACTGTCCTGGCGATAGCTCAATGTGGCGGGAACCTCGCCGGTGGTCACCTCGACCCAGCGCGGTATCCGCATGGCCAGCAGGGCGCCGGCGACCGTCACCGCGATCACCACGAACAAGGCGCCGGGCAGCTTGAACAGGTGGGTACAGACGAACTCGACGCCACCGGCAATCGCACCGCCGACGATCGTGCCGCCCAGCAGACCGAACATGGTCAGCCGGGCGTTCACCCGCACCAGGTCGATGGTCGGCGGCATCACCCGCGGTGTCACCGCGCTGCGCAGCACGCTGAACGACTTCGAGAACACCATCATCGCGAGTGCGCACGGATAGAGCACCCACGACGGGAAACTGCCGCTCGCGCCGTCATAGTTCATGACCAGCAGCACGGCCAACGCGGTGCGGAGGGCGAACGACGCGGCCAGGGCGACGCGGCGGCCGTGCTGCAGCCGGTCCAGCGCCGGACCGATCAGCGGCGCGATGACCGCGAACGGTGCGATGGTGATCAACAGGTACAGGGCGACCCGGCCCTTGCTCTCGCCGGTTGCCGCGGCGAAGAACAACGTGTTGGCCAGTGCGACGGCCATCGCGGCGTCCACCGCAAAGTTGGCCACCACGGGCCACGTCAGCGCCGTCAGACCTGACTTGTCGGCGCCGTCGGCGGTCGCGGCGCGCTGCACCATCCAGTACATCCGCGAACCCATCTCGCGGCTGCGCAATGCCGCGGCGCGGGTGACGGTGATCCGCTCGCCGGTCGCACGAGGTGCCCCGCCACTGTTGCGTTCCGGCTCCGGCTGATGGTCCAGTGGGGGCAAATAGCGGTTGGCGCTCGGCATCGGCGACGGGCGGCGGGTGCGCCGATCGGCGGCGCCGTCGGCGGGGTAATTCGCCGCGCCCGGATGCTGGGAGGCAGGGTTCTTGCGGGGCCGGCGGCCCGGCTGAGGGGCCACTCGGCCGGGATTGTTTTGCCGCCTTCCAGACACGTTCCGATTCTCCCCTACGCCGACTGCATGCGTCTGCAGGCAACGGGGTGTGGCTCGTCAACCTAGTATTGGAAACGCAATGCAGACAGAAGACAGCGTGACGCGACCCATCGAGGAGCCCACCATGGACTACGCCGTGGCGACCGTGGGCGACTGGCCCGAGGGGTTGGCGACGGTGCTCACCGGCGCGGCAGACCAGGCCAGGGCCGCCGCGGTGGAGTTCAGCGGGCCGGAGATGGTCGGCGACTATCTGGGCGCCGGCTACGAAGACCCGAACACCGCCACCCACCGGTTCCTGGCGCATTTACCCGGCTACCAGGGGTGGCAATGGGCGGTCGTGGTGGCCGCCTATCCGGGGGCTGAGCACGCCACCATCAGCGAAGTGGTGCTGGTGCCGGGGCCGACGGCACTATTGGCGCCCGAATGGGTGCCGTGGGACCAACGGGTGCGGCCGGGGGACCTGAGCCCCGGAGACCTCTTGGCGCCCGCCGCCGACGATCCTCGCTTGGTTCCCGGCTACACCGCCAGTGGGGATCCCCAGGTCGATGAGACCGCCGCGGAAATCGGGCTAGGCCGTCGTTGGGTGATGAGCGCCGAGGGCCGCTCGGAGGCGGCCGAACGCTGGCGCACCGGCGACTACGGCCCCGACTCCCCGATGGCGCGATCCACCAAGCGGGTGTGCCGCGACTGCGGCTTCTTCCTGCCGCTGTCGGGTTCCCTGGGTGCGCTGTTCGGGGTGTGCGGCAACGAATTGTCGGCCGACGGGCACATCGTCGACAAGCTGTATGGCTGCGGTGCCCACTCGGACACTCCCGCCCCCGCGGGCACCGGCTCGCCGGCCTACGAGCCGTACGACGATGGCCTGTTGGACGTCACGCAGGCGCCGGTCGAGCCGTCCGCGCCGCCGTCGGAGTCGTCCGAGCCCGCAGAAGTACAGGCGGAGCCCGAGGCCGGGCAGCCCCAGCCCGAGACGCCGGGCGAAGCGGCGGAAACCGGCACGCAGACCGAAGGGTCGGCAGTCGAGCCCGTGGCCGAGACGCCGGAGTCCGGACAGCCGCGAGACGAGACGCCCGACTAGCCGGTTTCGGCGGCGGCCTTGATGCGCGCCAGCGAGGCGTTCATGCCGTCGAGCAATTCGCTTTCGAATTTGGTGGTCCCGCCGAAGAGGACATTCACCGACAGATTCGAAAATGCGGTGACGCCGTTTTCGGCGTGCCGGCTCTCGATCAGCCGCGTTCCCTCGCCGCTGGGCTCGAGCTCATAGGTCCAGATGGTGTTGTTGGTGTCGACGCGGAACGCGAGCTTGCGGTCGGGGACGATCTCGACGACCGTGCAGGTGGTCGGCCAGAACATCCGTTTGCGGCGGTTGAGGTTGAGGGTCCGGGTGCCCTGACGCAGTGGGCCGAAGGGCTTCATCCACCGGCACTGCGGACTCCACTGCGGCATTCGCCGCAGATCGGAGACCAACTCCCACACCGTGGCCACCGGTGCGTCGATATCGACACGCGCTTGCAACAGCGGGGCTACCATCGCTCCTCCAGGTCTGCGAATCACTTGTGGTCGAGAAAATTCTCCAGCCCGGCCTGGGCACCGCGCGCACCGCGACGGGCCGCGGCGAGCTGCAGCAAGAAGATGCTGGTGCCGAGCGCGCCCACGCCCAACCCGGCCAGGGCCACCGGACGCCAGCTCTGCAGGGAGGGCACCAGGAAAGCGGCGCCCACCGCGATCAGCCAACCCACCGCCCCGAGCGTGATGAACGGCCACGCGCGCAGCAACGCAGCCGGCAGCGGCGGTGCCGTGCGGTTACGACCGGGTTCGGCAGACATCGCGATCAACATAACCCGCCGCCGGTGTTCGCGGACGGCGCACCCACGTGCCGAGACGGATGATCGAAATCCACGGAGTGGAGCGGGATACGCGGGCGGATAAGCGTTTCGATGAAATTGTCGCCGCTCAGCCCAACGGATCAACGGCCCGTCGTTCGCGGGTTCGTGTCCCGGTTTGTCAGCCTGCCGTGTAACCTCGCGCCATGCCTGACAGCGATGCGCGGCTGGCCAGCGACCTGTCACTGGCAGTTATGCGGCTGGCCCGCCAACTTCGGTTTCGCAATCCGTCGTCTCCGGTGTCGTTGTCCCAGCTGTCGGCGCTGGCGATGCTGACCAACGAAGGCCCGATGACGCCCGGCGCCCTGGCGATTCGCGAGCGGGTCCGGCCGCCGTCGATGACCCGGGTGATCGCGTCGCTGGCGGAGATGGGCCTGGTGGACCGCACGCCACACCCGGTCGATGGCCGGCAAGTGCTCGTGTCGGTCTCCGAGTCTGGGGCCGAGCTGGTCAAGGCAAACCGCCGCGCCCGCCAGGAGTGGCTGGCCAAGCGGCTGGCGACGCTCGACACCGAACAACGCGACACCCTGCGCAACGCGGCCGATCTGATGCTGGCCCTGGTCGACGAAGGCCCGTGAGCCACACCACCGAAGCCGGCGAATGATCACCGACGTTGACGACCCCGACGATCCGAGGCTCGACGATTTCCGCGACCTGAACAGCGTCGACCGTCGTCCAGATCTGCCGTCCGGCAAGGGTTTGGTGATCGCCGAGGGTGTGCTGGTGGTGCAGCGCATGCTCGCGTCACGTTTCCGCCCGCACGCCCTGCTGGGCACCCACCGCCGGCTCACCGAGCTCGAAGATGACCTGGCCGGCAGTGACGTGCCGTTCTACCGGACCTCCGCGGACGTCATGGCCCGAGTGGTCGGGTTCCACCTCAACCGCGGCGTGCTGGCCGCCGCCCGGCGGGTGCCCGAACCCGGCGTTGCCGAGGTGATCGCGGGGGCCCGCACCGTCGCGGTGCTCGAAGGAGTCAACGATCACGAGAACCTGGGCTCGATCTTCCGCAACGCGGCGGGCCTCGGCGTCGACGCGGTGGTATTCGGCAGCGGCTGCGCCGACCCGTTGTATCGCCGCGCGGTCCGGGTGTCGATGGGCCACGCGCTGCTGGTGCCTTTCGCGCGGGCAAGCTGTTGGCCCGCCGACCTAAAAAGTCTGCAGGACAACGGTTTTCGACTTATTGCCATGACCCCGCAGGGCGCTGCTTGCGCCTTGCCGGACGCGATGGCGGCCGCGCGCGACCAACGCGTCGCGGTGTTGGTGGGCGCCGAGGGGCCCGGGCTGACGCCGGCCGCCCTGCGGTTGAGCGACGTGCGGGTGCGCATCCCGATGTCGCGGGGCACCGACTCGCTCAACGTCGCGACGGCGGCGGCGTTGGCGTTCTACGAGCGGGCCCGGTCGACCACGAGAGGCGGCGATGGACAGTCAGACTAGGCTCCGGCTGATGAGAGACGAATCCGTCCCGTGGGCAACGGGTTTGACGGTGACGGCATTCGTTGCCGCGGTCACGGCCGCCGCGATCGTGGTGCTCAGCCTTGGGCTGCTTCGGGTGCACGCACTGCTGGCCGTCGGCCTCAATATCGTGGCCGCGGGGGGGCTGGCACCGACCTTGTGGGGATGGCGGCGCACCCCGGTGCTGCGCTGGTTCGTGCTGGGTGCGGCGGTGGGCGTCGTCGGAGCCTGGGTGGTGCTGCTCGCGTTGACGGCCGCGGGTCGCGGCTAGTGGCGATCGCGAGCGCGGCATAGCCGGGTGAAGCGGGTCGCCACCGTCGGCCCTAGTGGCGATCGCGAGCGCGGCATAGCCGGGTGAAGCGGGTCGCCACCGTCGGCCCTAGCGCTGTCCGCCCGAGCGCACCCCGAGCAACACGTCTTCCCACGCCGGAATGACCGGCTTGCCCCGGCGAGTGTGCACGGGCTTTTCCTCGGGTTCCGCGGCCACCGGCGGTTCCGCGACGGGCGGCTTCGCGGGCTCTTCGAAGTCGACGTGGGCCACCCGGGCCAGCGGGCGAAGCGGAAGTTCGAAGCTGGGGTCGATCAGCGCGGTGGCCGCGTCGTCGATGGCGGTGACCGTTCCGCCGTGGGCGCCGGGGGAGAAGCAGAAATGCGCGAGGTTGTCGGAACGGCCGACCTTCCACGCGAGCTGCACCGTCCAGCGGTTGTCTTCGTTGCGCCAGGCGTCCCAGCTGAGTTTGTCGTGGCTGAGGCCCCGGGTCACCAGCGCGGCGCTGACCGTCTCCAGCAGGGTCAACACGGCGGGACCATCCGCCAGCATCGGGTGGGCGGCGGTTGCCAGCTCCGCGGCGCGGAACCGTTCCAACAGCACCGGGTGGGCGAAGCGGCGAATGCGCGACACCTCCGAGCCGGACGCCGCGGCGACCTGCTCGACGGAGGCGCCCGCGCGAATCTTTGCCTGAATTTCTTTGGGGCTCAGCATGTTGGTGACTTCAATCTCGAGCTGCGGTTGCTCAGTGCACAGGGCTGCGTCACGGAGCAGCGCTCGCAGGCGGTCGTCGGCCGCCAGCTTGAACTGCTCCGCGGGTTCGTCACCCTCGCAGATGACATATTTGCTGTCGGCATCCAGCCCAACCACTTTGAGTTCCCGCATGGTTATCTCCTCGCAGGCTCCGAGCAGGTCAGCGACGGACCCGTCACGTGCGCACTGTAGTCCAGCAACCGCCCATCACCTGTGCTGACACGCTGTGCGGTTGCGCCCTGATTGCCAGTCGGTTACAGGCGCTCGACGACCCAATCGATGCATTGGGTGAGTGCGCTGACGTCGTCGGGCTCCACCGCTGGGAACATCCCCACCCGAAGCTGGTTGCGGCCGAGTTTGCGGTACGGCTCGGTGTCGACGACGCCGTTGGCCCGCAGAATCTTCGCCACGGCCGCGGCGTCGACCTCGTCGGCGAAGTCGATCGTGCCCACCACCTGCGAGCGCAGCTTCGGGTCGCTGACGAATGGCGTGGTGTAGGACCGCTCCTCGGCCCAGGAGTACAGCCGGCCCGACGAGTCCGCGGTGCGTTTGACGGCCCAGTCCAGCCCGCCGTTGCCCAGCATCCAGTCGACCTGCTCGGCCATCAGCGCCAGGGTGCCGACCGCCGGGGTGTTGTACGTCTGGTCCTTCAGGCTGTTCTCCACCGCGATCGGCAGCGACAGGAAGTCGGGAACCCAGCGGCCGGAGGCGGCGACGGACTCGACGCGGGCGAGCGCCGCCGGACTCATGATGGCCAGCCACAGGCCGCCGTCGCTGGCGAAATTCTTCTGCGGAGAGAAGTAGTAGGCGTCGGTCTCGGCGATGTCGACGGGCAGCCCGCCGGCGCCCGAGGTCGCGTCGATGACGATCAGTGCGTCGCCGGAATCTGCCGGCCGGCCGATGGGCACCGCGACGCCGGTGGACGTCTCGTTGTGCGCCCAGGCGATGACGTCCACCGAGGGGTCGCTCTGCGGCTCGGGGGCGCTGCCTGCGTCCGCCTTGATGACGACGGGATCGCCGATGAACGGGTTTTTGGCGACCGCGGAGGCGAACTTGGAGCTGAACTCGCCGAAGGACAGATGCAACGAACGCTTGTCGATCAGGCCGAAGGCCGCGGCATCCCAGAACGCGGTGGCGCCGCCGTTGCCCAGAATCACCTCGTAGCCCTCGGGCACGGAAAACAGATCGGCAAGCCCGGACCGCAGCCGACCGACGAGGTTCTTGACCGGCGCCTGCCGATGCGAGGTGCCGAACAACGGGGCGGCGGTCGTGCTCAGCGCCTGCAGCTGTTCGGGCCGGACCTTTGACGGGCCACAGCCGAAGCGGCCGTCACGGGGTTTGATGTCAGCGGGGATCTCGAGCTGGTCAGCCATGCTCCTCAGGGTAGTGAGCTGACCTGGCGGGTCGGTGCGGCGGGCCGCCCGCCGGCCCCTGACACCGGGTCAAAACGCCTGTTCGGGCGCGGCAGAACGTTTGGTCATATGTGATCTAGGGCATAAAAAATTCATGACCACCGGTCAGGTCACACTGCCTGGAAGGGGTCTAGAGAATATCCGGTACCTGCGGTACTGTCTGGACACAGCACGTCCAAATGTAAACCTCGTTGGGGAGGCCTGGATATGGCTAGGACGCGATTGGTCCGGCGTTGGCGCAGCAAAATGGAAGTGCGCGACGACGCCGAATACGTCAACATGCTTGCCACACTGTCCGAGGGGTCGGTGCGGCGCAACTTCAATCCGTACACCGACATCGACTGGGATTCGCCGGAATTCGCCGTCACCGAAAACGATCCGCGGTGGATTTTGCCGGAGACCGACCCGCTGGGGCGTCACCCGTGGTATCTCGCGCAGCCGGACGAGCGCAAGATCAAGATCGGGATGTGGCGCCAGGCCAACGTGGCCAAGGTGGGACTGCACTTCGAATCCATCCTGATCCGCGGGCTGATGAACTACACCTTCTGGGTGCCCAACGGCTCGCCGGAGTACCGGTACTGCCTGCACGAGTCGGTTGAAGAGTGCAACCACACGATGATGTTCCAGGAGATGGTGAACCGCATCGGCGCCGACGTGCCGGGCATGCCGCGGGTTCTCAAGTGGCTTTCGCCTTTGGTTCCGCTGGTCGCCGGGCCGCTGCCGGTGGCGTTCTTCATCGGCGTGCTGGCCGGCGAGGAGCCCATCGACCACACCCAGAAAAACGTTCTGCGCGAAGGCAAGTCGCTGCACCCGATCATGGAGCGGGTGATGGCTATTCACGTGGCCGAGGAGGCCCGCCACATCTCGTTCGCCCACGAGTTCCTGCGCAAGCGGGTGCCGGAATTGACCAAGAGGCAGCGATTCTGGACCGCGCTGTACCTGCCGTTGACCATGAAGGCACTCTGCCGCGCAATCGTGGTGCCGCCCAAGGCGTTCTGGCGCGAGTTCGACATCCCGCGTGACGTAAAGAAGGAACTGTTCTTCCGCTCGCCGGAATCGCGTAAGTGGCTCAGCGACATGTTCGGTGACGTGCGGATGCTGGCTTATGACACGGGCCTGATGGAGACGCGCTCGGCGCGGTTGATGTGGCGGTTGTGCAAAATCAACGGCAAGCCGTCGCGTTACCGCAGCGAGCCGCAGCGCCAGCACCTGGCCGCGGTCCCGGCCGCCTAATAACTGCGAGATCCTTTATGCCGCACGTTATTACCCAGTCGTGCTGTAACGACGGGTCCTGCGTTTTCGCGTGCCCGGTGAATTGCATTCACCCGTCACCGGACGAGCCCGGCTTCGCCACGTCGGAAATGCTCTACATCGATCCGGTGGCGTGCGTGGACTGCGGTGCCTGCGTGAGCGCATGCCCCGTCGGCGCGATCGCACCCGACACCCGGCTGGACTCCAAGCAGCTGCCTTTCATCGAGATCAACGCCTCCTTCTATCCGGACCGGCCGAAGGACGAGAAGCTGCCGCCGACGTCGAAGCTGGCCCCGGTGATCCCGGCGGCCGAGGTGCACGCCCGCCGAAGGCCGCTGACCGTGGCGATCGTCGGATCGGGGCCCGCGGCGATGTATGCCGCCGACGAGCTGCTGACCCAGCAGCGCGTCTGCGTCAACGTCTTCGAAAAGCTGCCCACGCCTTATGGTTTGGTGCGGGCCGGAGTGGCGCCCGATCATCAGAACACCAAGCGGGTCACCCGTCTTTTCGACAGAGTCGCCGGTGATCGCCGGTTTCGGTTCTATCTCAACGTCGAGGTCGGCAAGCAGCTGAGCCATGCGGACCTGCTGGTCCACCACCACGCCGTGCTGTACGCCGTCGGGGCGCCCGATGACCGCCGGCTGGACATCGAGGGCATGGGCCTGCCGGGTACCGGCACCGCGACCGAACTGGTCGCGTGGATCAATGGGCATCCCGACTTCGCCGATCTGCCAGTCGACCTCAGCCACGAGCGGGTGGTGATGGTCGGCAACGGCAACGTCGCCCTCGATGTTGCCCGGGTGCTGACCGCGGATCCCGACGACCTGGCCCGCACCGACATCGCCGACCACGCGCTGGCGGCCTTCCGGGGCTCGGCGGTGCGCGAGGTGGTGATCGCCGCGCGGCGCGGCCCCGCGCAGTCGGCGTTCACGCTGCCCGAGCTGATCGGGCTCACCGGCAGCTCCGAGGTGGTGGTCAGCACGGCCGACCATCAGCTGGTGGCGGCCGATCTCGCGACCGCTTCGGACGCGTTGACCAAGCGCAAGCTGGAAATCTTGAGCACACTCGGCGACGACTCGACGCCGTCATCGCGCCCGAGGATCAGGCTCGCTTACCGGCTCACCCCGAACCGCGTACTGGGCGAGCAACGCGCCACCGGTGTGGAGTTCACGGTCACCGGCACCGACGAGACGCGCATTGAGGAAACGGGCCTGGTACTGACGTCGATTGGCTACCGCGGCAAGCCGATTCGCGATCTTCCCTATGACGAATCGTCGGCCGTCGTGCCGAACGACGGAGGCCGCGTCGTCGAGCCCGCCTCGGGTGAACCGGTGCCCGGCGCATACGTCGCGGGCTGGATCAAGCGGGGACCCAGTGGCTTCATCGGCACCAACAAGTCCTGCTCGTTCGAGACCGTGCAGTCGCTGGTCGCCGATTTCAACGCCGGCAAGCTGACCGATCCGGTCGGCAAGCCCGAGGCGCTGGCCAGCCTGGTGCGCGCGCGTCAGCCCGACGCGATCGACGCGGCGGGATGGCGCGCCATCGACGCCGCCGAGGTCGCGCGCGGCAGCGATGAGGGGCGGCCCCGCAACAAGTTCACCGACATCTCCGCCATGCTCGCGGTGGCAGCCGCCGCAGAGCCGGCGCCACCACCGCGACGCCGGCTGCTGGATCGGCTGTTCGGCTAGCCGGCTCCCTGCCCGGACATCGCCGCCGAGATCTCATCCATGCTGACCTCGCGGACTGGCTGCCCCAATGACCAGTGGTGGCCGAATGGGTCGGCCACCATGCCGTAGCGGTCGCCCCAGAACTGGTCGTCCAGCGGGGTCACCACGGTTGCACCCGCATCCAGCGCGCGCTGGAAGCTGGCGTCGACGTCGGTGACCGTCAGGTGGATCGTGACGGGGGTGCCGCCCAGCGACGTCGGCGTCATCGATTTACCCCCGCACACTTCGGGGAAGTCGTCGTTGAGCATCACCGTGAAGCCGTTGATGCGCACAGCTGCATGCACCAATTCGCCGTCGGGGCGCGGCACGCGCCCTATTTCCTCTGCCCCAAAAGCCTTGACGTAGAAATCGATTGCCGCGGCGGCATCGTCGACCACCAGGTGCGGGGACAGTGCCGGTTCGATGTTGATCGCCATGCTGCTTCTCCTTGTCGGTTCCCGTTCCTGCCCGGGGGACGGGCAAGTCCACGATTTATGACTGCGTCGGCGACGAAAACTCATCGCGACGCCAACCATTAGATCGCCGGGTACCGACAACCAAGCGGCTCAGGCGTTGGTGAGACTGCGGTCCCAGCCCTCGACGGTTTCGGGGCTGCGCGGGCTCGGGCCAACGTAGATGGCCGACGGCCGGACCAGCTTGCCCAGCCGCTTCTGCTCGAGGATGTGGGCGCACCACCCCGCGGTACGGCCGCAGGTGAACATCGCGGGCATCATGTTGGCCGGCACTCGGGCGAAGTCCAGCATCACCGCGGCCCAGAACTCGACGTTGGTCTCGATCGCCCGGTCCGGACGGCGCTCGCGCAGCTCCGCCAGCGCGGCCTGCTCGAGCGCGACGGCCACCTCGTGGCGTGGCGCGCCCAGCCGTTCGGCGGTAGCGCGCAGCACCCGGGCCCGCGGGTCCTCCGCGCGGTAGACCCGGTGCCCGAAGCCCATCAACTTGTCGCCGCTGTCCAGGATCTTCTTCACCAGGCCACGCGCGTCGCCGGTGCGCTCGACCTCTTCGATCATCGGCAGCACCCGCGCCGGCGCCCCGCCGTGCAGCGGGCCGCTCATCGCGCCGATAGCCCCGGACAACGCCGCCGCCACGTCGGCGCCGGTCGAGGCGATCACCCGTGCGGTGAACGTCGAGGCGT
This sequence comes from Mycobacterium sp. 1165178.9, assembly GCF_001673555.1. Lineage (GTDB taxonomy): Bacteria > Actinomycetota > Actinomycetes > Mycobacteriales > Mycobacteriaceae > Mycobacterium. The sequence continues at coordinate 8,045 of NZ_LZMB01000145.1, read as the reverse complement.
TCATGCCGTGCTCGGCGGCTGAGACCCAGTAGGCGTCAATCGCTTCGACGTGCCGTGGGTCCGGCTCACCCTGCCACCGCGTCATGAAACGGGCGGTGACCGTGTCGCATTCGTCGATGATCCGCTGCGGGACGGCCGGCTGGTAGATGCCGCGTGCGGACTGCGCGACGTAGGACAGCGCCATCACCGACGCTCGGGCCAGCTGGTCGCGGGCGACGGTCTCCTCGGTGTCCAGCAGCGGCTTGTACCCCCAGATCGGGGCGAGCATGGCCAAGCCCGCCTGCACGTCGACGCGGACGTCGCCGGTGTGGATGGGCAGCGGGAACGGCTCGGCGGGCGGCAGCCCGCGGCCGAATTTGCCGTCGACCAGCAGCGCCCACACGTCGCCGAAGGTGACCTGCTGGCTCACCAGGTCTTCGATGTCGACGCCGCGATAGCGCAGCGCACCGCCGTCTTTATCCGGTTCGGCGATTTCGGTGGTGAAGGCGACCACGCCCTCGAGGCCGGGGACGAAGTCTTCGGGGACCGCAGTCATACCGAAAATTCTCGCACCCCCTGATCGGGCTGACGCTACCGGCCGGTAGCAAGCGCCGGTAGCGTTGACGCGATGGCAGGACCAGACCCCGAACCAGGAAAAGAGCACCTGCAACGAATGCGTGTGGAGTACGGGTCAGTGGAAAAAGACGGTAGTCCAGATCTCGACGCGGATTGGCTCAGTGACGGCTGGGTTTCGTTGTTGCGCAAATGGATCGACGACGCCGAGCGGTCGGGCGTCGCCGAACCCAACGCGTTCGTGCTGGCTACCGTCACCGCCGACGGCAGGGCGGCGAGCCGATCGGTGTTGTGCAAGAGCGTGGACGAGACCGGAATCACTTTCTTCACCAACTATGACTCGGCCAAGGCCGACGATCTCGCGGCGACGGCGCACGCCTCGGCCACATTTCCCTGGTACCAGCTCGGCCGTCAGGTCCACATCCGCGGGCCGGTCAGCAAAGTCAGCCCGCAGGTCACCGAGGACTACTGGTCCAAGCGGCCGCGCGGGTCCCAGCTGGGCGCCTGGGCGTCGCACCAATCGCAACCCATCACCTCGCGAGCGGCCCTGCTCGACCAGCTGAGCGAGGCGACCGCCCGCTTCGCCGACCGCGAGCCGGTCCCGGTCCCGCCGAACTGGGGTGGCTATCTCATTGCTCCCGAGCTGGTTGAGTTCTGGCAGGGGCGGGAAAACCGACTGCACAACCGCATCCGTATCACCGGTGACCGGGTGGAGCGCCTGCAGCCCTAGCCCGCGTTGCGCGGCGTCGTACCGGACACGATTGCTGGCGTGACCAGCAGACTCGACCCCGGCCAGGCGCCTTATCCTCATAACGACTACCTTTTGCAGTAAGCACCAAGTCAGCAGCCATTCAGCCAGAGCGCGAAGGGGTTCTCGTGGCAGACACCGACGACACCGCCACTTTGAAGTACCCGGGCGGCGAGACCGACCTGCAGATCGTCAACGCCACCGAGGGCGCTGACGGCATTGCGCTGGGCTCGCTGTTGTCCAAGACCGGCTACACGACGTTCGACAACGGCTTCGTCAACACCTCCGCGTGCAAGAGTTCCATCACTTACATCGACGGCGACGCCGGCATCCTGCGCTACCGCGGCATCCCGATCGAGCAGCTCGCCGAGAAGTCGACCTTCATCGAGGTGAGCTACCTCTTGATCTACGGCGAGCTGCCCAGCAAGGAGCAGCTGGCCGACTTCACCAAGCAGATCCAGCTGCACACCATGCTGCACGAAGATCTCAAGCGATTCTTCGACGGCTTCCCGCGCAACGCCCACCCCATGCCGGTGTTGTCCAGTGCCGTCAACGCGCTCTCGGCCTACTACCCCGATTCGCTCGACCCGATGGACAGCGAGGACGTCGAGCTGTCGACGATCCGGTTGCTGGCCAAGCTGCCGACCATCGCGGCTTACGCCTACAAGAAGTCGGTGGGCCAGCCCTTCCTCTACCCGGACAACTCGCTGTCGCTGGTGGAGAACTTCCTGCGCATGACGTTCGGGCTGCCCGCTGAGCCCTATCAGGCGGATCCCGAAATCGTTCGCGCGCTGGACATGCTGCTCATCCTGCACGCCGACCACGAGCAGAACTGTTCGACGTCGACGGTCCGGCTGGTGGGGTCGTCGCAGGCCAACCTGTTCACCTCCATTTCCGGTGGCATCAACGCGCTGTGGGGTCCGCTGCATGGTGGCGCCAACCAGGCGGTGCTCGAGATGCTCGAAAAGATCCGCCAAAGCGACGACGACGTCAGCGAATTCGTGCGTAAGGTCAAGAACCGCGAAGAAGGCGTGAAGCTGATGGGCTTCGGTCACCGGGTTTACAAGAACTACGACCCGCGGGCCCGCATCGTCAAGGAGCAGGCCGACAAGATCCTGGCCAAGCTCGGCGGCGACGACGACCTGCTCAGCATCGCAAAGGAACTCGAAGAGGCGGCACTCACCGACGACTACTTCGTCGAGCGCAAGCTCTACCCCAACGTCGACTTCTACACCGGCCTGATCTACCGGGCCCTGGGCTTCCCGACCCGGATGTTCACCGTTCTGTTCGCGCTGGGGCGGCTGCCCGGGTGGATCGCGCACTGGCGCGAGATGCACGACGAGGGCGACAGCAAGATCGGGCGCCCGCGCCAGATCTACACCGGCTACACCGAGCGCGACTACGTCACCATCGACGTGCGCAAGTAACAAGTAAGCGGGTCCGCAATCGCGGCAATCGCATCCGCTATCTGAGCGAGGCCAGCACCGCCATCGCGGCGTTGTGCCCGCCGATGCCCGACACCGCCCCGCCCCGGCGTGCGCCGGAGCCGCACAGCATGATCCGTTGGTGCGCGGTGGCCACGCCCCATTGCCGTGCCGGGGTGTCCAGCCGGTCGTCGTCTTCGGCGAACGGCCACGACAGGCCACCGTGGAAGATGTTGCCCGCCGTCATTCCCAAGCTGCGGTGCAAGTCCAGCGTTGTCGTCGTCTCGATGCAGGGCCGGCCGTGCGCGTCCCTCATCAGAACGTCTTGAATCGGTTCGGCCAGAACGGAATTCAGCGAAGCCAACACGGCGTCGGTCAGTCGGTCGCGTAGGGCGCCGGAATAGGTGCCGTCGAACAGCGAGTGCGGGGTGTGCAGGCCGAAAACCGTCATCGTATGGGCGCCCGAGTCGCGGAGCTCGGCCGACAGGATGCTCGGGTCGGCCAGCGAGTGGCAATAGGCTTCGCAGGGCAGCGGATTCGGGATCTGCCCGGCGGCTGCGCTCGAATACGCCGCGTCCAACTGGGTCCAGGTTTCGTTGACGTGGAAGGTCCCGGCGAATGCGTGCTCGGGTCTCACATTCTCATCGCGCAGCCGGGGCAGCCTCCGCAGGACCATGTTGACCTTGACCTGCGCACCCTGGGCCGGAGGGGCCGGTCGTTCACCGAGAAGACCGGCCAGGACCGTCGGCGTGACGCCGGCGAGAATGAACCGCGCCCGGATCCGGTGCTCGTCGTCCGCGGCGCGATAGCAAACCTCGCCGCTGGGGTCGACTGCGTAAACGTCTGCACCGGTAGTGATTTCGGCCCCGTGGCCGACCGCCGCCGCGGCCAGGGCCGTGGTCACCGCGCCCATGCCGCCGATCGGGACGTCCCAGTCTCCGGTGCCACCGCCGAGCACGTGATACAGGAAGCAGACGTTCTGCGCCAGCGAAGCGTCATCGAGGCGGGCGAACGTGCCGATCAGTGCGTCGGTTGCGATCACCCCGCGCACCACGTCGTTGCGCACCGCGTCGGCGATGGCATGTCCGATCGGATCCTCAATCACCGTCTGCCACCCGGTCTCCGCGCGGCGATCACCGGCTGTCACCACCCACCGGCGGGCGTCCTCGCGGGTGCGCAGCGGTTCGAGCAATGTCGGCCACAGTCGTTCGGTCACCAGCCGGCAGCGTCGGTAGAAGTCGGCGAATCCCTGCGCGTCGCCGCCCGCCCCGATGCCGGCAAAGGTGTCAGCGTCCGACCCGATCAGCAGCCCGCTGCACCCGCCGGTCGCGGGGTCGGGTGTGTACGACGAAAACGCTCGCCGGGCCAACCGCACGTCGGCGCCGAGATCATGCACGATTCGTGCGGGCAGCAGGCTGACCAGATAGGAGTAGCGCGATACCCGAACGTCGACACCGTCGAACGGTTGCGTCGAGACGGCGGCGCCCCCGGTGTGGTCGAGCCGTTCCAGCACGCGCACCCGCAGGCCCGCGCGGGCCAGATAGGCGGCCGCAACGAGGCCGTTGTGGCCGCCTCCGATAACTACGGCGTCGACTTGGCTCGCCTGGTCGCTCAGCTCAGGTAGCCCTCGACCTCGTCGGGCGGGCGCACCTCCGCCTCCCGCGGGTCGCCGCCGGTGTCGCGTAGCGCTCGGCGCTGCCGCAGCAGGTCCCAGCACTGGTCGAGTTCCACCTCGACCCGCCGGAGGCGGTCATGCTCTTCCGACGTGTCGATGTCCCCGCGCTGCAGTTGGGCCCGCAGCGCTTTCTCCTCGGCGACCAGGTCACGAATCACTGCCAGCGTGTCATTGTCGGTCGGTTTACTGCCGTTGGCCATCGCTCCAGTGTGCCCGACTCGGTCGGCAGTGAATCGGTAGGCTGCATATCGCCTGGCAACGGGCGGATGACTTGAGGGAGGGCGGTCGTGAGCATCAAGCGGCTCGGCGCGCCGTGGCTGATCGCCCTGGTGGTCATTCCGCTTCTGATGGCCGTAATCGGATACGAAACGTCGGCGCGACCCCCGTCCGGTCGCGTATCGTCGGCGCCTTCGACCAGCGCTGCTGGGCCGAAGATTTCGCTGGCGGCGTTCTCCATGACCCGCAACGGCAACAGGGTCAGCCTGACCGGAGTCTTCCCCGACGAGTCCGCCCGAGGGACGTTGCTGAAGGTGCTCAAGGACGCATTGGGCCCCGGCGTCAACATCGTCAACGAGATCCGCATCGATCCCGCCGTCGACGCACTCGATTTCGCCAAGGCCAAGCCAATTTTCTCCGACAGCGCGTCGATCGCCGATTTCGCTGTCGCGGTGAGCGGAGACACCATCACGCTGGCGGGGACCGCGGCATCGCCCGACCAGAGGAACACCGTCGCCGCGGATGCAAAGCGGATCTGGTCCAATCTGAATGTCGTTGACAACCTTGCCGTTAACGCACCGGCAGCGTCGTCGGCGCCCACCGCCGCCGCGTCGTGTGCCACCCTGCAACCGGCGATCAATACCCTGACCGAAGGCGCGCTCACCTTCGAATCGAACCTCGGCAGCCTGACCGCGTCCGGCGAGCAGGTCCTGACTCGCATCGCCGACCAACTCAAGGCCTGCCCGAACGCGCACGCGACCATCAACGGGTACGCCGACAGCACCGGCAACGCAAGCCTGAACGTTCCATTCAGTGAGGAGCGCGCGCAAACCGTCGCGGGGTTTCGGGTCGAAATCGTAATCAGCTAGGGAGATCGACGTGGACTTCGTCATCCAATGGTTGTGGTACCTGCTCGCCTTCGTAGCGGGCTCGGTCGTTGCCTGGGTGATTGCCACAGTGCTAGGCCGTGCCGGGAAGGGGGCGCGATGAGCCACCCGCCCTGGTGGCTCTTTGGGCTGTCCTTCGGGCTCGGGCTCGTTCTGACGCTCACTCTGATGCTGCCCGACGCCAAAAGCCAAGCGCCGGTGACGAAGTCACCGAACGAGCGGACGACGCCGGAGCCCGCGACAACCACGATCCCGGTCACCGAGAAGCGCACCACGAGAATTCCGGTCACCGAACGACCGACCACCAAGATCCGGGCGCCAAAAGGGTTGCTGACCACCAGGATTCGGGCGTCGCCACGGGCGCCCTACGGTCCGGGCTCCGCCGATGCCGACGCCGATGGCGGGGGCCCGGCGGGATATTTGGTCAAAGCCCGCGCCGACGGCAAGGTTTACCTCACTCCCGACGATCGGGTCTACGACTCCATCACCGCCCAGGTCTGGTTCACCGACGAGAAGTCCGCGCAACAAGCGGGTTTCACCCGCTGGCGCGACAGTTCGGACAACCCCCGGCGGCGATAGGGCGCTAGCTGGGGCCGGGCAGCCGCAGCACCAGACGCGCGCCACCTAGGGGGCTGTTCTCCAGCGCCGCCGTGCCACGGTGCAGCTGGGCCTGTTGGGCAACGAGCGCCAACCCCAGGCCCGATCCGGAATGAGAGGCCGTCGATCCCCGAGAAAATCGATCGAACACGACCTCGCGCTCGTCTTCGGGCACGCCGCCGCCGTTGTCGTCAATGGCGATCTCCACGCCGGCGCGCGAGCTCACCGCCGAGAGCTGGACCTTGGTGGCGCCGCCATGCTTGACGGCGTTGGCGATCGCGTTGTCGACGGTGAGCCGCAACCCGGCCGGTAACCCGACGATGATGCAGGTGGGTGATGGCACCAGCGAAACGTCGACCCCTGGATAGATCCGGGTGGCGTCATGGGCCGCGCGGTCGAGCAGCTCAGTGATGTCGACGGGCACGTGATCGTCGGCCGTCGACAGTTCGCCCTGGGCCAACCGTTCGAGGGCGGTCAACGTGGCCTCGATCCGCGACTGGGTGCGGATGACGTCGCTCAGCACCTCTTTGCGCTGTTCGTCGGGCATGTCCAGGGTGGATAGGACTTCGAGGTTGGTCCGCATCGCGGTCAACGGGGTACGCAGTTCGTGCGAGGACACTGCGGCGAAGTCACGGGCCGACGCGAGTGCATCCTTGGTCCGGTCCTGCTCAGTCCAGATGCGCTGCAGCATGCCTCGCATGGCTTCGGCGATCTCGACGGCCTCGCTGGCGCCGCGCACCGCAACCTGTGGGCGCTCGTCGGCGTCGATCGAGCGGGCTTGCTGGGCAAGACGTTTGAACGGTCGCACCGCGAAAGCCGCCAGGAGCCAAGCGAATACCCCGGCCGCGCCAATTGAGAGCGCGCAGATCAGGATCACCCGACGATGCAGGTTGTTGGTCTGGGCGATCGTGTCGTCATAGGTCGCACCGACCGCCATCGTCGCCGGCTGCGGCGTGCGGACCTCCAGAGTCCGCACCCGGTAACGCACCCCGTTGATGTAGGTGTCGGCATAGCCCACATCCAGCGGCGGGAGGGTGATGTGCGAGTTGGACATGACCTGGCCCTCGCGCCGGACCGTGATGACGGTGTCCTGGTCGTTGGGGGTACGCGGGATGTCCCCGAGTCCACGCGGCAGGAAGGGGATGGCGAAGCCGGCCGCCTCATCCAGGCGGCGATCAAGTCGTTCCTTCCAGGCGCTGGTGATGCCGAACCACACGACCGCACCCGCGATGACCACCACGATGGCGGTGCCGATGGCCGTCGCGACCGCGACCCGCGCCCGTAGCGATGGCGTACGGGTCGCAATCCGGGACAGAAAGTTCATTGCCGGTCGCCCTGCTTACTGCATGCGCAGTACGAATCCCACTCCGCGGACGGTGTGCAGCAGCCGGGGGCCACCGTTCGCCTCCAGCTTGCGGCGCAGATATCCGATGAAGACGTCGACGACGTTGGTATCGGCGGCGAAGTCGTAACCCCACACCAGCTCGAGCAGTTGCGCGCGGGACAAGACCGCCGTCTTGTGTTCGGCCAGCACCGCCAGCAGGTCGAACTCCCGCTTGGTCAGGTCGACGTCGACGCCATTGACCCGGGCACGCCGTCCCGGGATATCGACTTCCAGCGGCCCGACCGTGATGGTTTCCGAGGAGGACGTGGCGGTGGCGCCGCGGCGGCGCAGCAGCGCTTTGACCCGCGCGACCAGCTCGGCCAGCACGAAGGGTTTGACCAGGTAGTCGTCCGCGCCCGCCTCGAGGCCCGCGACCCGATCGTCGACCGAGCTGCGGGCGGACAGCACGCAGACGGGGACGTCGTTGTCCATCGCCCGCAGCGCCGTGACGACGCTGACGCCGTCCAGCACCGGCATGTTGATGTCGAGCACGATCGCATCCGGGCGCGTCTCGGTGGCGCTGCGCAACGCCTCGGCGCCGTCGACCGCCGTCGCCACCTCG
>NZ_LZMB01000144.1 GCF_001673555.1 Mycobacterium sp. 1165178.9 | reverse complement strand
GCGGTCTGCGAGCCGGGCGCGCCCAATGCCGAGACCCGCGTGGAGCTGGTGGCTGCGGATGGGTTGTACCGGCTCACCCCAAGCACCGGGCGCACCCATCAGCTGCGCCTGCACATGGCCTCGCTGGGGATACCGATAGAGGGTGATCCGTTGTATCCCAACATCATCGACGTGGCGGCCGACGACTTCAGCATGCCGTTGCGACTATTGGCGCAGCGCATTGAGTTCACCGATCCGCTGACCGGTGAGCGCCGGGAATTCGCCAGCCGCCGAGTCGAGCCGTAGGCGTAGCGCAGCGCCGACGGTTTGTCGGTCGCCTGTGGCATAGTCGAACTTATGTTCGAAGGATGGCCGGGCCACCGACCACCACCCGAGGTGATCGAGTACTTCGACGAATTGTTCGAAAGGCACTATCCGTCGCGCACGCCGGTGTCGGCGGAGCTGCTGGAAAGGATTGGGGTGGCCGCGCGCGCGGAGAACCGGGCGGCGGCGGCCCAGCTCGCGGCCATCGGTGAGTTGTTCGGGCATCGCCTGTCACGCTGCGCGGAGACCGAAAGTTGGGCCGTCGACACCGAGGCGGCGGTCAGTGCGGAGGTCGCCGCCGAGCTGCGGATCGGTCAGGGCATGGCCGGAAGCAAGGTGCGCTACGCCCGCGCCCTGCGGGAGCGGCTGCCGCGGGTGGGCGAGGTGTTCAAGGCCGGCGATATCGACTTTCGGATGTTCGCCACGGTGGTGTACCGCACGGACCTGATCACCGACCCGCAGGTGCTGGCGGTGGTGGACGCCCGCCTGGCGGCCAACGTGGCGCGCTGGCCGTCGATGACTCCCCGCCGGCTGGCCGCGCAGGTGGACAAGGTCGTCGCTCGGGCCGACGCGGATGCGGTGCGGCGCCGCCGGGAGCGCATCGTGGGGCGGGAGATCTGGATCGGTGACACGGGGGACGGCCTGTCACATATCCAGGGCAGCTTGCTCGCTCCGGATGCGCACCTGCTGGACCGGCGCCTGGACGCGCTGGCGGCCGCGGTGTGTGAGCACGACCCGCGCACCCGCGACCAGCGCCGCGCCGATGCGTTGGGGGCGTTGGCGGGCGGGGCGGACCGGTTGGGATGCCGCTGCGGGCGCCGCGATTGCCAGGCCGGCAAACGGTCGGCGGGGCCGGTGGTGATCCACGTGGTCGCCGAGCGCGGCAGTCTGGACGGCACCGGCTCGGCGCCGGCCTGCGAGCTGGGCGCCGAGGGTTTGATCGCGCCGGAGTTGGTCGCCGAGCTGGCCGCGTCGGCCACGTTGGTGCTGCTGACTCACCCCGGTGATGCGCCGCCCGAGCCGGGTTACGTGCCGTCGAAGTCGCTGGCCGATTTCGTGCGCTGCCGCGACTTGACGTGCCGCTGGCCCGGCTGCGACCAACCAGCGGCCAATTGCGATGTCGACCATACGATTCCCTATGCGGATGGCGGGCGTACGCACGCGTCGAACCTCAAATGCTATTGCCGCACACATCATTTGGTGAAAACTTTCTGGGGCTGGCAGGAAAAGCAGCTGCCCGACGCGACGCTGATCCTGACCTCACCAGCCGGGCGCACGTATGTCACCACGCCGGGCAGCGCGCTGCTGTTCCCGAGTTTGTGCCAGGGCGTCGGGGCGATCCCGGCCGCCGAGGCCGACGTCGCGGCCGACTACTGCGGTGACCGCACCGCGATGATGCCCACCCGGCGCCGCACCCGCGCCCAGGACCGCGCCGGGCGCATCGCCGCCGAACGCCGGCACAACCGCGACGCCCGGATGGGCCGGCGGCCGAAAGCATGAGTATGGGCACGGGCACGGACTCGGACTGGAGCTCGGGCTCGAGCGGCGGTCCCGGCCCACCCGGCACCGACGATCCACCGCCCTTCTAGCGGCATGGAAGGCGCGGGACCGGGTAGCCCACGGCTATGGACATCACGGTCACTTTCGTGGGCAACGCCACCACGCTCATTTCCGCGGGCGGGCTGACGTTGTTGACCGACCCCAACTTCTTGCACCGGGGTCAGCGCGCCTACCTCGGCCATGGGCTGGTATCCAAACGGCTCAAGGAGCCGGCGTTGCAACTCAGCGAACTTCCCCCGATCGACGCGATCGTGCTGTCGCACATGCACGGCGATCACTGGGACAGGGTGGCGCAGAAGGGCCTCGACCACGAACTGCCCGTCGTCACCACCCCGCACGCCGCCAAACGGCTGCACAAGCGCGGCTTCGCGCAGGCGCGTGGCCTGACCACCTGGCAGCAGCACACGATCACGAAGGGCGCCACCACGCTCACCCTCACGTCATTGCCGGGGCGTCACGCGCCGGGGTGGAGCCAGCGGCTCCTCCCGCCCGTGATGGGCACCATGGTGGATCTCGCCGCCGACGATGGGTCGCCCCGGCGGCGGCTCTACATCTCCGGCGACACTTTGCTGATCGAGGAGCTCAAGGAGATTCCCGCCAGGTTCGACCCGATCGACGTGGGCATGTTGCACCTCGGCGGCACCCGATTGCCCGCCGGCGGGCGGCTGCCGTTCGGTCTGACCGTCACCATGGACGGCCGCCAGGGCGCCGAACTCGTCGCCATGCTGGCCCTCCCAAAGGCGATCCCGGTGCACTTCGACGACTATGCGGCCTTCGCGTCGCCGCTGGCCGACTTCACCCGGGAAATGCAGCGCCGGGGCCTGGAGGACAGGATCATAACGGTGAATCGCGGCGCCTCGGTGACCGTTTGAAAGACGGCAGGTGTCGCGTAAGTGTCCCGGGCCAGCAGATGTCAAATCGCTCTCAGCTTTGGGTATAGGGTGTCCTAACACGTGGCGGTCGAATTGGGAGGTCCCGGCCGCACGTGAAAGGCTTCGACGTGCAGAGTTTCAAAGCTCGCCGCGGCCTCGTTAACGCAAATTTGCTGAGGCGTTCTCAGCGTGGGCATTGTGAGACGTGATGGATCTTTTTGCACCCCCAGAGGTCACCTCGACGCTCATCCACACCGGGCCCGGGGCGGGTTCGCTGATCGAGGCTGCCGGCGCCTGGCAGCGCCTTGCCGTCGAGCTGGAGAATTCGGTCTCCACCTATGCCTCGACGTTGTCGTCGCTCATCGATTCCTGGGACGGGCCGTCGGCGATGGCGATGTTGCAGTCCGTCCAGCCCTACCTGCTCTGGCTGCGCGAGACCGCCCAGCAATCCTCGCAGATGGCGACCTCGGCCGAGTCCGCCGCGTCGGCCTTCACCGCCGTCCGGTCCACGGTGGTTCATCCCTCGGTGGTGACCGCCAACCGGACGCGGCTGGCGCAGCTGCTGGCCACCAACCGGTTCGGCACCAACACGGCGGCCATCGCCGAGACCGAGAACGAATACCAGACCATGTGGGCGAACAACTCGGCGGCGATGAGCCGATATCAGGCGTCGTCGTCGCAAGCGACCACGCAGCTGTCGAACTTCAATTCGCCGCTGTCCGCCACCGATCCGGGCGGGACGGCCAGGCAAGAGCTGGCGGTGAACCAGGCCCAGGCCCTGGGCGCCGGCAACGTGGGGAACTCCCTGGTTTCGGACCTCTCGTCGGTCGGCATCTTCGGCGCCGACGGCGACCCCAACCAAGGGTGGTTCGGCTACTTCAGCACCTGGGGCAACCAGTTCATCTCGTCCGGTTTTCCCATCAACATGCTCAGCTACCTGGCGCAGAACTCGTCGGCCAGCGCGCTGCAGAGCGTGGGCGGCGACATCGGCAGCGGCTTGTCGGAGGGCCTGGGAGCGGCCACCGCCAGCCTGTCCAACGCCGTCAGCGGCGTCGGCGAAGGGCTGGCGCCGACGGGGGCCATGGGCGTTGGGGTGTCGCTGGGCAAGCTGACCGCGCCGCCCGCCGTGGTGGGGCTGCTGCCGGGCACGCAGACCGGCGTCCAGCTCGCGTCCGCGGCCTCGCCGTTGCCGGCGGCGGAAGCGGGGCTCCCGATCATGCCCATGATGGTGCCGCCGACGACGGGCTCGGCGGGCACCGGCTGGCGCAAACGTAAACAGCAGAAGTACGAGGACGTCGCCGTTGGCCGCGAGGTCAAAGGCAACGTGTTGCCTCGAAATCCATCGGCGGGATGAGACGATGGCGCCCCACGACCACGGCTGCCGTATCCCGCTACCGTGCAGGTCAATGGCGACCAGCAGCGGGACATGTCCCGCCCTCGTTCACTCGCCAATCGCCGGACGGGCCGACGCAGAGCGTTCGTCCAGCCCACGTCCTTCCCCAAGGTAAAAATTCATGGATTTCGGGATGCTGCCGCCGGAGGTCACTTCGGCGCTGATCCACTCTGGACCCGGGGCCTGGTCATGGATCGCCGCGGCCGCGGCGTGGGAGGAGCTCAGCGCGGAGCTCGAGCAATCTGCCGACGGCTACAGCGCGGAGCTGGCGTGGCTGTCTACGACCTACCATGGCCCGTCGTCGCTGACGATGGCCCAGGCCTTCGAGCCCTACCTTGCCTGGTTGCGCACCACCGCCGTCCAGTGCCGGGAGATCGCTACGTCGGCGGAAGTCATGACGGCGGCTTTCGAACTGACGCACTGGACGGTGGTGCAGCCCTCGGTGGTCGCCG
>NZ_LZMB01000143.1 GCF_001673555.1 Mycobacterium sp. 1165178.9 | reverse complement strand
GCGGCGGCGGCGGACGAATCCGGTGGCGGCGTCGATCGCCACGACGTGATCTTGCCGACGCAGTGTGGCGAGCAGTGAGCCCACGCTCGCGGCCACCGACGTCTTTCCCACCCCGGCCCCCAACCGGATCCGCAGCGCGGTGGCGGGGAGCTACCCGACCGCGGTTGGCGACGGGCCCTGCGACTGGCCACCTTCGGCCTGATCAACCTGGGCCCGTCTCCCGCCCAGCAGCAGGAGGCCCAGTTCGAGGCGGCCATCCGGACCCGCCTCTACGGCAACTACAAGGTCGGCGTCCTGGGCAAGGGCGGTGTGGGAAAGACGTCGGTGGCCGCGAGCGTGGGCTCACTGCTCGCCACACTGCGTCGGCAAGATCACGTCGTGGCGATCGACGCCGACACCGCGTTCGGCCGGCTCAGCAGCCGGATCGATCCGACGTCGACGGGCTCGTTCTGGGAGCTCACCGCGGACAAGAACCTTCGGTCTTTCGACGACGTCGTGGCGCGGCTGGGTCGTAATTCCGCGGGTCTTCACGTGCTCGCCGGCGAACCCGCCTCGGGTCCGCGGCGGGTGCTCGATCCGGCGATCTACCGGGAAGCCGCGTTGCGGCTGGACCGCCACTTCACGATCTCGGTCATCGACTGCGGTTCGACGATGGACTCGCCGCTCACCCAGGAAGTCCTGCGCGACCTGGATGCGCTGATCGTCGTGTCGTCGCCCTGGGCCGACGGTGCCTCCGCCGCGGCGCGGACCATGGAGTGGCTGACCGATCACGGCTTAACCACGCTGCTGCAGCGCAGCATCGTGGTGCTCAACGATTCCGATGGGCATGCGGACAAGCGCACCCGGGCCCTGCTCGCTCGCGAATTCACCGATCACGGCCGCCCGGTCATCGAAGTGCCGTTCGACCCCCACCTGCGGCCCGGCGGCGTGATCGACGTCGGCCACGAGCTGGCGCCGGCCACGCGCCGCAAGTTCCTCGAGGTCACCGCGACCATCGTCGGCTACTTCGCGGCCCGTCCCGACGGCGCGAAAGACCCGCGGTCCACCGACAACCGGGACTAGGCCCGCGCCGAGGGGTCGGCGATCGCCTCGATCTTGCACACCCGGGATCCGCGGATCGTCAGCACGATGACGGCGAACAGGCGACGCTCGCTGAAAGCCAACAGCACCGGGCCCCCGGCAGGACCGCTGACCAGCGTCACGTCCGGCCACAGGTAGCGCATCAGGTTGGTGGCCACGGCATCTGGCCCGTGGTTGATCTGTGGTGGCGGCGCGGGGTCCGCAAGGATCGTGCCCACGCCCCACACCGTCGGGTCCAGGACAGCGGCCAACCCCTGAAGGTCACCGTTGGCGCATGCCGTGATGAACTTTTCGGTGACCAGTTGGTGCTCGGACGGCGCGACTTCGGTCGGGTTCGGTTGTGCCGCATGAAATTTGGACCGTGCACGTCGCGCCAGCTGGCGGCAGGTGCCGACCGGGCGGCCCACGGTCTCCGAGATCGAGTCGAAGGGCACACCGAACACGTCGTGGAGCACGAAGGCGACCCGTTCACCGGGACTGAGCCTGCGCAGTACTTCGAGCAGCGCGGTGCGGATCTCGTCATCGAGGGTGACCCGGTCGGCCGGGTCGAAGCGGCGCGGTGCCGGTTGTTCCTCGACGTCGCCGGGGCGCTCGTACCGGGCGCGGGCCGAGCGCACCTGGTCGAGACAGAGGCGGCTCGCCACCACGGTCAGCCAGCCGCGCACGTCCTCGATCTCGTTCACGTCGGCGCGCGCGAGCCGCAGAAAGGCCTCTTGCGCAGTGTCTTCCGCCTCGCCAATGTCACCCAGCATCTGGTAGGCGAGGTTGACCAGATACGCGCGGTGGCGCCGCCAGGCCTCGCTGACCTGGTCGCTGGCGGACGGGGAGTGGTTCATGACCCTTCGACGATCTGCTGAGGCAAAAAGTTACGCGGTTTGCGCTGTAACTTTTCCACCTTTTGCCCCGTCGTTTCAGCAGTGCAAGAAGTTCACGGAAGGAAACCCCTCATGACCATCGTCGTCACCGGTGCGACCGGCAACGTCGGACGCCCACTCGTCACCGAACTGCTCGCCGCCGGCGCCCGAGTTCGGGCGGTCACCCGACAACCGGCGCCGGCCGGCTTTCCCCCGGGCGTGGAGGTGTTCGGTTCGGCCACCGACGCGCTGTCGGGCGCCTCAGCGGTCTTCCTGAACTCGCGGGCGCTCGGCGGGCAGTTGGAAGACGTCGTGGCCCAATGCCGTAGCGAGGGAGTCGCCAAGCTGGTCGCGCTGTCGGCCATCAATGCCGACGACGACGACGCCCGGCAACCGTCCCGGTTCCGCGGCGACCGCAACAGAGAGGTCGAACGTCTGGCGATCGATTCCGGTTTGGCATGGGTAAGCCTGCGGCCCACGGTGTTCGCGACGAACTTCGCCGGCATGTGGTCCGCGCAGATCCGCGCCGGCGACGTGGTCGCCGGGCCCTACGCCGCCGCGTCGACCGCGCCGATCGTCGAGTCAGACATCTCGGGTGTCGCAGCGCGCGCGTTGCTCACCGACGAACTTGTGGGACAGCGGATCCCGCTGACCGGTCCCGGCGCATTCACCAACTCGGAGCTGGTCGAGGTCATCGGCGGTGTCCTGGGCCGGGCGCTGCAGTATCACGAGATTCCCACCGAAGCCGTGCGACAACGGTTTATCGCGTTGGGGTTCGGCGCCGGATTCGCCGACGCCTACATCGCCATGCTCGCCGAGACGCTCGACAGGCCCGCCCTGGTCACAGGCGATGTGGAGAGAATTCTCGGCCGCCCGCCAGTTCCGTTCGCGCGCTGGGTTTCCGAGCACCGCAGTATGTTCGCCAACGAGAAAGTAGAAGTCTCCAAATGACCGATCCGCGTCCCCCGCGCTACCTCAAACCGATGAACAAGTTCATGATGGCGGTGCAACGGCTCGGGATTCCGACCGGGCCCGCAATGGTGCTCACCGTGCCGGGCCGCAAGTCGGGCCAGCCACGCAGCACCCCGATGACGCCCTTCCACTTCGAAGGCGGCCTCTACGTGGTGGCCGGCTATCCCGGCGCCGACTGGGCGGCGAATGCCAGGGCGGCGGGCGTCGGCACGCTCAGCCGTGGCCGGCGGTCGCGGTCCGTCCGGATCGTCGAACTGTCCGCCAGCGAGGCCCGGCCGGTGCTGCGGGCGTTCCCCACCGAAGTTCCGGTCGGTGTGGCCTTCGCGAAGCGGTCGGGGATGGTGAGCGACGGAACGGCCGACGAATTCGAAGCGCTGGCGGGCCGGCTCGCCGTCTTCCGCTTCGAGCCGGCGTAACCGTCACCAGACGATGGCCGCCATGTCGCGGTTGTCAGAACATACGCTGCGCACCGCAGCCTGCAGGTCGGCCGCGGTGATGATCTGCAGATCCTCCACCGTCACCGGCTGACCCGCGCGCTTTTGTGCGACCACGCGGGTGTCCCGAAAACCCTCGGCACGTTCGACGACGTTGCGGGCGAACCTACCGTTCTGCATGGCGTCGATGCCGTGGTGCCCGCCGGGAGTCGTGTAGTTGCGGATGGTCGTCGCCGCGTCCAAGAAGGATTCGCGCGCGCCCTCGTCGAGCAGGCTGGCGCGCGGCGTGGCGTAGCGGTGCGCGATCTCGACGATCTCCGCCGGCGAGTAGGACTCGAAGCGGAGCTTGCGGTTGAACCGGCCGGCCAAACCCGGGTTCACGGTAAGAAACGCATCCACCTGGTCTTCGTAACCCGCACCGATGAAACAGAAGTCGAATCGATGCACTTCCAACGCAACCAGGAGCTGGTTGACGGCCTCCATGCCGATCATGTCGGGTGTGCCGTCCTGATGGCGCTCGATCAGGGAATAGAACTCATCCATGAAAATGATTCGCCCGAGCGACTTTTCGATCAGTTCGTTGGTCTTGGGTCCCGACTCGCCGATGAAGTGGCCGCAGAAATCCGAACGGCGCACCTCCCGGATCTCGGGATGCCGCACGATTCCCATGCCGGCATAGATCTTGCCCAGGGCTTCGGCGGTGGTCGTCTTCCCGGTACCGGGCGGCCCGACCAGCAGCATGTGGTTGGTCTGGCCCTCCACCGGCAGCCCATGCTCGAGCCGCATCGTCCGGACTTCGAGTTGGTCTTCCAGCGCAGCGACCGCTTCCTTGACCGCGGCCAGACCCACCTGTTTGGCCAACAGCTTCCGCCCCTCGGCCAACAGCTCGGCCCGCCGGTCGTTGGCGGCGTCGTCCTCGAGTTCGTCGCGGCTCTTGGCCGAGGAGGCGTCCCATCGGTCGGTGCGGCGGTTGATGGTTTGTTCGTCGGTCACGACGAGATGCAGGTTCGGGTCGGCCAGCGCTTCTTTGGCCGCCTCGGTCAGGATCCCGTTGATGGTGGCCTTGGAAAGCCAGACCTGGGCCTTGTCCTCCTCGCGCAGCTGCCGGTGCACCATCCCCCGCACATAGGCCAGATCGGCGACGAGCAGCGGGATGTCGGCCGGGCCGATCGAGGCCGTCAACACGTCGGAGTCGAAGCGCGACGACGCCTGGGTGTGCCCGATCACGTCGACGCGGTCCAGCCAATCCAGGGCGACCCGTCCCTGGCCCAGGTGGGCGGCGGCGTGAGCGGCCAGCGCGCAAATCGACGCTGTCACAGCCGACATCACGATGGCGTGCGCGGGCAGCTCCTCGGCGGCGGTCAGCAGCACGTCCGGCCAGCGTTGCGTCCGGTACATCAAAAACGTCCGGGCCAACTGGTGCCACTGGTAGTTGGTCCACGAGTCCAGCAAGTCAGGGTTTGCCAGCAGCTTGTCGGCCTCCGCGTACTCCCCGGCGATCGTCAACGCGGACGACAACGCCAGCCCGACCTGTGACGCGTCGGTGACGGTGATGCCGATGTAGGGACCCAGCTGTATCTGGGCGGCCAGTGTCTGCCCGATGCGCGTGGTCTCACGGTGTAGCCATTCGCTGGTGACGTAGAGCTGTCGCAACGACGCCAGGTCGGTGTCACCGCACGCGATGCGCCCCAGCCACGCATCGGCCATCGACTTGTCTGCGTCGGTGGCAGCAACGAACTCGGGTAACGCCGCCGCCCGGCCCTGGCGGCTCTTGATCGCCATGGCGCGGTCGAAATGCCTTCGGGCCGTTTGTAAATCACCCATCGAGTCCCCCATGCCAAGCATCGCGGGTGCGGTCGCCGAGGTTGCGGGCAGCCGCCTCCAGCCGATTCGAGCTGCCGCCGCAACCGGTAGGTGCGCTCATCACACTGTGCCTCAAACTCGCCTTACCCGACCTGCTACGTGCCGACCGACATGCTTACCGGCTCGAGACTGACGTAGCGGTTCTCGGCGCGGAACATGTCCATCTCGACAAGCCAATCCTGTCCTGCTGCACTGACGTTCACCACCGCCGGGCTGATCTGCTCGATGATCACCTCGAAGCCGTGCCGTTGTCCCTCGGACAGCTTGGCTCCCGCGGGTGCGACGGTGATCACGGTCGCCGGTCGCGGAGTGGGTGAGATCGCAGCTTCGATACCTCCGCCCTCGGCCGCGCCAAAGGCGTTGCCCCGCCTCGCAGCGTACTCGACCACGCTCACGGTGGTCCGTGGTGCGGGACGCGAGCCGCTCACGACGCTGATCTCCGGCATACGCACACTGACCCAGCGCGACAGGTCGCGGGTGTGCACGCAGACCCGCTCACCGGCACCGGCGGTGCGGATCACCAGCCGCTTGGCGATCGGGTCGTCCGCCGCGACGAACACGCGCGACAACTCGCCGGCGTCGGTAACCGGCATCAGCAGCCGATCGCCGTTGCTCAGCTTGCCGATCAGGACGCCCGACGGCCCGATCTCGGTGACGAGTTGTGCGGGCAGCGGGCTGCGCCGAATACCCCTCAGGTGTGGAAGGGGACCACACATGTTCGCGGCCGCGGCAGCGGCCTGCTCGCCGTTGAGCCGGCGCAGGATCACGCTGGGCGGGGTCGGCGCGGGCGTCGGCGTGCGCACGGTGATCGTCGCGGTGCACTCGGAGTCGGGGAACACCGTGACGTTCTGGATGACCTCGTCGGCGCGCAGCGTCCACGCCTGCGAGAGGTTGCGCGAAGTGATCGCCTCGGCCGGGTACGCGTACGTAGTCATCCAGCCCGCTTCTCCGCGGATGGCCCTCCATCTCTGCGCGTGTCCCGACACCGCGTCGCGCCCGAGCCGGCGATCGAGCTCCACAAGGTCGGTGGCGGTGGCCACCTTTGCCCGCAAACCTTGACAGCGCAACAAGCCCGCGATGCGTTGGGCGACCGAAATGGCCGCCGCGCCAACGGTCGTGCGCCAGAAGAGGGCTTGTGCATTGTCGATCACCGCCAGCCGCATGATCAGCCACGTCTCGCGCCGGCCCGCGTAGGGTGGCGTTCCGATCTCCGAGTCGTATACCCGCGGAAAGTCTCCGGTGGTGCCGTGCCGAGAACCGATGGTGACGACACTGATCGAATCGAGCTGCAAACCCAGGGCCTGGTGCAGCATCGGCACCAATTCGACGATGTCGAGCACGTTTTCGGTCTCGACCGTCACCGAGCCGGTCACCATGGTCGCTCGGTGTCCCCTGCCGAGTAGCTGCACCGCGACGACGGCGACGCCGTCTTGCACGCGGACACCTCCACCGGATCGGTTGTTGGCCACGGTGATCGGGGCAGTCCAGTCGATCGGACGCCGGCCGCGCCGCCACAAGACGACCCACGACCACGCCGGCTGACCCCACCAGCGCACGAAGATCAGCGCGATCCCCACCACCACCGCGACAGCCGCGCCGATGTAACCACCCACCAGCCAGCCCGCGAGTGCAAGGGCGAACACCACCCA
>NZ_LZMB01000142.1 GCF_001673555.1 Mycobacterium sp. 1165178.9 | reverse complement strand
CCGTCCTGCACGTCGCCAACGTACAACGCGGACGAGCCATGATGTGAGGTGATGAACACACCACTGCTGCGGGGATTCCCGCCCGTCGTCGATGAGCGCGCCAGGACGCTGATCCTGGGTTCGTTTCCTAGTGCACGATCACTGGCGGCGGGCCAGTACTACGCCAATCCCCGCAATGCGTTCTGGTCGATCACCGGTGAGCTGTTCGGCTTTGACGCTGCCGCACCCTATGCCAAACGGCTGGCGGCGCTGCAGTCCCATGGTGTCGCGCTATGGGATGTGCTTCTCGCGTGCCGCCGAGTCGGCAGCGCCGACTCGGCGATTGAACTAAAGAGTCTGGCTGCCAACGATTTTGGTGAGTTGTTCGCGCATTACCCCACCATCACGACGGTGTACTTCAATGGAGCCAAGGCCGCCGACCTTTTCCGCCGGCTGGCGACGGCGCCCGATCGGATGCGGTATCAGCGCCTGCCGTCGACCAGCCCGGCCCACGCGATGCGGCCGGGCGTCAAGCTCGCGGCCTGGCGGGTGATCGCGAGTGCGGCGCAGCCGGGCGAAGCGGGTCACCGCCGATAGACTCAGCGGGTGATCGCGAGTGCGGCGCAGCCGGGCGAAGCGCAGGCTAGCCGCCTATGACACCGGCGGGCGGTGAACGGCCCACGGGCGAGCCGCTTCGATCTGCGCCGACAGCGACAACAGGGTCGCTTCGTTATATGGCCTGCCGACGAGTTGGACGGACATCGGCAGGCCATCCCCGTCGAAGCCCCACGGCACCACCGCTGCGGGCTGTCCGGTCAGGTTCCAAATCTGTTGATAGGGAACGTACCGTCCCACCCTCAGCAGCGTCGACACGGCGCCGCGGCGTTGATAGGCACCAATGCGGGACGGCCCTGTCGCGGTCCCGGGGGTGACGACGACATCGACATCGTCGAAGATCGCCTGAGTCCGCGAGACCACCGCATCCTCGTTCGCGCGGATGGCCGCCATTCGGCGGTCTGAGAAGAAAGACCCCAAGCGGGCCATGGTGCGGGTGCGCGGTTCCAGCCGTTCCGGGTGCGCGAGGGCGTCCGCGTCGTCGCAGATACCGCGCAGATAGCGGGGCAGATAGTTGGCGAGTATCGCCGAAATCGGATATTCGGGATCGGCGGTGATGACGTCATGGCCGAGCTCGCGAAGCAAGGCGCCGGCCTGGTCGACCGCCGTCAACTCTGCCTTGCCGACCCTGACCGGCAATGGGGTTGGAACCTTGGTGCTCAACGCAATCCGCAACGTCCCGGGACTGCGCCCCGCCGCGCTCACGAACTCGCCTTCGGGACCGGACACCGTCGACGTCGCATCCAGGAACACGGCCGCGTCCATCACCGTGCGCGCGATCGGGCCGTTGACGCTCAGCCCATACCAGGCGTCGTCGTGCGGCTCCAGCGACACGCGATCGCGTTGCGGCTTCAAGCCGAACAGACCGCACCACGTCGCCGGGATGCGAATCGACCCGCCCCCATCGGATCCCAATGCCAGCGAAGCCAAGCCGGCAGCTATCGCGGCGGCACTCCCGCCGCTACTGCCGCCCGGAGTGCGGGTCAGATTCCACGGATTACGGGTGGCCCCGAACGACGTCGACTCCGTGTAGGGCAGCATCATCAGCTCGGGCACATTGGTCTTGCCGATGATCACCGCGCCCGCGGAACGCAACCGGCGCACCACCTCCGCGTCGGAGGTGACGGCCGGCCGGTGACCGCCGCTGCCGAACGTCGTCACCTGGCCGGCGACATCGACATCGTCTTTGATCGCGATCGGAACCCCGAGCAGCGGCGGCCGCTCGCCCGCATCCAGGCGCTCCTGCGCCACCGCGGCCTCATGACGAGCCTGATCGGCGAGCACCACTCGATAGCAGCGCAGCTGGCTGTCCAGCCGAGCGATCCGCTCCAGGAAGACCTCGAGCAACTCCGGCGCGGTCAGTTCACCGTCGGCGAGCATGCGCGCGTGTGCCGCCGCGCCGGCGAAGGCGAGATCGTTCACCGCGGCAGCGTATCCCCCAATCGCGACGGCCCCCCGACCGGTCTCGGCGTGGCTGTAACCCGGCAACCAGTACCGTGGGCGACATGTCCTGCGTGTTCTGTGCGATCGTCGCCGGCGAAGCCCCGGCCATCCGAATCTACGAAGACGACGACTACCTGGCCATCCTCGATGTTCGCCCGTTCACCCGGGGCCACACGCTGGTCGTGCCCAAATGGCACAGCGTCGACGTCACCGACACCGCGCCGGAAACACTGGCCGGCATGGTCACCTTGGGCCAACGCATCGCCAGGGCCGCGCGCACCACCGAATTGGCCGACGCGACGAACATCGCCATCAACGACGGCAGCGCCGCTTTTCAGAGCGTGTTCCACATTCACCTGCACGTTCTGCCGCGGCGCAACGGAGACAAGCTGTCGGTAGCCAAAGGACTGCTGCTGCGCCGCGACCCCGACCGGGAGGCCACCGGCCAGATTCTGCGCACCGCACTGGCCCGCATCGATGCGAATCAATCGGATTGAGCCCATCGTTCGGGCCGGCACGATCGAGCGAGGGCTAGAACAGCTCTTTGGCCAATAGCTCCAGCGTCGCGACCCGCGCCGGCGCGGTGCTGGGATCGGTGCCGCGGCGGGCCGAGGCCACCGGGTTCACCATGACTTCGTCGACGCCGAACCGGTCGGCCAGTGCCCGGATCTGGTCGGCGGCCTCCGCGGGCGCTCCCAAGACGGCACGTTGCAAGCCGCTCTCGACGATCCTCTGCTGTTGTCCGGTCAACTCGGCAACCGCGGCCTCCTCGACCAACGGCACCGGCCCTAGCGGCTGCCCGGTCCGGAGCCGGGCCATCATCTGCAGGTTCGGCAACATCAATGCCGTTGCCTCTTCCCGGGTTTCGGCCACTGCGGCGTTCACCGTCAGAAAGGTCAGCGGCTCGGCCGTCAGCCGGCACGGCTTGAATCGCGAACGGTAGACCTCGAGCGCCTCGTCGGTTCCGTTGCCGGAGAAGTGATGTGCGAACACGTAGGGCAACCCCTTGGCGGCGGCCAGGTGCGCGGAATACATCGACGACCCCAGCAGCCACAGGCGCGGTTCCCCGGCCGCGGCCGGGGTGGCCCTGAGCGTGTAATCGCCTGAGCGCAGCGGAACCCGCACGCCGCGAGCGCTCATCAGCGCCACCACGTCGTCGAGATATTCGGGGAAGTTTTCGATGTCACGATCGTCCCGACCGCCGCGCAGCGCATACGAGGTCACGGGATCGGAACCGGGCGCCCGGCCGATGCCGAGGTCGATCCGGCCCGGGGCGGCGGCTTCCAGGAGCGCGAACTGCTCGGCCACCGCCAGCGGGGCGTGATTGGGCAGCATCACACCACCCGAGCCCAGCCGCAGCTGCGAGGTCTGCGCGGCCAGGTAGGCGAGCACCACCGGCGGGCTGGTGGCACCCACCGACGGCATGTTGTGGTGCTCGGCGACCCAAAAGCGGGTGAAGCCCAGCCGATCCGCGGCCTGCGCCAGCTGCACGGTGGCCGCCAGCGCGCCACCGGTGGTCTGGTCGGTGCGCACCGGGATGAGATCGAGGACGGAGAGACGCACGATGGCGTCAACGCGCGCGGGCCGGCAAACGTTCCCGTTCCGCGCGACCCGGCTCAGTAGTCCTTCAGCGCGATCGAGGCGACGATCCGGTCGAACACCTCTTGGGGTATCGGCGCACCGCCCGGAATGTTGTCTACGACCAGCCATTGATTGCGCTTGACGTAGTCGCTGAACTCGCGGTGATAGCTTGCGAAGCCGGCTTCGTAGTCGACCATTTCGTCTTGGGACGCCGCCTTGAGCTCACCGGCCAGGACGTAGGCGCCCAGCAGCGCAACGCTGGTCCCCTGACCCGACAGGGGCGAACAGCAGTACCCGGCGTCACCGACCAGCGCCACCCTCCCCCGCGACCAGCGATCCATCTTGATCTGCGACATCTCGTCGAAGTAGAAGTCCGGTGCTTCCCGCATGTACTCCAGCAGCTGCTGGCGAACCCAGCCGTCACCGGCCGTCCGCCGCTCCAGCTCGGCGAATTGGGCCGCGGTGTCGCGGTAATCGATGCGCAGGTCGGTATCCATGAAACCGACCATCGCCCGCGCCTCGGCGTTGTTGCGGGCGCTGTAGACGCCCGCCATGGTGGAGTCGCCGTAGTGCCACATCTGCCAGTAGTCCAGGTCCAAGAAGTTGGGCACCGTGAAGATCGCCGCGTGCGTGCCCAGCCTCTCGATGAAATCTTCTTCCGGCCCGAACACCAGACGCCGCACATTGGAGTGCAATCCGTCGGCGCCGATGACCAGGTCGAAACTGCGCGGCGCGGCGCGCTCGAAGGTTACGCGGACCGCCGCGCCGTCGTCATCGAGGGCGGTGATGGTGTCATCGAAAAGGTATTCGGTCGTCCATTGGCTTGCGCCGTAAAGCAATTCGACTAGGTCGTCGCGCAGCAGCTCGATGCTGGGGCTCTCGATGGGCCCACCGGTGGGTGTCGATTCGGTGTCCCGGGACAATTCGTTGCCGTCGCGGTCCACGACGGAGGAGCCCCGGATTTGCGTCTTGCGCTTCTGGGCGGCGCCCAACAGGCCCATCCGCTCGAGCACCGTCAGCGCCGGCCCCCGGACGTCGATCGCCTGACCGCCCGGCCTCGGCCCCCGATGGCGCTCGACCACGGTCACCGAAAAGCCATGCCGTCCAAGCCAAAAAGCGGCCGCCGTACCCGCCACACTGGCGCCGGATACCAAAACCTCCGTCACTTGATCCCTGCCAGTTCCTTTGCGTTGCGGAAGACGTCGTCGAGCATTGCTGGTGTCAACCTACCGGTGAACATGTTTTGCTGGCTGGGGTGGTAGCAGCCAAGCAAACGAACACCCGGCGCCAGGTCGGCAACGACGCCGTGGCCGAACTTCGGCCTGGGCCCCGTCGAGGTGCCCGGCAGCCGCAGCGCGATCTGCCAGCCGAACCCGCCCAGGGCCACGACCACGCGAACATCGTCTGCCACCAACCGCCATTCGGCCCGCAGCCAGGGCCAGCAGGTGTCCCGCTCCTCCGGCGTCGGCGCGTTGGTGGGGGGCGCGCACCGCACCGGGGCGACGATGCGAATCTTCTTGGTCTGCAACCCATCCGCGGCGTCGACACTGGTGGGTTGGTTCACCAGCCCGGCCCGGTACAGCGCCGCGTACAACTGGTCGCCCGAGCGGTCGCCGGTGAACATCCGTCCGGTGCGGTTGGCGCCATGCGCGGCGGGCGCCAATCCGACGATCAGCAGCCGGGGGCGCGCCGACCCCCAACTCGGTACCGGCCGCCCCCAATACGGTTGGTCGGCAAAGGCTCGGCGTTTGACGACCGCGACGTCCTCGCGCCAGCTGACCAGCCGCGGGCAGGCCCGGCAGACGCTGACCAGTGCATCGATTTCGGGAATCGAGCCGGCGTGCTCGGCGAGGTCTGCGACCGAAGCGGCATCGGCGGCCACGGGTGTCTGCGGTGTGGCCGGATCGCTCGGCCATCCGGTGCCGGCGCCAACCGGAGAGCTGAACGCCTGGCCGGTACGTGGGTGGGCGAGCACATGAACATCCTGCATGAGTCGAAAAATTCGGTCGCCGCAAATACCGCTTTGGCATACATTCAGCGGCGATATTCCGATGAAAAGCGGCGGCCCAGCATTTTTGATCCTGTTCGCCACGTTGATGGCGACGGCGGGTAGCGGCGTCTCGATAGTCGCGTTCCCCTGGCTCGCGTTGCAGCACCACAACAGCGCGCGCGACGCCTCGGCCGTGGCCCTGGCCATGACGCTGCCGCTGGTGCTGTCCACTCTCGTCGCAGGCGCCGCGGTCGACTTCTTCGGTCGCCGCCGGGTATCGCTGGTGTCCGATTCGCTCTCCGGGGCGGCGGTGACCGCCGTGCCGCTGATCGCGTGGGCGCTCGGTGCGGACGCGCTCAACCTGGCCGTGCTCGCCATCCTGGCCTTTTTCGCGGCCGGGTTCGACCCGGCCGGGACGACGGCCCGCGAGTCGATGCTGCCCGAGGCCGCTGCCCGGGCGGGCTGGTCGCTGGCCCGCACCAACAGCGTGTACGAGGCGATCCTCAACCTGGGGTTCATCGTGGGTCCTGGCCTCGGGGGCCTGATGATCGCCACCGTCGGCGGCATCAACACGATGTGGATGACGGCCGGGCTGTTCGGGCTGTCCATCTTGACGATCGCCGCGCTGCGGCTCGAGGGCGCCGAAAAGCCCGCGCGCGAGACCCGGCCCGGCGGATGGATGTCCGGCATCGCCGAAGGGTTGCGCTTCGTCTGGAACGTGCGGGTGCTCCGGACGCTGGGCTTGATCGACCTGGCCGTCACCGCGCTCTATCTGCCGATGGAAAGCGTGCTGTTTCCGAAGTACTTCTCCGATCAACACCAACCCGCGCAACTGGGGTGGGCGTTGATGGCGATCGGGTTCGGCGGCGTAGCGGGGGCGCTTGGATATGCCGCGGTGTCGCGACGTCTCCGGCGGCGCACGGCCGTGCTGACGGCGACCCTCACCTTCGGGGCGGCGACCGTCGGGGTCGCGTTCCTGCCGCCGTTGCCGGTGATCCTGGTGCTGTGCACGGTCACCGGCGTGGTCTACGGACCGATCCAGCCGATCTACAACTACATGATGCAGACCAGGGCCCCGCATCGGCTCCGCGGCCGGGTGGTCGGCGTGATGACCGGGCTGACCTACGCGGCGGGCCCGCTGGGCCTGATCGTGGCCGGTCCGCTGACCGATGCGGCCGGGCTGAAGGTCACGTTCCTGGTGCTGGCCGTACCGATCCTGCTGATCGGCCTCGTCGCCTGCCGGCTGCCGTCGCTGCACGAACTGGACCGCGCGCCCGAGTTCGCGGAAGACCCGGGCCGGTGAGGCGGGCTTAGTATCGGGCCGTGAGCTCTGACGCCCTGGCCAGCCTGATCGCCGACCTGCCGGACGGAATGGTCGTCACCGACCCAACCGTGACCGAGGGCTATCGTCAGGACCGCGCCTTCGACCCGTCGGCCGGTAAGCCGCTGGCCGTGGTGCGGCCCCGGCACACCGACCAGGTGCAGGCCGTGCTGCGCTGGGCGGCCGCACACCGGGTGCCCGTCGTGACGCGCGGCGCCGGCAGCGGCCTGTCCGGCGGGGCGACCGCACTGGACAACGGCATCGTGCTCTCCACCGAGAAGATGCGCGACATCGCCGTCGACCCGGTGACCCGCACCGCGGTATGCCAGCCCGGGCTGTTTAACGCTGAGGTGAAGAAGGCCGCCGCCGAGCACGGACTGTGGTATCCGCCGGATCCGTCATCGTTCGAAATCTGCAGCATCGGCGGCAATATCGCCACCAACGCCGGCGGGCTGTGCTGCGTGAAGTACGGCGTCACCACCGATTACGTGCTGGGCATGCAGGTGGTGCTGGCCGACGGCACCGCGGTGCGGCTCGGCGGCCCGCGCCTCAAGGATGTCGCGGGGCTTTCGTTGACCAAACTGTTCGTCGGTAGCGA
>NZ_LZMB01000141.1 GCF_001673555.1 Mycobacterium sp. 1165178.9 | reverse complement strand
ATGATCAACCTCGGCCCGGAGAACGCCGGCGAGGCGTTCGACACCGTCGAGTCGGTCAAGCGTGACCTGCGCGCCCTGGAGACCCTCGGCAAGCCGGTCGTCGCGGCCATCAACGGCGCCGCGCTGGGCGGAGGCCTGGAGATCGCGCTGGCCTGTCACCACCGCATCGCCGCGGACGTCAAGGGCCTGGTCGTCGGCCTGCCCGAGGTCACGCTGGGCCTGCTGCCCGCCGGCGGCGGGGTGACCCGCACCGTGCGGATGTTCGGCATCCAGAACGCGTTCATGAACATCCTGTCGCAGGGCACCCGCTTCAAGGCCGACAAGGCCAAGGAGACCGGCCTGATCGACGAGCTCGTCGGTTCGGTCGAGGAATTGGTGCCCGCCGCCAAGGCGTGGATCAAGGCCAACCCCGATTCACACGAACAGCCTTGGGACAAAAAGGGTTACAAGATGCCCGGCGGCACTCCGGCCAGCCCCGCGCTGGCGGCGAACTTGCCGGCGTTCCCGGCGCTGCTGAAGAAGCAGCTCAAGGGCGCGCCGATGCCGGCGCCGCGGGCCATCCTGGACGCCGCGGTCGAGGGCGCGCAGGTGGACTTCGACACCGCCAGCCGCATCGAGAGCCGCTACTTCACCCAGCTGGTCACCGGCCAGGTCGCCAAGAACATGATCCAGGCGTTCTTCTTCGACCTGCAGCACATCAACGGCGGTGGTTCCCGGCCGGACGGCATCGAGCCGGTCAAGATCAACAAGATCGGTGTGCTGGGCGCGGGCATGATGGGCGCTGGCATCGCGTACGTGTCGGCCAAGGCCGGCTACGAGGTCGTACTCAAGGACGTCAGCCTCGAGGCCGCCCAGAAGGGCAAGGGCTACTCGGAAAAGCTTGAGGCCAAGGCACTTCAGCGGGGCAAGACCACCGAGGAGAAGAGCAAGGCGCTGCTGGAACGCATCACTCCGGCCGCCGACCCGGCCGACCTCAAGGGCGTCGACTTCGTGATCGAGGCGGTGTTCGAGAACCAAGAACTCAAGCACAAGGTGTTCCAGGAGATCGAGGACATCGTCGAGCCCAACGCGCTGCTGGGGTCGAACACCTCGACGCTGCCGATCACCGGTCTGGCGACCGGCGTGAAGCGGCAGGAGGACTTCATCGGGATCCACTTCTTCTCGCCGGTCGACAAGATGCCGCTGGTGGAAATCATCAAGGGCGAGAAGACCTCTGACGAGGCGCTGGCCCGCGTGTTCGACTACACGCTGGCCATCGGCAAGACCCCGATCGTGGTCAACGACAGCCGCGGGTTCTTCACCAGCCGTGTCATCGGCACCTTCGTCAACGAGGCGCTGGCGATGCTGGGCGAGGGCGTGGAGCCCGCGAGCGTCGAGCACGCCGGTTCGCAGGCCGGCTACCCGGCACCGCCGCTGCAGCTGTCCGACGAGCTCAACCTGGAGCTGATGCATAAGATCGCGACGGCCACCCGCAAGGGTGTCGAGGACGCGGGCGGCACGTACGAGCCGCACCCGGCCGAGGCCGTCGTCGAGAAGATGATCGAGCTGGAGCGGCCCTCGCGGTTGAAGGGCGCCGGCTTCTACGAGTACGTCGACGGCAAGCGGACCCGGTTATGGCCGGGCCTGCGCGAGACGTTCAAGTCCGGCAGCGCGGAAATCCCGTTGCAGGACATGATCGATCGCATGCTGTTCGCCGAGGCGCTCGAGACGCAGAAGTGCCTCGACGAGGGCGTGCTGACGTCGACCGCCGACGCCAACATCGGGTCGATCATGGGCATCGGCTTCCCGCCGTACACCGGTGGTAGCGCGCAGTTCATTGTAGGTTACGAGGGTGCGCACGGTGTCGGTAAGGAAGCCTTCGTGGCCCGGGCCAAGGAACTGGCCGCCAGGTACGGCGACCGCTTCTTGCCGCCGGCGTCGCTGAGCTAGCCTGGCGCAGGCGCAAAAGCCCCCGGAACAACGACGTTTCGGGGGCTTCTGCGTGCGGTGGCCACGAAAGGCTAACGGCGCCTTTGGAATAGGTAATACCACGCCGGAGTCTTCTCGGCGCGGTCCAGCTCGCGTTCGGGGCCGGCCGACAACAGCGTCCAGCTCTGCGTGAATCGTCGTTCCATCTCGGCGCGGTCGACTCCGCGCACGCCGACACGGCCGCCCGGGACGAATGCGACGATCAGCAGCTTTGCGTCCGGTGCCGCCAGGGCGCTGATCTCGCGGACGTAGGCGTCGCGATCGGCGTCGCTCATGTTGTGCAGGCAGCCGTTGTCGACGATCAACTCGAAGTTCGCGCCAATGCCTGCCCGGCTCAGCTGCGTGACGTCGGCCCGAAGGAATTCGACGGCTGCGCCGGCCGCGGTTGCCTTGGCACGTGCGCGTTCGAGTGGCTTGGCCACGAAGTCGACGGCAGTGACCTTCCAGCCGTGTTGGGCGAGATAGATGGAGCAGTCACCGGTGCCGCAGCCGACCTCCAGGGCCGACCCGGCGGGCAGCGCCGCGGAGTCACCCGTTCCCTCGACCAGGCCCCGCAGGCTCTGCGCGAGGGGATGACCATCCCATGGGGTGAACCCGATGCGATAAAAGATCCGAAACAGCGTTTGTTTGGAAGCCATAGCCCACCCTAAGCCCATAGGCGGCTCACTTGGAGGCTGCGGCGATGCGGCGCCATTCCTCCCGCGGGAATGCCCGCGGATCGGCCCCCAACACCTGTACGCAGACGTGGTCGGCGCCCGCCGAACGATGCTCGGTGACGCGGCGCATGATGGCCTCTTCATCACCCCACGCGATGATCGCGTCGAACAGCCGATCGCTCACCTGTGACAGGTCGTCTTCGGAGAAGCCGCTGCGCAACAGGTTGTTGGCATAGTTGGGCAAGGCCAAATAGGCCCGCAGCCAATCGGTTCCGATCGCGCGGGCCTCGTCGGCGCTGTCGGTCAGGATTACCGTCTGTTCCGGTAGCAGCAACGGACCCCGGCCCAAAGTCGAACGGGCAGAGGCGGTGTGTACAGGGCTCACGAGGTACGGGTGGGCGCCGCCCGCGCGGGTCGCCGACAAAGTCAGCATCTTTGGTCCCAGCGCGGCAAGCACCCGGCGCTCGGTGGGAACCGGCCGCGGCGCGGCGTCCAAGGCGTCCAGGAAGGATGCGGTCGCCGCCAGGGGTTTTCGATACCGCCCGGGCTGTCCGGCATCGATCAGCGGGGCGTGGCTGACGCCGATCCCGAGCAGGAAGCGGTCACCGTGTTCGGCGGTCAGGGTCGCGTAGGACTCGGCGACGTCGCCGGGCGAATGCATCCACAGATTCAGGATTCCCGTGGCGATTACGGCCCGCTTGGTCGCGGCGAGCAGATGCCCCACCGCATCGAACACCGGCCCGCCGACGTCGGGTATCCACAGCGCCGGGAACCCCAGTTCGTCGAGTTCGGCTGCGGCCTCGGCGGATTCGGCCGGGTCGCCGTAGCGCAGTTGACTGCTCCAGATTCCGACACCGGTCAGTTCCATGTGAAGCCTTTCCTTCTGGCGCGCGCCTGCGGCGGCGGCACGGGGCCGCGGCCCTACACGTCATGCTGTCAGACGTCGCTTCCGGAGTATTCGGGCACCGGCATCGAATCGTGCATCCGGACGCCCTTGGTGTTGAGCTTCGCCACAGACCGGGACAGCGCCCCGGGCATCGCCGAGATCAGCTGGGCTCCACGGGTTAACGCCCACACTCCGATCCGCGAACCCGGGATGATGCCCTTGGCGGCGCCGCGGGCGAACGTCCGGCTGCGCTGCACCGATTCGTGCATCCGCAGTTCGTAGGCGGCGAAGGCGCGCAGGTGGTCGCCGCCCGCCTCGGCGAGTTCGCCGGCCAGCACATAGGCGCCGAGGACGGCGAGGCTGGTGCTGCCGCCCACCGCGGGTCCCGGGCAGTATCCCGCGTCGCCGACCAGGGTGACCCGACGCCGGGACCACCGGTCGGTGCGCAGTTGGGTGATCGAGTCGAAGTAGAAGGTGGGCGTGCGCTCCAGTTCTGCCAGCCAGGTGTCCACCTGTTCGTGCATTCCGCCGAATGCCTCACGCAGTATTTCCTTCTGCCGCAACGCATCACGATACCCGTAGTCCAATTCCTCGTTGCTGCGGAACAGGAATACCGCTCGGGCGTCGTCCAGGTGATCCGCCGTATAGATTCCGGCGAAGCGGCCGACGCCGACATGACCGACCATCTCGCCGGATTCGACCAGCGCCTTGGGTGCCGACAACACCGACAGGTATCCGCCGAGAAAACGCGTCAGGCTGGCCTCCCCGCCGAAGGTCAGGCGCCGAACGTTGGAATGCAGGCCGTCGGCGCCCACGATGACGTCGAAGGTACGCGCCGGCGAACGCTCGAATGTCACGGTGCCGTCGTGCTCGATCGCGGTGATGGAATCACCGAACACGTACTCGACATCGTCGCGGGCGGCGTCGTAGTAGATCTCGCTCAGGTCGTCGCGCATGATTTCCACGTGCGAATCGGAGGTCGCGGCGTAGATCTTGGTGAGGTCGACCTCGATGGCCTTCGTCCGCCCTTCGCGGTACATCGTCAACCGTTGCGTTCCGGTGGCCCGCTCCTCGATGCGCGGGAGCACACCCATCTTCGTCGAGATTTCCATTGCGGGACGGAACAAGTCGACGGCGTGGCCACCGGTTTTGCGCAGCGTCGGTGCGCGTTCCACCACGGTGACGTCGAAACCGTACCGGGTGAGCCAGTACGCCAGGACCGGGCCCGCGATGCTGGCGCCCGAGATGAGTATGCGCATGATCACCTCCCACGCTTACTTAACGTTCGGTAAGCGTAACATCCCACTTACCTATCGGTAAGTCAGATAAACTCGTGAGGGTGAGCAGGCCCCGATCGGATACCCGTGAGCGCATCCAGGAGGTCGCCCGCGAGCTTTTCCTGCAGCGCGGCGTGCAGCGCACGAGTCTGCAGGACATCGCGAACCAGCTGGGTATCACCAAACCCGCGTTGTACTACCACTTTCCCTCACGAGAAGACCTGGTGCGCAGCATCTTGGTGCCGCTGATCGACGAGGGTGAACGCTTCGTCGCCGAGCACGAGCGGCGCCGCCGCAACGATGCGCGCGAGCTGCTGGAGGGTTATTTCGATTTCCACTACCGGCACCGCCGGGACCTGGTGCTGCTGTTGAC
Source organism: Mycobacterium sp. 1165178.9 (assembly GCF_001673555.1). Taxonomy (GTDB): domain Bacteria; phylum Actinomycetota; class Actinomycetes; order Mycobacteriales; family Mycobacteriaceae; genus Mycobacterium. The sequence goes on along the minus strand of NZ_LZMB01000141.1, from coordinate 4,033 downwards.
CGAGCTGTCGACGCTGATCGACCTCGACCTCATCGACACCGTGCTGGCGTGGCGTGAGCGGCTGGCCAGGCTGGTGTTCGGCAAGAAGCCGACGCTCGCGCAGTCCACTCGGGCGGTGGTCGCGTTCGGCGGCTTGCAGGATTGCTGCGTGCAGTTTCCCGATGCGCCCTACCAAGAGCTACGCGAGAAGTCGGTTGCGGCCGCGCTCGACGCGCTGGGTGGCTGACCTGATGCGGGCTAAAGTCCCTAGTTATGCGCTTTGGACTCTTCATTCCGCAGGGCTGGCGGATGGATCTGGTCGACATCGAACCCGAAAGGCACTGGGCGGTGATGCGCGACCTGGCCACCTACGCCGATAACAGCGCGTGGGACTCGCTGTGGGTCTACGACCACTTCCACACCGTGCCGATGCCGACGGGCGAGGCGACGCACGAAGCGTGGTCACTGATGGCGGCCTACGCGGCCACCACGTCGCGGATCAAACTCGGCCAGATGTGCACGGCGATGAGCTACCGCAACCCCGTCTACCTCGCCAAGGTCGCCGCGACGGCCGACGTCATCTCCGGTGGCCGCATACAGATGGGCATCGGCGGCGGCTGGTACGAACACGAATGGCGCGCTTACGGTTACGGGTTCCCCTCAGCGGGCGTGCGATTGGGCCGGCTGGAAGAAGGCGTGCAGATCATGCGCGATGCGTGGCGCGACGGCAAAGTCAGCTTGGACGGCGAGCATTATCAGGTCGACGGCGCGATCGTCGAGCCGAAGCCGTTGCAGGACGGGGGAATTCCCTTCTGGATCGCCGGTGGCGGCGAGAAGGTGACGTTGCGCATCGCCGCGCAGTACGCGCAATACACCAACTTCACGCCGGAGCTCGAGGCTTTCAAACACAAATCGGATGTGCTGGCCGAGCACTGCCGTCGCGTGGGCACCGACTTTGACGCCATCGTGCGCTCGGCCAACTTCAGCGCAATCATCGGCGCCTCCGACGCCGACGTCGAAGACCGGCGGCGGCGGATACGCGACCGAATCTCGCGCTATGTCCCCGAAGCCGCGGCGGATGCCATGCTCTCCGGCGGCTCGGAGGGGGCCACGGGCACAACGGAACAAGTCATCGAACGGATCGCCAAGGTCCGCGACCTCGGGTGCGAGTACGCGATCTGCTACTTCCCCGAGGCCGCCTACGACCGGTCGGGCATCGAACTGTTCGAACGGGAGGTCATTCCCGCGCTGAGCTGATAGCGCGTCACACGTCGCTGGTGAGGTACCTGGTCTTGGCCGGAGGCGCGGCCAGCAGCGGAGGAAGCTGCGTGAGCTTGCCTTCGCCGGCGCGAAACGCGCGGTAGGCCTCGTCGCTTTCGACCGTCTCCCAAATTTCGTAGATGAGCCAGTGCGCTTCGTCGTCCTCGTCGACAAGCACGTCAGTGCGCACATTGCCGTCGAACGCCCGCGTGTCCTGTAGCGCCCGGCCCATCAGCTCGCGCCCCGCAGCGACCTCATCGGGCTTGAATCTGAGCTCGAGTATCACCGTGACCGTCATCGGCCCAACATATCGTCGGGCCCGGTCCGCCGTCGGCCCGCCCGTCCTCCCGATGATGAGAATGCGGTTTCCACTTTTCGGAAAGCTGTTATACGGTTCAGTCAGAATTGTTCTTTTGGCGCACCGTGCACGTTCCTGGAGGATCCCTCAATGCAGAAGGCACTCGCTCCCGAGATCTCAACCTGGCCCGACGAGAACCCGCAGCTCATCGGCAGTCGGTGCGGCGATTGCGGCGCCACGACCTTCCCGGTGCAGGAGCGGTGCCCGCGGTGCAGCGGCGGCGCGATGAGCGACGTGCTGTTGCCGCGGACCGGCACCGTCGTCGCTTGGACCACCCAGGGGTTTCCGCCCGGCGCCCCGTACGCCGGCCCGACTGGCAAGGACTTCGTGCCGTTCGGCGTGGGTCTGGTCCAGCTCGGTGACGTCATCCGTGTCGAGGGACGGCTGACCGAGAACGACCCCGCCAAGCTGAAGTTCGGCCAGGAGGTCGAGCTCACCATGGTGCCTTTCACCACCGACGCGGACGGCAACGAGATCATCACGTTCGCCTTCCAGCCGGTCTAGCCAGAAGGAGCGTGAGATGACCAACGATGTAGCGATCATCGGTGTGGGCCTGCATCCCTTCGGCCGGTTCGAGAAGACCGCGATGCAGATGGGCGCCGAAGCCATCCAAAGCGCGCTCACCGACGCCGGTGTGGAGTGGAAAGACATCCAGTTCGGCTTCGGTGGCAGTCACGAAGTGTCCAACCCGGACGCGGTGACCCGCCTGGTCGGACTGACCGGCATCACCTTCACCAACGTCTTCAACGCCTGCGCAACCGCGGCCAGTGCCATTCAGCAGACCGCGGACACCATCCGGTTGGGCAAGTACGACATCGGCATCGCCCTCGGCTTGGACAAGCACCCCCGCGGGGCATTCACCGACGACCCCGCCAAGCTGGCGCTGCCGCAGTGGTACGCGCAGAACGGTCAGTTCGTCACCACCAAGTTCTTCGGGATGAAGGCCAACAAATACCTGCACGACCACAACATCTCCCAGGAGACGCTGGCGCGGGTGGCCAACAAGAACTTCCGCAACGGCGCGCTGAACCCGAATGCCTTCCGGCGCAAGGAGATTTCGGTCGAGGAGATCCTCAATTCGAACGTACTCAACTACCCGTTGACGCAGTACATGTTCTGCGCGCCCGACGAGGGTGCCGCGGCCGTCATCATGTGCCGCGCGGACATCGCACACAAGTTCACCGACAAGCCGGTGTACGTGCGCGCCTGTGAGATCCGCACCCGCACATTCGGTGCGTACGAGGTGCATGCCACCTTCGCACCGCTCGACGAGGACGTCTCCCCGACGGTCTACGCGTCCAAGGCGGCCTACGAAGCCGCGGGCATCGGGCCCGAGGACGTCGACGTCGCCCAGCTGCAGGACACCGACGCCGGCAACGAGGTCATCCACATGGCCGAGACCGGCCTGTGTGCCGACGGTGAGCAGGAGAAGTTACTGGCCGACGGCGCGACTGAGATCCACGGCTCGATGCCGGTCAACACCGATGGCGGACTGATCGCCAACGGCGAGCCGATCGGCGCATCGGGGCTGCGGCAGATGCACGAGTTGGTGCGTCAGCTGCGCGGCGAGGCGGGCGACCGTCAGGTACCCGGCAACCCGCGCGTCGGACTGGCCCAGGTATACGGCGCCCCCGGCACCGCGTCGGCGACCATCCTGTCGCTCTAATCGACTGCGCCCCAAACCCTTCTCAGGTCCAATCGCAGTCGGCCGGCTATGCGGCATATTCGGGTAACGCGATGTCGTCGCGGAATTCGCTGCGGACGGCCCAGGCGGCCAGCCGCGGAATGTTCAGCAGTTTCGACGCCTGATTGCGGGTCCACACGCCCAGTGCCGTCTTGGGCGCGAACATCGTGGCGAAGGCCCGCGCCGACCGCTGCCTGGCCTCGACGATCGGACGCAGCTGCCGCTCATAGCGACGAAACGCATCCTGGTGATTGGCTCCTGCGCCATTGAGTTCGCCGGCCAGTATGTAGGCCTGCACCATCGCGAGACCGGTTCCCTCACCCGCCAGCAGCGAGACCGCGGCCGCGGCGTCACCGACGAGCGCTACACGTCCATCCGACCAGCGGTCCATGACGATCTGGCTGACGCGATCGAAGTACACATCGGAGGTCCCGTCGAGCTTGCGCAAGATCTCCGGACATTCCCAGCCCGCGTTGCCGAAAACCTCATGCAGGGTCGTCTTGGCATGTGGCACATCCTGCGGATCGGGGCCGCTCATGTGATCAGAGGTGAAAACAAAAAGAAACATGGTCTTCTCGTCGCGCATCGTGAATCGTGCGATCATGCGCCCGGGCATGGTGTGCGCGACGTAGACGAGTTCATCACGCGGTTGATAGCCCTCGGCCTCGAACGCCGCGACTCGGGCGTGCAGGTCACCCTCGAGCGCGGCGGGTCGCGACAGTTCGACCTGCTCGTTGGCGCGGGTGGTATCC
>NZ_LZMB01000140.1 GCF_001673555.1 Mycobacterium sp. 1165178.9 | reverse complement strand
GCACATCGACGCGAGGATTCCGTTGCGGTTCATGTCGCGGACGCGTTCGTGGACGTCGTAGACACCCGGGCGCATCTCGGCGAATCCGGCGGGATCGCGGCCCCACTCCTCGGCCGGCCACGACACCACCGCATTGAGTCCGCTCACGCCCTGCGGCCTGCCCTGGTACATCCACTGGTCCACGCCCTTGCCGTCGGTGACGACGACGGGTGCCTCGTCCCGGTACTTGGTCGGCACGTGCCGCAGGAACATGTCCGGCGGTTCGACCACGTGGTCGTCAATGCTCACCAAAATCAGGTCATCGACCTTCATCAAGCAGTCCTTCCCCGCGCAGCCCGGACTCGATTTAGCCGAAGCACTCGGTGGTGGTCTCGAGCAGTCGTGGAATGGGCGCCGGATCCAGCTGCAGGGCGTCCGACATGTGCAGTTGCCCCGCGTTGGCGATCATGTTGTTCAGGATTGCCTGCAGGTCGTCGCCCTCGATCTCGTAGATGGCGACATAAGGTCCGTCGGCGTCAACGGGACGCAGCCGGCGTGCCGAGACGAACCCGTCCAGGGCGACGAGCTCACCCAGATGCACCTCGTCGTACCAGGTGTTGTACTCCTGCTCGCGCTCGGGCGAACTCGGTCGGCTCTCCACGAGGATGATGCCCTTGGCCATCGTCGCCACCTCTCTGGTTGCTACTCGTAGCGCACCGTGACCGAGTCCGTATCCGGAACGCCCTGGCACGTCAGAATGTAGCCCTCGGCGACCTCGTCCTCTTCGAGAGCATCGTTGACCCGCATGGTGGCATGGCCTTCTTCGAGCTTGGCCATGCACGTACCGCAGTTGCCGGCCTCGCAACTGAACGGCGGTTCCAGCCCGGCCCGCCGCGCTGTCTCCAAGAGAGTCTCGCCCGGGACTATGGGCACCGACACCTTCTTGCGGTCGAGATGAATCGTCACCGTTCCGGCGCCAGAGCCGTTTGTTGCCGGAGCTGTCACCCGCGGGGTCCCCTCGATGATCCGGGTGACCGTCACTGCGACCGCCCCCTTTCACGTATTTGCATTCTTCAGTATAGAGAATACTATTCTCACGAAGCGATAGCATCTTCTCAAGACTGTATGGATGTCGGGTCAGCCCGGTCTGTCAGGGAAGGACGGGACGTGACCGAGCCGGCGGCGCTCGTGTTCGAGGAACGGCGATTCAGCGTGCCCGAACTCGACGCGTTAGCCGACGGATGGGCCGCTAACCTGGCAAAAGACGGTGTCAACCCAGGTCAACGCGTCGCCTTGATGGCCTCGAATCGGCCGGAGTTCCTCGCCGTGGTGCTGGCGATCTGGCGACTGGCTGCCGCGGCCGTGCTCATCAGCCCGGCATGGAAGCGCGACGAGGTCGACCAGGCGCTCGCGCTGACCAACCCCGAGCACGCCGTCGGGGACCACCCGGTGCTGGCCGGTCTGATGCCGATGCTGCACCTCGACGAGCCGGTCCCGCCCGCGGAGCCGATAGCCGGCGGCGCATCGCCCACGAACGACGCGGCGCTGGTGTTCAGTTCCGGTACCACCGGCCTGCCGAAGGCCGTCCGGCACACCCACGCCTCGCTGGACGAGGCGGTGCGGCACTGGCGCCAAGCGTTGCAACTGACGCGCCACGACCGGATCCAGGTTGCGACGCCGCCGTCACACATCCTGGGCCTGCTGAACCTGCTGACCGCGTGGGAGACCGGCGCCTGCGTGCGGCTGCACCGCCGGTTCGACATCGACCGGGTGCTGCAGCACATCGAAAGTGACCGCATCACAGTGGAAATGGCAGTCGCGCCCATCGCGCTGGCCATCGCCTCGCATCCCGACCTCGAGTCCTATGACCTGTCGTCGCTGCGCTACATCATGTGGGGGGCCACGCCGGTCAACACCCACGTCGCGGAAACCGTGACCCGGCGCACCGGAGTGCGTTGGCTTCCGGCCTACGGAACCACGGAATTGCCTGTCATAGCGTGCAATCCAGTCGAGGACCCCCGGCTCGACACCGTCGGACGGGCGGTGCCCGGTGTGGACCTACGCGTCGTCTCGCTAAAGTCCGGCGAGCCGGTCGGCCCGGGCGAGGTCGGCGAGATCCAGGGTCGGTCGGCATCGCTCATGGCCGGCTACCTCCCGGCCGAAGCAAACCGCGAGGCGGTCCGTGACGGGTGGTACCGCACCGGGGATGTCGGCTGGCTCGACACCGGCGGATGGCTGCGAATCACCGACCGCCTCAAAGAAATGATCAAAGTTCGCGGCTTCCAGGTCGCCCCCGCCGAAATCGAGGCAGTGCTGCACCGTCATCCGGCCGTCAAAGACTGCGCCGTGTTCGGGATTCCCGACGGACTCAACGGCGAGGCCGTCGTCGCCGCGGTCGCGACGTCCGCTCCCGTCGATGCCACCCAACTGAGCGCCATGGTGGACCAAAGACTGGCGTCGTATAAACATCTGAGCCGGGTGATTTTCGTCCCCGACATTCCCCGCCTGCCTTCCGGCAAGGTGCTACGCCGAGTGCTGAAGGAGAGCTATGGATGTACGTCTGACAGCTGAACAACAGCAGTTACGCGATGCCGCCGCCAAGCTGGCCGACGATCTGGGGCCAGCAGCGGTGCAGGATCTTGACGACCGGACTCGAATTGCCCGCCTGGACAAGCAGATCGAGAACACCGGCTGGCGGTCGTTGCGTTCCGACGGTGCCTCCGGCGTTGAGGTAGCCATCGTGGCCGAGGAGTTCGGCCGCCGCCTGGTTGACACACCGTTCCTCGGGCCCGTCCTCGCCGACGATCTGGGCCGCCATGTCGGCGTGGACGTATCGGCGGCGACGGTGGCGGTCGGCGATCGAGTGGTCGACGCCCGCGGCGCCCGGCGCGCCCTGTTGCTTTCGGGCGGCACCGTCCTCGCCGTCGATGTCGAGGTTTCGCCGCAGAGCGTCGACCTCACGCGGGCCGACGGCACGCTTGCGGGATCGCCGGAGCCGTTGGGCGATGTGTCGCCCGAGGTTTCTGAACAATGGCGGGCCCTGGCGCTGGTCACGACGACGGCAGACCTAGTGGGCATCGCCCGGGGCGCGCACGCCGTCGCCTGCGACTACGCCAAAATCCGTGAACAGTACGGCAAGCAGATCGGCTCGTATCAGGCCATCGCACACCTGCTGGCCGAAAGCCTTGCGCTGATTGAGGGTTCGGTGAGCGTGTCGCGGCATGCCGCGTGGGCCGTTGATGAGCTCGCCCCCGCCGAAGCCATCCGTGCGGCCAAAATCGCAAAGGTCTACTGCGCGCGCGCCACCCGCACCGTCTGCGAGACGGCCATCCAGGTGCACGGCGGTATCGGCAACACCTGGGAATGCGTGGCGCATGTCTACCTGCGCCAGGGCCCTCACATCGACCGAG
>NZ_LZMB01000139.1 GCF_001673555.1 Mycobacterium sp. 1165178.9 | reverse complement strand
CGTCGCGCACGCCGACCCGGCGGCGCCCGCCCCCGAGCCCGTGCTGCAGCCGCTGGCGCCCGGCCAGGTGTTGCGCATCGGCCCCAGTGCCGGAACCGGCACGCCGACTGTGGACTACGGCATCGGCGCGACAGACCTGTGCGAGTTCGTCGAGTTTCCCGCCGAATTGCTCCAAGTCTGCGGCGACAGCTTCGCCGGGCAGGGGGTCGGATTCGGCGGTTGGTACGCACCCGTCGCGCTGCGCGTCGACACCTCGTCCGTCGACGACCCCGGCGGAGTGCGCAACACCTGGCCGGGCGCCAGCGGCTGCAGCACGGGCTCGGGGGCGGGCGCCGCCGGGTCGGCGTGCGCGACGGTCCAGTGCGGCAGAACCAAAAACACCGCGGCGAACAGTGAGCACCGCGCGGCCAAGCGAGTAGGGGTGGTGCTCACCCGCTTGTCACCGCTGGGCGGCCAGCAACTCGGCGATCTGGATGGTGTTCAGCGCCGCCCCCTTGCGCAGGTTGTCACCGGAGATGAACAGTGCCAGGCCGCGGCCGTCGGGCACCCCGGGATCGTGCCGGATCCGGCCGACCAGGGATTCGTCGACGCCGGCGGCGGCCAACGGGGTCGGCACGTCGACCACCTTGACGCCGGGCGCGCCGGCGAGCAGCTCGCGGGCCCGCTGGGGTGACAGCGGCCGGGCGAATTCGGCGTTGATCGACAGCGAGTGCCCGGTGAACACCGGGACCCGCACACAGGTGCCGCTGACGGCCAGGTCGGGAATGCCGAGGATCTTGCGGCTCTCGTGGCGCAGCTTTTGGTCCTCGTCGGTCTCACCGGAGTCGTCGTCGACCAGCGATCCGGCCAGCGGCACCACGTTGAAGGCGATCGGCGCCACGTAGGTCTTGGGCGGCGGGAACTGCACCGCGCTGCCGTCGTGCACCAACTGCTCGGCGCCGTCGATGACCGCGCGCGCCTGCGTGGCCAGCTCCTCGACCCCGGCGACCCCGCTGCCGGACACGGCCTGATAGCTGGACACAACGAGGCGCTGCAGCCCGGCTTCGTCGTGCAGCACCTTGAGCACCGGCATCGCGGCCATCGTGGTGCAGTTCGGGTTGGCGATGATGCCCTTGGCCAGCGAGCGGGCGTCCCGGACGTCGCGGTCGAAGTTCACCTCGGATACCACCAACGGCACTTCCGGGTCCTTGCGCCAGGCCGACGAGTTGTCGATCACCGTCACGCTGGCCGCGGCGAATCGCGGCGCCTGCACCAGGGACATCGCCTTGCCCGCGGAGAACAACGCGATGTCCAGGCCGGTGGGGTCCGCCGTCGCGGCGTCCTCGACCTCGATCTCCTGGCCCCGGAATTCCAGCTTGCGGCCCTGCGAGCGCGATGACGCGAAGAACCGCACCGACGTCGCCGGGAAGTCCCGCTCGTCGAGCAACCGGCGCATCACCTGGCCGACCTGGCCGGTGGCGCCCACAACTCCAATGGCAACCATTTATCTACCCGTCCCCGCGTACACGGTCGCCGACTCCTCGCCGCCGAGCCCGAACGCCTCGTGCAACGCCACGACGGCCTTATCTAGTTCGGTGTCACGGCAAAGCACCGAGATGCGGATCTCGGACGTGGAGATCAGCTCGATGTTGACGCCCACCTCGGCCAGGGACTCGCAGAAGGTGGCAGTGACCCCGGGGTGGCTGCGCATGCCCGCCCCGATCAGCGACACCTTGCCGACGTGGTCGTCGTAGAGCAGTTGGCTGAACCCGATCTCGTCCTGGAGCGCGTCCAGCCTGGCCACCGCGGTGGGTCCGCTGTCGCGCGAGCATGTGAAGGTGATGTCGGTCTTGCCGTCCTCGACCTTGGAGACGTTCTGCAAGACCATGTCGATGTTCACGTCGGCATCGGCGAGCGCCCGGAAGACCCGAGCGGCGTATCCGGGGATGTCGGGAATGCCGACGACGGTCACCTTGGCCTCGCTGCGGTCGTGCGCGACTCCGGTCAGGATGGGGTCTTCCATGGGTATGTCCTTGATTGATCCGACGACTATGGTGCCTGGGTTTTCCGAATAGGAGGACCGGACGTGCACCGGCATGTTGTAGCGGCGTGCGTATTCCACGCAGCGCAGCATCAAAACTTTGGCGCCGCACGCCGCCATCTCGAGCATCTCCTCGAAGGTGACCGTGTCCAGCTTGCGGGCGTTGTGCACGATCCTCGGGTCGGCGCTGAAGATGCCGTCGACGTCGGTGTAGATCTCGCAGACATCGGCGTGCAGCGCCGCGGCCAGGGCCACCGCCGTGGTGTCCGAACCCCCGCGGCCCAGCGTGGTCACGTCGCGGGTGTCCTGGCTGACACCTTGGAAGCCGGCGACCAGCACGATGCGCCCTTCGTCGAGCGCGGTCCGCAGCCGTCCCGGAGTGACATCGATGATCTTGGCGTTGCCGTGCGTGCCGGTGGTGATCACGCCGGCCTGCGAACCGGTGAACGAGCGCGCCTGCGCGCCCAGCGATTCGATCGCCATCGCGACCAAGGCATTGGAGATTCGCTCGCCGGCGGTCAGCAGCATGTCGAGTTCGCGCGGAGGCGGCGCCGGGCACACCTGGTGGGCCAGATCCATCAAGTCGTCGGTGGTGTCGCCCATCGCGGACACGACGACTACTACATCGTTGCCCTGCTTCTTGGTAGCGACGATGCGCTCGGCCACCCGCCGGATCCGGTCGGCGTTCGCCACTGAGGATCCGCCGTACTTCTGCACGACGAGCGCCACGTTATTCCTGCCTCTCCGGCCTGGATATTTGAAGATTTCGGGTATAAGTCCACAACAGAATACGTGCCACCGCATGGTGATTTACGTCGCGATACCACCCAACCCCGTCGCGCGCATTCGCTGCGGTCTAGGCGGAATTTCTGCCTCAGCGCCAGAAGCGGTAAAGTCTTGGACGTGCAGCGGGTGCTCCTCCTCGGACGCCGCGACGGGGTCTGATCCAGACCGGCTTCCCGTCGCGGGTGTTCGCGATGCGCCGGTCTGAAGTTTCCCTTCTGAATCCCCCGGAGCAACTACCGTGACTTCCAATCCCGATGCATTCAGCTCGACACGAACCATCGTTCAGCCCGCGGGCCCATCGGCGCCCGGACAACCCGCATGGAACCAGCAGCGGGGCTCGTCGATGCCGGTCAACCGGTACCGCCCCTTCGCCGATGAGGTCGAGCCCATCCGGCTGCCCGACCGCACGTGGCCCGACCGCGTCATCGCTCATGCGCCGCTGTGGTGTGCGGTGGATCTTCGCGACGGCAACCAGGCGCTGATCGACCCCATGAGCCCGGCGCGCAAGCGCCGCATGTTCGATTTGCTGGTTCGCATGGGCTATAAGGAAATCGAAGTGGGATTCCCGTCGGCCAGCCAGACCGATTTCGACTTCGTCCGCGAGATCATCACCGACGGCGCCATCCCCGATGACGTCACCATCCAGGTGCTGACCCAGTGCCGGCCGGAACTGATCGAGCGCACCTTCGAGGCGTGCGACGGCGCGCCGCAGGCCATCGTGCACTTCTACAACTCGACCTCAATCCTGCAGCGCCGCGTGGTCTTTCGCGCCGACCGGGCCGCCGTACAGGCCATCGCGACCGAGGGCGCGCGCAAGTGCGTCGAAGAGGCCGCCAAGCACCCGGGCACGCGGTGGCGGTTCGAGTATTCGCCGGAGTCCTACACCGGCACCGAGCTCGAGTACGCCAGGCAGGTGTGCGACGCCGTCGGCGAAATCATCGCGCCGACGCCGGACAACCCGATCATCTTCAACCTGCCCGCGACGGTGGAGATGGCCACACCCAACGTCTACGCCGACTCGATCGAGTGGATGAGCCGCAACCTGGCCAACCGGGAATCGGTCATCCTGAGCCTGCATCCGCACAATGACCGCGGAACCGCCGTTGCGGCAGCCGAATTGGGCTACCAGGCCGGTGCCGACCGCATCGAGGGCTGCCTGTTCGGCAACGGTGAGCGCACCGGCAACGTCTGCCTGGTGACGCTGGGGCTGAACCTGTTCTCCCGCGGCGTGGACCCGCAGATCGACTTCTCCAACATCGACGAGATCCGCCGCACGGTCGAGTACTGCAACCAGCTGCCGGTGCACGAGCGTCACCCCTACGGCGGGGACCTGGTCTACACCGCGTTCTCCGGCAGCCATCAGGACGCCATCAACAAGGGTCTCGACCAGATGAAGATCGACGCGGACGCCGCGGACTCCGACGTCGACGACATGCTGTGGCAGGTGCCGTATCTGCCGATCGACCCCAAGGACGTCGGGCGCACCTACGAGGCGGTGATCCGGGTCAACTCGCAGTCCGGCAAGGGCGGCGTCGCCTACATCATGAAGGCCGACCATGGCCTGGCGCTGCCGCGGCGGCTGCAGATCGAGTTCTCCCAGGTGGTGCAGAAGATCAGCGAGGGAGAAGGCGGCGAGGTCAGCCCCAAGGAGATGTGGGACGCCTTTTCCGAGGAGTACCTGGCGCCGGTGGTGCCGCTGGAGCGGATGAAACAGCGCGTCGACGCCTCCGAGGACGACAGCGGCGTCACCCGCCTCACCGCGACCGTCAAGATAAACGGCGCGGAGACCGAGATCAGCGGGGAGGGCAACGGACCACTCGCCGCGTTCGTGCAGGCGCTGGGCGGTGTCGGTTTCGACGTGGCCGTCCTGGATTACTCCGAGCACGCCATGAGCGCCGGTGACGACGCGCAGGCGGCCGCGTATGTGGAGGCGTCGGTGGACGGTCGCACGGTCTGGGGGGTCGGCATCGCTCCGTCGATCACCTCCGCGTCGCTGCGTGCGGTCGTGTCGGCGGTCAACCGCGCCGCTCGCGGCTGACCCCGTGGTGGCGGAGTACGCCCTACGGCGGCACGGTTGCCACGCGTCGCGGCGCTAAACCCCGAGATCGCAATCGGCGAACAGCATTTGGCCCCGTTGCTGTGAGGTGCGCCCAGCCCGAGATCGGGCGCGTCTCAATTGCCGGCGTTCAGAAGTAGTGCCGGCGGCCGCCGACGGCGCGTCCGGTGGATCCGAGGATCGCCAGGATCACGCCGGCGATGACGAGGATGATGCCGATAGTCCACAGCACCGCGATCTTGAGCAGAAATCCTGCGATCAGCGCGATGATGCCCAGGATGATCATGGTTAGCCTCCCTGTTGCGGTTGACGACTGGCTAACTGGTTGCGCCAGCGATGAATCCAGTCGACCACCCCAAAGGGGGGTAGCAATACACCCCTAGGGAGGTAATCTCGCCGACATGCCACCACCGTCTCCCCGCGCGCCGATCACGGTCGCGCTCGTCGATGACTACGACGTCGTCGTGAAGGGTGTGGCCAACATGCTTGACCCGTACCGCGATCGTGTCGTGATCGCAGAACTCGACTCCACCATGCCCGTCGCTGACCCCGTCGATATCGTCCTGTACGACTCGTTTGCCCAACCCGAATCCGACCACGAGGAGATAGGGGTTTTGGTGGCGAATCCTCGGGCACGCCGAGTCGTGGTCTACACGTGGAACTTTCACCCCGACCTCGTCGAGAGCGCCCGGCGCCACGGGGCCCAGGGATACCTATCGAAGACCCTGCCGGCGCGCGAGCTGGTCGCCGCGCTGGAGGCGGTGCATTCCGGCGAGGTAATCGTCAGCGACATAACCGGACGGGCGCGCAGTGCTCCCGGGCTCGACTGGCCAGGGCGCAGCGAAGGGCTCAGCGACCGCGAGGCGGAGATCCTGGCGCTGATCACCCAAGGCAAGAGCAATGCCGACGTGGCTCGGCTGACCTACCTGAGCCCAAATACCGTGAAGTCCTACATCCGTAACGTCTACCGCAAGCTCGGCGTCGCGAGCCGCACCCAGGCCGTGCTGTGGGGCGTGCAGCACGGATTCACCCCCGACCATCACCGCATCGAACATTGGCGCGGCGGGCCCTGAAATAGCGAGGGCGGCAAGCCGCGGCTGATCAGAACAGCGCCAGCTGCTGGTCCAGGGTGCTGGCGTCGGTGAATTCGTCCATGCTGGTGCCCCCGATGACGGCACCGACGTAGTCCATGAACTGCGCGTCGCAGATCACCGGCACGCCCAGTTGCCGGGCGAGGTAGCCCTTGCCCTGCTCGGGGGCAGGATCATTGCAGACCACCAGCGACGTCTCCCGATCGACGGCCTCGGTGTAGGCCAGCCCGGCGTGCAGGATGCGTTCCACGAGTTCCTCGTGGGTGCGGCCGACCTCGGCCGCCAGCGCCACCCGCATGCCCTGCACGAGCGGCCGGCCGCCCACGTAGGGGCCGGGGTTGAGATACGGGCAGGGCATCCGGGACGCCAGCACCTTGAGCGGTCGCAGCTCGTCGTGGGTGACGCGGCCGTTCGGCCAGCGGCGCCGGGTCACCGGATGTATCGGCAACCAGATGTCGCCTGCTCGGGCCAGCTTGAGCGCCGAGGCCAGCACGCCGGTCAGCACCAGCGCGTCGTCGAACGCGTCGTGGGGCTGCTCCTGGGTGACGCCCCAGTGCGCCGCGAGCGTCTCCAACCGCAGGTTGTCGACGCCGAGGTCCAGCCGCCGGGCCAGCTCGACGGTGCACATGACGCTGTCGACGGGCAGTTCCGTCTCGGTCAGTTCGGCTTCGGCGGCAAGAAACGCGTAGTCGAACGCCACATTGTGGGCTACCAAGGTGCGGCCGCGCAGCACCTCGGCCACGTCGCCGGCGATGTCGGCGAACTGCGGCTGATCTTCCAGCATGGCGGCGGTCAGGCCGTGCACGTGCGTGGGACCAGGGTCCACGCCGGGGTTGAGCAGGCTCACCACCGACTGTTCGACGTTGCCGTCGGCGTCCAGGCCGAGCGCCGCAACGCTGATGATCCGTGCCTGACCCGGCCGAAAGCCCGAGGTCTCGACGTCGACGACGGCCCAGCCCGCGTCCGGCTCGCTGGCCGGCCGACCCCAGGGCACCCCGCTCATGCACTGAGGATGGCACGGCCGACCGACATCGCCCGTCCGCTGCGGGCCGTGTCGGGCTGATTCGATACGGACGACCCGCCGCGCCCGGCGCCGAGCGCCGCGCTTGCGATCGCCCGGAATTCGATGCGGACGACCCGCCGCCCTTAAACTCTCCGCGTGGTCACCACCCGCGCCCGTCTGGCCCTCGCCGCAGGAGCGAGCGCGCGCTGGGCGTCGCGGGTGAGCGGGCGCGGGGCCGGGGCGATGATCGGCGGCCTGATCGCGATGACGCTAGACCGCTCGGTTCTGCGGCAATTGGCCTATGGGCGGCGCACCGTGATCGTCACCGGCACCAACGGCAAATCCACCACCACGAGGATGACGTCGGCCGCGCTGGCGACGCTGGGCCCGGTCGCCACCAACGCCGAGGGCGCCAACATGGACGCCGGCCTGGTCGCGGCGCTGGCCAGCAACCGCGATGCACCCCTGGCCGCACTCGAAGTCGACGAGATGCACGTCCCGCATGTTTCCGACGCCGTCGAACCCAGCGTCGTCGTGCTGCTCAACCTGTCGCGTGACCAGCTGGACCGGGTCGGCGAGATCAACGTCATCGAGCGGACCCTGCGCGCGGGCCTGGCCCGGCACCCCACGGCGGTCGTCGTGGCCAACTGCGACGACGTGCTGATGACGTCCGCGGCGTACGACAGCCCCAACGCGGTCTGGGTGGCCGCGGGTGGTTCGTGGGCGAACGACTCGGTCAGCTGCCCGCGCAGCGGCGAGATCATCGTCCGCGACCGGGGTCACTGGTATTCCACGGGTGCCGACTTCAAACGGCCCAGCCCGCAATGGTGGTTCGACGACGACACCCTCTACGGGCCCGACGGCCTGGCCCTGCCGATGCGGTTGGCGCTGCCCGGCGCGGTCAACCGGGGCAACGCCGCCCAGGCCGTCGCGGCCGCGGTCGCGTTGGGCGCCGATCCCGCGTCGGCGGTGGCGGCCGTCTCGAGGGTCGACGAGGTCGCCGGGCGTTATCGGACCGTCCGCGTCGGTGCCCACGAGGTGCGCATCCTGCTGGCCAAGAACCCGGCCGGCTGGCAGGAGGCGCTGTCGATGGTGGACAAACATGCGGCCGGGGTGGTCATCTCGGTCAACGGCCAGGTTCCCGACGGAGAAGACCTGTCGTGGCTCTGGGATGTGCGATTCGAGCACTTCGAGGAGACGAAAGTCGTCGCCGCCGGCGAGCGCGGCACCGACCTGGCGGTGCGTCTGGGGTACGCGGGCGTCGAGCACACGCTGGTGCACGACACCGTCGCCGCGATCGCTTCATGTCCGCCGGGGCGGGTGGAGGTCGTCGCCAACTACACCGCCTTCCTCCAGCTGCAGCGATCATTGGCGCGCCATGGCTGACTCGGTGGTGCGGATCGGGTTGGTGCTCCCCGACGTGATGGGCACCTACGGCGACGGCGGCAACGCCCTGGTGCTGCGGCAGCGGCTCCGGCTCCGCGGCATCGCCGCCGAGATCGTCGAGATCACGCTGGCCGACCCGGTGCCCGAGTCGTTGGACCTGTACACGCTGGGCGGGGCCGAGGACTACGCGCAGCGCCTGGCCACCAGGCATTTGATCAAGTACCCCGGCCTGCAGCGCGCCGCGGCACGGGGCGCCCCGGTGCTGGCCATCTGCGCGGCCGTTCAGGTGCTCGGGCACTGGTATGAAACGTCGGCCGGGGAGCGCGTCGACGGTGTGGGCATGCTGGACGCGACGACGTCACCGCAACAGGCGCGCACCATTGGCGAGCTGGCGACCAAGCCGCTGCTGGCCGGCTTGACCGAGCGTCTCACCGGTTTCGAGAACCACCGCGGCGGCACCGCGCTGGGACCGGCGGCGTCGCCGCTGGGCGCGGTCATCAAGGGCGCAGGCAACGTTGCCGGCAACGGCTTCGACGGCGCGGTGCAAGGCAGCGTGATCGCGACCTACATGCACGGGCCGTGCCTGGCCCGCAATCCGCAACTGGCCGACCTGTTGCTGAGCACGGCGGTCGGCGAGCTGCCGCCGCTGCCCATGCCGGAGGTGGAGTTGCTGCGCCGCGAACGGCTGGCCGCACGCTAGGGCGTGGTAAGACGAAACGCATGGTTGCAGGCACCGCCGGTTCCGGGCAGCAAAGTTATGGGTACGCGAGGTGTCAATGAGCATCCGCGGCACAGCGACTGATTCCCGGGATACCGATGCGGCGATGCGCCGGGACACCCTGGCGACCGCCATCGGCAATTTCATGGAGTGGTACGACTTCGGCGTCTACGGCTACATCGCGACCACCATCGCCCAGGTCTTCTATCCGGGCAACAGTGTCAGCGCGGTTCATCTCATCGCGACCTTCAGCACGCTGGCGGCGGCGTACGTCGTGCGCCCGCTGGGCGGATTCGTCCTCGGCCCCCTCGGCGACCGCGTCGGGCGCAAGCGGGTTTTGGTGATCACGATTCTGCTGATGGCGGTGGGGACCACCATGACCGGCTTGCTGCCCGGCTACAGCACCATCGGCATCTGGGCGCCGATCCTGCTGCTGGTCGCCCGGGTCTTTCAAGGCTTGTCTACCGGCGGCGAGTTCGTCGGCGCGATGACCTATCTCGTTGAGCGGGCCCCGGACGGCAAGCGCGGCAGGATGGTCGGGTTCCTGCCGCTGGGCAACCTGGTCGGGTTTGTGCTCGCCGGGTTGCTGGTGACCGCTTTGCAGGCCTGGCTGCCGAGTCACGACATGTTGGCCTGGGGCTGGCGGATTCCGCTGTTGCTCGGGGCGCCATTCGGCGTCCTCGCTCTCTATTTGCGGCTGCGGATCGACGAGTCGCCCGCCTACACACAGGTGCGCAGCAACACGGATACGGCGGCTGACCGCGGCTGGCAGCAATTTCGGCGCACAGTGGTCGAGCAGTGGAAGCCGATGCTGGTCTGCGCGGCAGTCGTGGTGGCCTCCCAAGTCCCCGACTTCATGCTCACCGGATACCTGCCGACATACCTCAAAGTTGTTGTGCGCGTTAGTAATACGGCTGGGCTGGTGATCATCGTGGCGACGCTGGCGATCCTGATGGCCTCGGTGGTGTTCGTCGCCATGTTGTCCGACCGTATCGGCGTCAAACCGATCATGTGGACGGGCTGCGGGTTGCTCGTTCTGGCGTCGGTCCCGGCGTTCTTGCTGATGCGCCTCGGCGGTGTCTTGCCGTTGATCTTCATCGGTGTGCTGCTGGTCGGGCTGATGGAGCTGTGTTTCGACAGCACCACACCCCAAGCCCTGCCGGCGCTGTTCCCCACCAGGGTGCGCAGCGGCGCCCTTGCCATTTCGTACAACATCGCGCTGTCGACCGTCGGCGGAACTACGCCGGTGATCGCGCAAGCGCTGATATCCGGCACCGGCAGCGCGATGGTGCCGGCCTACATGCTGATCTTCGCGGGCTTGGTGGGGATGGTCGCCCTTCGATTCATGCCGGAAGTCGCGGGCAAGCCGCTGCCGGG
>NZ_LZMB01000138.1 GCF_001673555.1 Mycobacterium sp. 1165178.9 | reverse complement strand
GATCCCGTCGTCCAGAAGCGGCAACGGCAGATGGACCGCGCCCGCCAGTACCTCGCCCAGGTCGGGGCGACGTGGGTGGTCCCGTCCGCGGGACCGCCCTGCTTCCTGGATCCGGAGCTGCGCGACCTCAACGACGACCACGGCGATCCGGCCAACATCTTTCCCGACCAGATGGTCTTCCTGGACCAGATGCGCAGGCACGGCAACCGCGGCGGGCTGCTGCTGATCCCCGGCTCGACGGCCGACTTCACCGGCTCCACCCTGAACTCGCTGACCCACCCGCTGCCCACCGACCAGGTCGAGGCCATCTTCACCACGGGCAAGGCCGACTACATCGCCGAATACGCCGAGCGGATGGCACCCGTCGTCGCCGCGGAGCGGGCGAGCTGGGCGCCCGCGAGCGGGGAGCCGCTGCTGGAACCGCTGCGCGCGCTGTTCGAGCCGATCATGTCGCAGAGCGACGAGATCTGCGACGGGATCGGCTACCCGGTCGAACTGGTGCTAGGGCCGGAGACCGTGATCCTGGACTTCCCGAAAAGGACCGTGCGGGAACGCATTCCGGATGAGAAGGTCCGTTACGGATTCGCGATCGCGCCGGAGCTGGTCCGCACCGTGCTGCGCGACGCCGAGCCGGACTGGGTCAACACCATCTTCCTGTCGACCCGTTTCAGGGCGTGGCGGGTCGGCGGTTACAACGAGTACCTCTACACGTTCTTCAAGTGCCTGACCGACGAGCGGATCGCTTACGCCGACGGCTGGTTCGCCGAGACTCACGATGACTCGGCCTCGGTCACGCTGGACGGCTGGGAGGTTCAGCGCCGCTGCCCACACCTCAAGGCCGACCTGTCGAAATTCGGTGTGGTCGAAAAAGACACGTTGACCTGCAACCTGCATGGGTGGCAGTGGCGCCTGGACGACGGGCGCTGCCTGACCGCGAAGGGCCACCAGCTGAGGAGTTCGCGGGCGTGAACGACTGTTATGACGACGGCCTCGTCCAGCTGGACCGTGCGGCGATCACGTTGCGCCGCTACCACTTTCCATCGGGAACGTCGAAGGTGATCTCGCTCGAGGCGATCCGCGGCTACAAAGCCGAGCAGTTGGGACTCTTCACCCAGCGGTTCCGGATCTGGGGCACCTCGGACTTCCGTCGCTGGCTGCCGCTGGACATCAGCCGGCCGTTCAAGTCGACGTTGATCACGCTGGACGTCCCGGGCACCCGGCCCTCCCCCGCCTTCACTCCGACGCGCCCCGACGAGTTCACCGCCTTGTTGGACGAACTGCTGGGCCAGCGCGGTTAAGAGGCCGCTCAGCGGCGCTGGTCGGCGAGCGCTTGTCGCGCGGCGTTGTAGCCGGGGATGAAGGTGATGCCCGGCCCGCCATGGCAGCCCGCGCTGCCCAGATAGAGCCCCTCGATCGGGATCGGCTGGCCGAGGAACCCCCGCGGACCGGGCCGGTTGGGCCCAATCTGGTTGGCATTCAACAGGCCGTGGCAGTAGTCGCCGCCGGGGGCGCCGAACATCACGCCCATGTGCTTGGGCGTGAAGGTGGTGTGCCGGATGATGCTGCGTTCGAAATTCGGAGCGAGCCGGGTGATCTTTTCAATCACCCGCTGACCCATTTCGACCTTGGCCTGCCCGTAGTCCACGTCGCCCTCGATCGGGAAGAACAGCGCGAAAGCCGACGCGGCATGCTTGCCCTCCGGCGCGAGGCCCGGGTCGTTCTGCGAGGGGATCTGCAGTACGACCGTCGGGTCGGCCGGGACGATTCCGCGCCGCGCGTCCTCCCATTGCCGCTGGACTTCCTCGGGCGTGCAGAACAGGCCGATCGAGGCCTGCATGGCCGGTGAGTTGAGGGCCTCGTAGGGCGCGGCGAAGGCGGGGGCCTCCTCGAGCGCGAAGTGCATCTGCAGGTAACTGCCGCGGTGGTCGATGCGCGCGTAGCGTTCGCGGATGTCGGCGGGCAGCGCGCCGTGTTCGATCATCTCGTTGAGCGTGACGTCCGGCGCGACGCCGGAGATCACGATCGGGGCATTCAGCATTTCCCCCGCCTCGGTGCGCACCCCGGTCACGCGTCCGTCGGCGAGGCGAATCTCGGTCACCTTGGTACGCAACCGAAGTTCGCCGCCGTGGGCGGCCAGCACGTCGCACAGGTGCGAGGTGAGCGCGCCGATGCCGCCGCGCAGCTTCTTCATCTGCATGGTGTCGCCGTCGGGAACGCCGAGGCCGAAGGCGAGTGCGGCCGCGCTACCCGGTGTGGAAGGGCCCCGGTAGAGCGTGTTCACGGCCAGCACGGTCATCGAGCCCCGCAGCGCTCCATGCTTCTCGTGGTCGGGCAGGTAACGGTCCAGCACGTCGGTGACCGATCCGAACAGCATGTCGTCGATCGCCGAGCGCTCGAATTCGTTTGTGGCACAGGCATACATCTCGTCGATGCTCTTCGGCGGCGTTCCGGCCTCGAATCGGCCCAGCGCGCGGGTCGGGCCCTGACTCCAGGCCATCAACCCCGCCATGCCGTTGACGGCGTCCGCGCCGTGCACCTCATTGAGGTGGGTGAACAGCTTGAGGGGGTCGCTGTACTGCACCAGCGGATCGTCACCGACACCGCGCACCGCCACCGACATCACGTCCAAATCGATCGTGGGTATGGTGTCCAGGCCCAGCTCGTCGACCACCACCTGGGACGTCGGGAATTGCACCGAGCCGGCGATCTCGAATTGGTATCCCTCGAAAAGCTCTACGGTGGAAGCCATGCCGCCCGCGTACAGCTTGGGATCCAGGCACACCGTCTTCAGTCCGGCCTTCTGCAGCAGCACGGCCGCGGTCAGCCCGTTATGGCCGGCACCGATAACTATCGCGTCGTAATCAGTCATGTCCTGCCCTCCGGAATGGAGGCTCGCACGACGGCAAAGTTTTGTCAATTATGACGAAACTTTACGAGCGGGCGGCCGTGACCCAGGAGTCGGTGATCCCGGCTCGCAGCGACTCCAGCGCCGCATGGCACAGCCGCGCCAGCTCGCCCAGGGACCGCTCGTCACTGACCATCCAGACCTCCATCGCGCCGAACACCGCGGCCGCAATGCATCTGGCGGTCACCGCGGCACGCACTCGCCGGTCCGCCGTCGGAGGCGCGCCGTTGGCCCGGCGGCTGCGCCGTTGCAACTGCGCGCCGATGGCGTCGGCGAAGTCGGCCTGAACCTCTCGGATGTGCCGGACGATGCGACCGGGATCCAGCTCGTCTTGCCGCAGGGCCGCGATCTTGGTGACGGCGTCGACGTCATACGGGAAAGAGAAGATGGCCGCCTGCACCGAATCGATGATGGGTTCGTCGGCCGGCCTGTCATCCAGCGCGGAACGAAACCAGTGCAGGCCGGTGTAGTCGGCGAACAGCAGGTCGTGCTTGGAGCTGAAATGGCGGTAGAACGTCCGCAGTGACACCCCGGCGTCGGCGGCGATCTGTTCGGCCGACGTGTCCTCCACGCCCTGGGCCAAAAATCTCACCAGGGCCGCCTGGCGCAACGCCTCGCGCGTGCGCTCGCTGCGGGCCGTCTGAGCGGGCCTGACCATGGGAAGAAGGTACCAAGAAATCTTTTGACATTATTGACAAAACTTTCAACTGCGCGCAACACTTCGCGCATGGCCTCGATCATCATTCACTTTCTGCTGGGACTTGCCTGCATCGCCGGCATCATCGCCTCCAACCCGAAGATCTACGCCAGACCTCAAGGTGGGCCGTGGCTTTCGCCTCTGGAATGCGTGTATTACCTCGCCGGCATAGCGTCGATCGCGTTCGGATATTGGTTCAACATCCACTTCGTGATGGCGGCGCACGGCCAGGGCAACCTGATCTCCGGGCCGGCCAGCTATCCGGAATTCATCAAGGGGCAGTTCGCCACCCCGGCCTGCGGCTCGGGAAACCAGGACTACATGATCGCGAATGTCATTCTCATGCCGGTCTTTACCATCGTCGACGGCCTCCGGCGCGGCATCCGGCGCCCGTGGCTGTTCTTCCTGTCCAGTTTCTTCACCAGTTTCGCGTTTCCGTTCGCCTTCTACTTCGCGACGATGGAACGCCAGCGCCGGCACGAACGCACTGCGGTCACACCGGTCGCGGCCTGACCCGACTCGCCGCCTCGACCGCGTTGCGCCGCGCGGTGTCCACGTCCTCGGCGTGAGCCAGTGCCACACCCATGCGCCGTTTGACGAAGCTTTCCGGCTTACCGAACAGGCGTAGGTCGGTGCCCGGTACCCGAAGCGCCTCGTCCACGCCGTCGAAGACCAAGCCCTTGGCGTCCACACCGCCGTAGATCACCGCGCTGGCGCCCGGCGTCTTGCACGTGGTGTCGACCGCCAGGCCGAGAATGGCGCGGGCGTGCAGCTCGAATTCGTTCTGCCACTGGGTGATCATCGTGACCATGCCGGTATCGTGCGGCCGCGGGCTGACCTCGTTGAACCACACGTCGTCGCCCTTGACGAACAGCTCGACCCCGAAAACTCCCTGCCCGCCCAGTCTTTCAGTGATAGCGCGGGCGATCAGCTGTGCGTTACGAAGCGCGGCGGCCGACATCGGGTGCGGTTGCCAGCTCTCGACGTAATCGCCGCTGACCTGCTTGTGGCCGATGGGCGCGCAAAAATGCGTGCACACGTTGCCGTCGTCACCGCGCGCCCGGACCGTCAATAGTGTTATCTCGTACTCGAAGTCGACGAATCCCTCGACGATGACGCGGCCGTGGCTGACTCGGCCCCCGGCCATCGCATAGGCCCAGGCGGCCTCGACATCCTCGGGCCCGTCGAGCTTGCTCTGGCCCTTGCCCGAGCTGCTCATCACCGGTTTGACGACGCACGGGAAACCGATGGCCGCGGCGGCCGCCTGCAATTCGGCCGGCGAATCGCAGAATCGGTACGGGCTGGTGGGCAGGCCGAGGGTCTCGGCCGCCAGACGCCGGATTCCCGCGCGGTCCATGGTCAGGCGCGCCGCGAGGGCGGTGGGGATAACCCGTACCACGCCGGTCGCCTCCAGTTCCTCGAGTGCCCCGGTGGCGATGGCCTCGATCTCCGGAACGACCACATCAGGCCCTTCGGCCTCGATCAGGGCCTTGAGCTGGTCCGGATCCGACATCGTGATGGTCCGCGCATGGTGAGCGACCTGCTGGCCCGGCGCGTTGTCGTAGGAGTCGACCGCGATGGTCTCCACACCGAGGCGCTGCAGGGCGATCATCACCTCGCGGCCGAGTTCACCGGAGCCGAGCAGCATGACCCTGGTCGCGTTAGGCGACAGTGGCGTTCCGATGGTGGTCATCGAGCGACGGGCTCCAGCACCTCAACACCGACGAACGGCACCAGCGCCTCGGGTACCCGCACGGTGCCGTCGGGCTGCTGGTGGTTCTCCAGGATGGCCACCAGCCAGCGCGTCGTGCCCAGCGTTCCGTTGAGCGTGGCCGCGGTCTGCGGTTTGCCCGCCTGGTCGCGATACCGGGTGGCCAGCCGGCGGGCCTGAAAGGTGGTGCAGTTGGACGTCGACGTCAGTTCGCGGTAGGTGCCCTGGGTGGGAACCCAAGCCTCACAATCGAATTTGCGGGCGGCCGACGAGCCGAGATCGCCCGCGGCGACGTCGATCACCCGATACGGCACCTCGATCCGGGCCAGCATTTCGCGCTGCCAGCCCAGCAGCCGCTGGTGTTCGGCCTCGGCGTCGGCGGGGGTGCAGTAGACGAAGCCCTCGACTTTGTCGAACTGATGCACCCTGATGATGCCGCGGGTGTCCTTGCCGTAGCTGCCGGCCTCGCGGCGGAAGCACGACGACCATCCCGCGTACCGCAGCGGCCCGCCGGACAGGTCGAGGATCTCATTCCAGTGGTAGCCGGCCAGCGGCACCTCCGAGGTGCCCACCAGGTAGAGGTCGTCGGCCTCGACCCGGTAGACCTCGTCGGCATGCGCGCCGAGGAATCCGGTGCCGGCCATCACCCCCGGGCGCACCAGCACCGGCGGAATCATCGGAATGAAGGCGTTCTCGACGGCCAGCCGCAACGCGAGCTGCAGCAGGCCGAGCTGGAGCAGCGCGCCTTTGCCGGTCAAGAAATAGAACCGCGACCCGGACACCTTGGCCCCACGCTGCATGTCGATGAGCCCGAGCGACTCACCGAGTTCCAGGTGGTCCTTGGGGTCGTCGATCGCGGCGGGCTCGCCGACCACGTCGATGACGGCGAAGTCGTCCTCCCCACCGGCGGGCACCCCGTCGATGACGACGTTCGAGATCGCCATGTGCGCCGCGGTGAACGCCGTCTCCGCGTCGGCCTGGGCGGTTTCGGCGGCCTTCACCTGCTCGGCCAGCTCCTTCGCGCGCGCCAGCTTGGCCGGGCGCTCTTCGGGAGACGCCGCGCCCACGCTCTTGCTGGCCGACTTCTGTTCAGCGCGCAGGCCATCGGCCGACGAGATCGCGGCCCGGCGGGCGGCATCGGCCGACAACAGGGCGTCTACCAGCGACGGGTCCTCACCACGACTCAGTTGGGAGCGGCGCACGGCGTCGGGGTCTTCCCGGAGCAGCTTCAGGTCGATCACGGCCCTGAGACTACTTTCACCGCTATTAGCCGACTGCCGGAGCATCCCACCCGCATCGGTCGCAGGACTCACATCAGTAACTTTTGTCAAGCTTCCCAGGCGCTGCTGTCAGAATGGAGCGGATGTCGCAAGCGCCCGAGAAAGAACTGTCGGTAGGCCAGGGGGTCGAGTCGTCCGTCGCCTCGACCGATGAGCCGTTCGATCACCAGCCGTCTGCCTCCCTGTGGCCGCGCAGCCTGCAGGCCCGGGCGACCCGGCGCGCGCTGCTGCTGACCGCGCTCGGCGGCCTGCTGATCGCGGGGCTGGTCACCGCGATCCCGGTCGGGGGCCCCGGATCGGGACGGTTCCTCGACAGCAGCCCCGTGCGCAGCACCGGCACCAAGAGCGACGCCGCCTTCAACCGGGCCGGCACCGGGGAATGCCTGATGTGGCCGGACACCACCCCGGAATCTTCGAAGATCGTCAACTGCGGTGACGACCACAAGTTCGAGGTCGCCGAATCCATTGACATGCGGACGTTCCCGGGCGCCGAGTACGGACCCAACGCCGCGCCGCCGACGCCCGCGCGCATTCAGCAGATCACCCAGGAACAGTGCGAGGCAGCCGTCCGCAATTACCTCGGACCCAAGTTCGATCCGAACAGCAAGTTCATCGTCAGCCTGCTCTGGCCCGGCGACCGGGCCTGGCGTCAGTCCGGCGATCGCCGCATGCTGTGCGGCCTGCAGCTGCCCGGCACGAGCAATCAGCAGCAGGCCTTCAAGGGCAAGGTCGCCGACGTCGACCAGTCCAAGGTGTGGCCGGCCGGCACGTGCCTGGGCATCGATTCGGCGACCAACCAGCCGACCGATGCTCCGGTTGACTGCGCGGCACCGCACGCGATGGAAGTCACCGGCACCGTCAACCTGGGCGAGAAGTTCCCCGGTGGCCTGCCCGCCGAGCCCGACCAGGACGGCTTCATCAAAGACTCGTGCACCAAGATGACGGACGCGTTTCTGGCTCCGGTCAAGCTGCGCACCACCACCCTGACGCTGATCTACCCGACGGTGCCGCTGGCCAGTTGGACGGCCGGCAGCCGCGAAGTGGCC
>NZ_LZMB01000137.1 GCF_001673555.1 Mycobacterium sp. 1165178.9 | reverse complement strand
GTAGGGGCATCCGGCTCTCCGGTCGGACCGGCGCGCTGAGCCGTTCGGCGCGGATCCAGCTGGTCACCCTGGTCGGGGAAGTAATAGAAATTCTTGCCCTGCTGAAACTGGGTGAACGCTGGACTGACGATCGTCGGATCGAGCAACCGGATGTTGGACGTGGTCGCGCGGTCGTCGGCGACCTGCTGGGCGGCGGCCTGCGCGTCGCCGGTGTAGTTGCGATAGGTGACCTGGTCGGAGGTCAGGCCGTAGGCTTGCCGCGTCGCGGCGATGCTGCGGCTGATGTATTCGCTTTCCTTTTGCGCGGCATTGGGTTTGACGCTGATCTGCTCGACGATCAGCGGCCAACCGGCGCCCACGATCAGCGAGGACAGCAGCAACAGGACCAGTCCGATCGCCGGGATCCGCAAGTCCTTGAGCACAATCGCGGAGAACACCGCCGCCGCGCAGATGAGCGCAATCGCCATCAGGATCAGCTTCGCCGGCAGCACCGCATTGATGTCGGTGTATCCGGCGCCGGTGAAGGGTTTGCCGCCGCGGGTGTGCGACAACAACTCATATCGGTCCAGCCAGTATGCGATCGCTTTCAGCACGACCAACAACCCGACCAGGGTGACCAGCTGGATCCGCGCCGAACGGCTCAGCGCGCCGGTCCGACCGGAGAGCCGGATGCCGCCAA
>NZ_LZMB01000136.1 GCF_001673555.1 Mycobacterium sp. 1165178.9 | reverse complement strand
CGGTGTCGGACAGCTCGTGGAACTCAGGGAACAATGCCGCGTGGCCAAGGAGCGGCTCTCCACCGACATGACCACCGAGATCACCGCGGTGCTGGGCGGGCGCAGTTGCAGTTTGACGTTGACGCAAGACGACCTTGAAGAGATGATTCAGGACCGGCTGACCGGCTTCATCTACGCCTTCGACGACATGCTGGTGCGCCACCGCACGAGCTGGACGGACCTTGTCGCGGTGGTCATGTCGGTGGAGAGCCGCTCCTTGGCCACGCGGCATTGTTCCCTGAGTTCCACGAGCTGTCCGACACCGGCGGTGCTGGCCGGGTCGAGGCCGCTGCCATGCCCCAACTCCTCGAACGTCCGCAGCTGTAATTCCTGATCGATCTCATCACCGGACAATGCGGCGTAACGCATGGTGGCGCTGACGAGTTCGAAGTCTCCCGCGACATTGACCAATGTGGCCGACGTACCGCTGCCGCCGAAGTCGAGCAGCCCCACCACGCCCTCATCGGGCAGGCCGAGCTCGGACTTCACCGCCGTCAGCGACGCGATCGCGTCCGAAACCAGCCGCGGCGCCATACCGCTTCGCACGAACCCCAGATGGGTTCGCAGAGCGTCGCGCAACGCCTGCACCGTCACGGGCTTCCAATGCGCAGGCACGGCGATGGAAATGTCCGAGCACGCCGCATCCGCACCGGCCGCGAGCACCATCGCGTCCAGCGCCTCCACCGTCAGCAGTTCCGGGTCGTGCGCGGAACCGTCGGGTGACACCAGCGCAACGGAATCACCGATGCGCTCGATAAAGCCCTTCATCGGTACGCCAGGCTCGGTTAGGTACGGGTTCTCTTCGGGTGCACCGATTTTCGGTGCACAGTGCGGGTAAAGGGTCAGCACGGACCGGCGGGTGACCGGTGGGCTTCCATTACGCGCAGCGACCAGGTTCGTGGTCCCGATCGACAACCCGAGTGGGTCGTACATAGAGCGAAACCTTCGTCTATAGGGGTCGGTGGCCAGCGTTAACGATAGCCGTGGACACGCGGAAAGCCGATGCTTCGCAATGTCATTGGTATGCGCTCGATGCGCCTGCGTCACCGAAGCGGTACCGAAAACCCCTTGACAAAAAGCTTTTCGCTATAAAACCGTCAGCGGCAGCGAACGCCTTGGCTCGAACTGGAAGGTCGATCCCCCACTGACTCTGACCACGGAAACCTCTGGCAGTTCCTCGATGCGAGTGCCGGTTTCAACGAGTTCGGCGATCCAGTCGGTGGCCGTTCCGCTAACTCGAACCTCGATGTGCGGGTCCACCGCGGTGGCGATCGCCTGGAGCGGGTGCACGGATTCCGGCGAGCACAGCGCGATCCAGGATCGGTCGTCATGCGCTGGCGACGCGTGGACATGCAGCCGGTTCGATTCCGTCTCGGCGACAACGTAGTCAGAAGGATTCAGCAGCGGGTGCAACTCGAGGACGCGAAGCGCGCCTTCGATCCCGCCCGGAAGTTTCAGGGCGCGGTGAATGCGCTCGGCGGCCATGCCCGCGATGCCGATCAGGCCGCGCGTGCACACGCCGACTGCTTCGTCGTCGTCGGCGGCGCGGGCGCGCACCGCGATCGCGAACGACAGGTACAGCAGGTGCATTTGCAGGCATACCTCGTCGGCCATGCGGACCAGCGCCGAATGCGAGAACGCGGCGAAATCGAAATCGGACAGCAACGGCCCGGAGTAATCCGCCTGTCCGTCGTCCGAGGGATCGATCGCATCGAGTTCCCATGTCGCAGCGCGCGTTCGGCTGACGATGTCGAGGGCCGGGATGCTTTGCGCTTCGGGATAGGACTCGTCGATGATGACGGTCCACGCGCAGTGCGGATGCCGGTCCGCCGGCGTCCGCGGCGGGCGGTGGATGGGGCGCACCTGGGCGCGCGGGTTGGTCGCGATCGCGGTGGCGTCGAAGGTCGGGTCCTCGATGGTGTGGCACATGCCGAACACGTACTGCTCGCCCATCGGCTCGACGTCGAGCAGGGCGCCGCAGTGGTCGAGGTGAAACTCGCCGTGCCAACGATCGTGGACGGTGTACCGGAAATCCATGAATTGCGGCGGCGCACCGATGTCGAGCTGCAGGCCCTTGAAGATGGTCACCACATCGTCACCCTCGTAGTTCAGCGCTTTCTGCATGCGCCGGGTGTAGACGGGACTGGAGCCCGCCCACTCCTCGATGGCGATTTGGACCATCTCGTCGCGGCCGAACGAGGAAATGCACCACGCCATCCCGGATCGGTCGATCAGCTGCCCGATGAGTAGCAGCTCGGGAACCAAAGTGACGAGGTCGTCGCGCGACAATCGCGCATATCGCGAGGGACTGCTCACGCCCCAAAAATAGACTCGGCTATGTTATAAAGTCAATAATGTCCATTGTCGCTGGCCAGAAGCCTGATCGCCCTGTTGGCCCCACTCGGCGAACCACCGCGCCGCGCAAGCGCGGCGATGACACTCGGGCGAAGATCATCGATGAGACGGTGCGTTGCATCGTGGAGGAGGGATTCTCCGCCGCCACCGCCAAGCACGTGGCCGAACGCGCGGGCGTGACCTGGGGGGTCATCCAGTACCACTTCGGGGATCGCAACGGCCTGCTGATGGCCGTCGTGGACGATGGGGTGGCTCGGCTGGTCGATAGCCTGTCGTCGGCCGACGTCAGCGAGCTGCCCCTGCGGAGGCGCATCGAGGTCGTCGTCGACACCGCCTGGAGCTGCTACAGCAGCCCGACTTCGATGGCCGCCTTCGAAATTTTGCGCGAGACTCGCGGCGGCGCGGACCCGTCGTCGCGGCGCCACCTGCTGGACATGAACGCCGCGGTCGGCCAGCTGGGCAGATTGATCACCACCGAACCCGCGCATGCCGGTGTGGCCGAGGTCATTTGGGCCACGCTTCGCGGTGTGGTGCTGGCGCAGATGGTCACCGGCGCCGTGATCGATTGGAGCCCGGAACGACGTGCCCTCATCGACATGGTCACCCGCTACCTCTCCGAGCGCCAGGGGTACCGCGACACGTAAACCACGCACACGACACGCCGCCCGAACTCGCACTGGTTTAAGTCTCGGCGCCCCATCCCGTCCGACCGCCTCAAGATTCGCATTACCCGTGTGCTGCAATGACCTGATGACCCTCGACGATCTGGCCGATATCGAAGCGATAAAGCAAGTCAAATACCGGTATCTGCGCGCGCTGGACACCAAGCATTGGGACGACTTCACCGACACCCTGGCCGAGGACATCAAGGCCGACTACGGGCCGTCGATCGGAAACGAGCTGCACTTCACCAACCGGGCCGACCTGGTGGAGTACATGCGTACCTCGCTGCCCTCGAACGTCATCACCGAACACCGGGTGACCCACCCGGACATCACCGTCGACGGCGACACCGCAACGGGCAGTTGGTATCTGCAGGACCGGGTCATGGTCGCCGAGTTCAACTTCATGCTGATCGGGGCCGCCTTCTACCGCGACACCTACCGCCGCACCGAGGCCGGCTGGAAGATCAGTGGCACCGGCTACGACCGAACCTATGACGCCACAATGTCTTTGGAGGGTCTGAACTTCACGCTCAAGCCCGGACGCGCCATCGCCTCGGACTGAGAAGCTACTTGGTGATGGCGATGACCGCGCCCGGCCGCAGCCACTTCATGATCGACACCAGCTGAGCGTCGTCCACCGCCACGCAGCCCTCGGTGGGTTTTCCGTCGGTGGTGTGAAAGAAGAACGCGGCGCCGCCACCCGGGGTCTTGTTCTTGTTGACACCCATCACGACGGCGTGTTTGTACTGCGGGATCTGCAGGTTCTCGCTGTCACCGGTGTTGAACGGGCACTGCGCCTTCGGACACACCTGCATGGAGTTGAACGTGGGACTGTGGTCGTCGCCGCTCCACCAGTAGTTTGCGCCCGACACCTGGGTGTAAGGCAACCCGGTGCCGGGATTCGGCGCGGTACCGAATGCGGAGTCGAGGCTGTACACGCCCATCGGGGTGGCGGGCACACCGCTCTTGGCCTCGGGCGCCATCCCCGCCGAACCGACGTGGGTGGGAATGCCGGACCGCAGCGACTGCCAGCCGGTGCCGGTGCGCTGGAAGATTTCCATGTTCGCGTTGGAGCCGCCGGTGC
The DNA here is from genome assembly GCF_001673555.1 of Mycobacterium sp. 1165178.9. Lineage (GTDB taxonomy): Bacteria > Actinomycetota > Actinomycetes > Mycobacteriales > Mycobacteriaceae > Mycobacterium. The sequence continues at coordinate 10,411 of NZ_LZMB01000136.1, read as the reverse complement.
TCACCACCGAAACCACCTGCGTCGCATTGCCGACGGCGTTCGCGAACCAGGGAGCGCCCGCGGCCGCACCGATCGGCGCCAGCACCACCGAGGCAAAGACCACGCACGCCGCGGCGCACAGCGAAGCGAGCAGTCGGTGCATGCACTCCATCGTCGAACGCGCACATCTGCGCGGTCAAGTAAAGCTTTCGCCCCAGTTAGGTCACCGCGTCGTGACCGAATGCCCGCCGGGATAGCGTAGTTAGCGCACGGTGGCGGTGTCGGTCGCGCGCCGCGGGCCCGCTGCTCGCGTGATCGAGGGACGAAAAAGCAAGAGGCACAACAGGAAATACAGGTATCCCAGCGACCAGCCCGCCAGCACGTCGGACGGGTAGTGCACGTTCAGCGCCACGCGGGAGACGCCGACCGTCAGCAGTGACACCGCCACCACCGCGACCGCGATGCCGCGGATCATCCGGTTGAGCATCGGAAAGAAAAAGCACAGCACGGCGAGCAGCGCGGCCATCGCCTCCAGCGCATGCCCGGACGGAAAGGAGGTGGACGGCGCGGTGACCAACATGGTCGCCGGGCGGGGCCGGTTGACCAGGGCCTTGGCCGCGGCGGTCGCGAACTCGTTGAGCGGCCCGCACGCGAACGCCAGCACCAGCGCGGCCCGCAAATTGCCCATCACCAGGGCGATGACCGTCATCGCGATGCCCAGCGCGGACATCGGGACCGGTCCCAACGCATAGGACACGCTTTCCCAAAACCGTAGCCACAGCGGATGTTTGAGCGCGATGTCGCGAGCAGCGTTCAGCAACGACCAATCCATCCGGTACAGCCATTTCCAGTGCTGGCAGTAGCCCACCCACAGCACCCCGTACAGCGTCGCGGCCAACGCCGCGATCCCGGCGGCCACAGGCGTCCTCGGGCGCGTCATAACCAACCGATACCAGCAGTCCCGCCGATGACATGCGGGCGGCCCGCTGCACCCGCGCCAAGCGCCGCGCTTGCGATCGCCCTGCGTCACCGTGCGACCCGCCCTCAGCGGCGCCCGCGCGTCATACTGTCGATATGGCCGTCTTTGTCCGTAGGTTGTTCGGCATCGGCAAGTTACCCGACGAGCTGCATGCCCAGCTCGAGTCGGAAGGCCTCACCTACCACGCCGATTACGTAGCCGTGACCCGTCGATTCAGCGGCACCATCCCGGGCGTGCGGTTGCCGCACAGCGTCGCCAGCTACACAGGCTCCCTGGCCTTCACCTCTGAGCGGGTGCTGGCGACGCTGTCGATGCTGCCCCGGCTGGCGGGCCCGACCGTCAACGTGCGCTGGGACGCGCCGCAGTCGGGAGCGGCGCAGGTGGAGATCTCGCCGACCGGCCTGCAGGTCGACGCCGACGTCTCCCGAATCGACGAGAAGTTCACCGGTGAGCTGTCGCTGCACTACAAGGTGGCCATTCCCGACGAAGTTCTGGCCGGCCTGCCCCGGCGGTCGCTGGCATTCGACATGCCGCCGGAATACGTGTTCCGTGCGGTCGGGGTTACCTATAGTCCCTGATCGTGAAGCTAGTCCCTGATCGTGATGCGCGGCCACGGCGGCTGCCGCAGCACCGCGAGGGTGCCGATCACCGCGGCCAGCAGGCCGGTGATCACCCCAACCAGCGCGATCCGGTTGTTGTCCACGGCAGGCGTCCAGGAGGCCTGCCCGTCGCGGATGGCGAACACACCCAGCGGCTTGGTCGCCACGATGACGGTGGTGCCGTCCGGGGTCTGATAGGGCTCGCCGTAATTTCGGCCGGCGCGGTGTTCGCTGGCCAGCTGATCGAGCACGTCCGAAGGCTTCACTTCAAACCGCTCCCTTCCCAGGGTTCGCCAGGTCCTTGGCCTGGGCGGGCTTAACGTTAACGCCGATTTCCTACGATGGCAGGCGTGACCGGTGAGGCATTCAGCCCGCAAGAGCGCCAGGCCGTCTATCGCGTCATCTACGAGCGCCGTGACATGCGCCGATTCGTGCCCGGTGCGGCGGTGGACGAGGCCGTGCTGGCGCGCCTGCTGCAGGCCGCGCACGCGGCGCCCAGCGTCGGGCTGATGCAGCCGTGGCGCTTCATCCGGATCACCGACGCCTCGCTGCGACGGCGCATTCACGCCTTGGTCGACGAGGAACGCCCGCGCACCGCGAAAGCCCTGGGCGAACGATCCGATGAGTTCCTGGCGCTCAAGGTGGAGGGCATCCTCGAGTGCGCCGAGTTGTTCGTGGTGGCGCTGGGCGACGGCCGCGACGCACACGTGTTCGGCCGGCGAACGCTACCGCACATGGATCTGGCGTCGGTGTCGTGCGCGATCCAGAACCTGTGGCTGGCGGCCCGGTCCGAGGGCCTCGGCATGGGTTGGGTGTCACTGTTCGATCCGCAACGGCTGGCGGCGCTGCTGAGCATGCCGTCGGGCGCCGAACCGGTGGCCATCCTGTGCCTGGGACCGGTGCCCGAATTTCCCGATCGCCCGGCGCTGGAATTGGACGGCTGGGCCATCGGTCGTCCGTTGTCGGAGTTCGTCTGCGAAAACCAATGGGGTCAATTGCCGACTCCCTGACGCACTCACGAATCAGCCAGGTAAGTTGCGGTAATGTCGCCGGTCGCGAGGCAATGTGAGAGGTGACGCCATTGACGCCGGGCGACATAGCCGACCAAAAACGAAATACGGGCCTTCAGGACAACGTGCTGATCGTGCATTGGCACGACCTGGGACGCCACCTCGGTGCCTACGGCCACCGCGACGTGTCGAGCCCGCGACTGGACCGCCTTGCCGCCGAGGGCATCCTGTTCACCCGGGCGCACGCCACGGCGCCGCTGTGCTCGCCGTCGCGCGGATCGCTGTTCACCGGTCGCTACCCGCATAACAACGGCCTCATCGGTCTGGCCCACCACGGCTGGGAATACCGTGACGGGATCCGGACCCTGCCCCAAATATTGTCCGAATCGGGCTGGTACTCGGCGCTTTTCGGCATGCAACACGAGACCTCCTACCCGAAGCGGTTGGGTTTCGACGAGTTCGACGTGTCGAACTCGTATTGCGACTACGTAGCCGACAAGGCCGACGAGTGGCTGCGACAAAGCGCCGAAGGCCTTGTCGGACAGCCGTTTCTGTTGACCGCCGGCTTCTTCGAGACGCACCGGCCCTACCCGCACGACCGCTACACGCCGGCGGACAGCGCCGCGGTGGATCCGCCCGATTACCTGCCGGACACCCCCGAGGTGCGCGGCGACCTCGCCGACTTCTACGGGGCCATCAGCACTGCCGACGCCGCCGTCGGGCGGCTGCTGGACGCGCTGGTCGACACCGGTTTGAACGCCACCACCTGGGTGGTGTTCTTCACCGATCACGGCCCGGCGTTCCCCCGCGCGAAATCCACGTTGTATGACGCCGGCACCGGCATCGGCATGATCATCCGCCCGCCCACCAGCCGGGCCATGGATCCACGCGTCTACGACGAGCTGTTCAGCGCGGTCGACCTGGTCCCGACGTTGTTGGGGCTGCTCGGGATTGATACTCCGGCCGACGTCGACGGTGTCTCACACGCGCCCGCCCTCCTGGAGCCGGATCCGCAAACCACGCCGGTGCGCGAGCACGTCTACACCATGAAGACCTACCACGACTCCTTCGATCCGATTCGCGCGATTCGCACCAAGGACTACAGCTACATCGAGAACTACGTGCCCCGTCCGCTGCTGGATCTGCCGCTGGACATCCAGGAAAGCCCGTCCGGGCTGGCCGTCGCGCCGCTCGTCGCGGCGCCGCGGCCCGAGCGGGAGCTTTATGATCTCCGCACCGACCCCACCGAGACCACAAATCTCCTGGCCGACGACGGCACCGACGCGGCCGAAATCGCAGCCAACCTTGCTGTGCTGCTGGATGATTGGCGCCAGCGCACGGGTGACGTCATCCCGTCGGAATTCGCCGGCACCCGCATCTCCGCGCGGTACACCGAAACGTATCTGCAGATCCATCGCTCGAAGCCGACCCCACGCTCGGGCATCGCCGCCGACCGCGGCATCGAAGAAGGCAAGCCCACGCAACGTTAGCCTCAGGTTGACGCGGAATCGTTGCCCCGCCGCGGATGCCAGCCGGCGGGCGCTGGATTACCCGGCCGAGCGGCTCGAGCGACCCACCTCCGCGATGACGAACACCCGCCGGAACGGGAAGATCGTCGCACCGTCGGATCGCGGCGGGTAGGCGTCCTGCAGCAGCGGGATCATCTCCTCGCGGAACTGCTCCCACGTCGTGTCGTCGAGCCGCTCGCGCACCGGGACCAGCGCGGTGCCGGTGATCCACTCCAGCACCGGATGCTCGCCGGTCAGCTGATGCAGGTAGGTCGTCTCCCAGACGTCCACCTTGCATCCCGCGTCGAGCAGCAGATTGGCGTAATGCGCCGGCGGCTGAACCACCGCCCCGACCCGAAATGGTATGTCGCGCAGCAACTTCGCGTACGGCTCCCGGCGGGCCAGCGCCCGCACCGCGGCGTAGGACGGCGACTCGAAGTTGCCCGGCATCTGCACGCCGATCCACGATCCGGGCGCCAGCTCCCGCGCCCACCGCAGCAACAGGTCGGCGTGCTCGGGCACCCAGTGCAGGGCCGCGTTGCTGACCACCACGTCGGTGTCGGGTTTGGGCTTCCAGTCGCGCAGGTCACCGATGACGGCGTCGATCCCGCGTTCCTTGGCGGCGGCAACCATCTCCGGTGAGCTGTCCATCGCCTCGATCACCGCGTCGGGCCAACGCCGGGCCAGATACTTGGTCAGGTGACCCGGGCCGCAACCGAGATCGACGACGCGACGCGCCCGATCGGCGCCCACCCGCGACAGCAGGTCGTAGAAGGGGCGGCCGCGGTGGTCGGCGAAGGCCAGATAGACGTCCGGATCCCACATGTCGATCCTCCCCATCCTTACACCGCCGCTAGCCGGCCGATAGCAAACCGTATAACTCCATGGTGCGCCGTCGCGGTCCGGATCGTCCCGGGACGGCACCACGACGATCGAAACCGCGCGAAACGCCCAGGGAACGCGCGCCGGTCGGGCTACCATCGGCGTTCGTGGCGCCCGACTCAGATCCGATCGACCCGCCCATCCCCGTTCCGGACGTTTCCGGCGCCGATCTGCCGGCCGGCTCCGGCGGACTACCCCCCCGCTCGGCCCTGTCGCCCCGCCAGCGAATGGTAGTCGAGGCATCCGCCCTCGGCGATCTGGCCCTGCGCACCTGGGTGGCCTCGCTGCTGTCCACCACGGTGACGCCGTTCGTGGTCGCCAGCGCGCTGCGGCAAGCCGATTCCGCCGCCGAGCGCGACAACCTCGACTTCTATGCGGAGTTGGGCGCGGCGAAAGACCCGACACGGTCGTTTCCGGCACCTACCGAGGTGCCCCAGGTCGCGTCGCGGCGGGCCAGCCCGCTGGCGGAGTGGATCGCGCGTGGCACGGTCGACAACATCGCGTTTCCCAGCAGTTTCACCGCCATCAACCCCGCCATGCGCGCCCAGTGGGGGGCCTGGCGGGCCAACAACACCGTGCGCGCGCAGCATTGGCGCCATGACGATGGGCCGCGTCCCACCCTGTGCGTGATCCACGGCTTCCTGGGATCGTCGTATCTGGCCAACGGGCGGTTCTTTTCGTTGCCGTGGTACTACCGCTCCGGCTACGACGTGCTGATGTATACGTTGCCCTTTCACGGCAAGCGGGCCGAAAAGTATTCACCCTTCAGCGGTTTCGGCTATTTCTCCGGTGGGCTCAGCGGTTTCGCCGAGGCCATGGCACAGGCAGTGCACGACTTTCGTTCCATCATCGACTATTTGCACCACACCGGGGTCGACCGCATCGCGCTCACCGGCATCTCGCTGGGCGGTTATACCTCGGCGCTGGTGGCATCGGCCGACGATCGGCTCGAGGCGGTGATCCCCAACTGTCCCGTCGTCACCCCGTCGACGTTGTTCGACGAATGGTTTCCGGCCAACCAGCTGGTCCGGCTGGGCCTGCGCCTCTCCGACATCAGCCACGACGACCTCGCGGCCGGGCTGGCGTACCACTGCCCGCTGAACTACCGGCCGCTGGTGCACCGGGACCGCCGGATGATCATCACCGGACTCGGCGATCGGATGGCGCCGCCCGACCACGCCGTCAAGCTATGGCAGCACTGGGATCAGTGTGCGCTGCACTGGTTTCCGGGCAGTCACGTGCTGCACGTCAGCCAGTTGGATTACCTGCGCCGGATGACCACGTTCCTGCGGGAGGTTATGTTCTGACCACCTCGACGGTGTCGGCGCTGTCACCGGAGTGGCCGGGCGAGGCGCGATGGGCGCCGCCGAGCAGGGTGGGCCAGTGCAGCTGCGCGAGCAGGTTCTCCGGCGCAGGGGCGTGTCCGTCCAGCCGGCGCGTGGACAGCAGGTCCAGGGCCGTCAACGCGGGCAGGTGGTTTCCGCGTTGCGGGGTCAGCCCGTCGACCGGCGCTTTGCCATCCGGGCCGGTCTCCGTCTGGAACGCACAGGCCACCGCGACGGTGAACGAACCTTTGTCACCGGCGATCTCCAGTGCGGTGCAGGTTTCGCGCGCGGAATATGACCGGATCGCCGCCAAGGTCTCCGGCAGCGCTTCGTCCACCCGAATTCGGTATGCGGCAAGGTAGTCCGAGGCACCGCGCTGCACTCCCCGCCACCTCTCGCGAGGGTTGGAAGTCAGCAACCGCGGGACGTCGTCGGCCGCGATGGTAGTGGCTTCCCAGCCGATCTCCCTCAGATGGTCGGCCAGCCGGCGGGCCGCGACCTGAGCGGTCTCGTGCAACGGGATCCGCGGTGAGCGGGCCTGCAGCGCAGCCAGATTCTCCGTCGCCGATACGGTCAGCCCGATCCACGTCTCGCTTCGTGACACGTCGGCGGCGTTGTCGCGGCTGGTGATTCGGATCTTGTCCGCCCGGACGCCATAACGATTGAGGTAGCTCGCGATCAGCGCGAGCGGCAGCACATCGGAGTCATCCTCCGGCGCGCCGAGGCGAATCAGGGCGGTTGCGGCCGTGTCTGAGGTGCTCGCGGGTACAGCGTTGCCGCGTCCGATCATCGCCAGGCGGCGGCGCAGGATGGTGGTGAAGTGCAGACCGCCCCACCAGCCGAACAATACGATCACGACGACGGCCGCGATGCCCAGCAGCGAGTAGTCGCCGGGGGTTCGCCACGGGTAGGCCATGACCGCGGGCACAACGGCCAGCAGCGCCAACGTGATTCGACCGCTCCCGGGAGTCGGTATTCGATGCTTGCTCACGGGGTGGGGTCCTTTCGTCGGCGTGCGGCGATTGTGGTGACTGCGCCGGCCACCGCCACCAGCACGGCCAGCACGGCGGTGCCGACCACCGCTACGGTGCGCGGTTTGGTGTCTTTGGGCGCCGGGGCCGGCGGCACGGCCACCGGCTTCACCGATGCCGCGCCGGGCTGATTAGCGGCTGGCAGTTGCCAGGTCAGGGCCGCCACCGGATCCACGCTGCCGGTGCCGACGACGTTGGATGGGTCGCGGGCGCCGTTGTGCGCGGTCGCGGTGATTCGACGCTGCACCGCGGTGGCGTTCAGGTCCGGATACTTACTGCGGACCAGCGCCGCCACACCGGCCACGTAGCCGGCCGCGTAGTCCGTTCCGCTCACTGCGGCGAGTTGCTGGTGCCCGTCGGGAAGGCCGTCGGCCAGTCCGCCACCGTCTGCGTTGCCGATCGACACGATGCGTTCGCCCGGCGCGGCGACACCAACCCACGGCCCGGCCACGGTGAATTTCGACGGCTGGCCGTCCGGGGTCAGCGATGCCACCGACAGCACGTAGGGCTGCCACCACGAGGGGATGGAGACCGATGTGACACCGGCCCAATTTCGCGGATCGTTGGGGCGGCTCAGGTCGGTGAGCGGATTGGACTCACAGGTGGCGCCGCCGGCGCCGGCCCCGCTGTTGCCCGCTCCGGCCACGATGACCGCGTCCTTGTCGACCGCCGCGTAACGGACGGCCGCGCCAAGGGCAGCCTGGTCGACGGGACGGTCCACGGGCATGCAGGTGGCCGAGCCGATGTCGATGACCCGGGCACCCAGGTCGGCCGCGTGCACGATCGCCCGGGCGAGCGTCGACACCTCGGCCGACACCCGCGCCAGCAGCGGGTCACCACCCGGCGTCCGCGGCGAGAACTTGGCCGACGTCGTCCTGATCGACACCACGCGCGCCGCGGGCGCCACGCCGGAGAACCCGTCGTCGGCCGAGGGCTGGCCGGCGACGAGTCCGGCCACGAGCGTTCCGTGACCGTCGCAGTCGGTCAGCCCGTCGGTCGTCTCGACGAAATCACCGCCCGGCTCCACGTTGGGCAGCCGCGGCCCCGGCCGCACCCCGGTGTCGAGCACCGCGACCAACTGACCCTCGCCCCGCGAGAACTGCCATGCCGCAGGCAGATTCAGTACCGACTGGCTGGGCGTGATGGCACCGGGGTCGCTGCCGGGAACGACCCCGGACGTGCTGCAAGGTCCGCGCTGCTCCATCGGCTGCCCTGGCCCCGGCGCCCCGCTGGGCGGTGCGGCTCCCGGATCGACCGTCGGCGGGCTGATCGCCGACGCTGGCGGACTCGTCCACGTCGCGGCGGTGGGCAGCAAGGCCACTGCCGCCGCGACGCAGGCTGATGCCGGCCGAATCATCGATTGAGCACCAGGCCGAACAGACCGACCACGAAAGCCATCACGGGGATCAGCGACGCGTCGAGTCCCGTCGCGACAAAGCCCACCAGCCGGCGCACCGGCAGCGAGTAGCTCTCCGGCGCAGCGATGCCCGGGTTCAGCGCCACCACGATCCACACCGACACGAGCACCAGGAGAACCAGCACCGCGCCGAGGGCGGCGGCGTAGCGTCCGGTCGATGTGTACAACACCAGCAGCGCGCCGGCGGCCAGGAACGGCTGGGCGAGCAGCCACGCCTTGCACGCGGCCGAGTCCCACACCCTGGCGCGAAGCACCGACGTCGCTGCCGTGGCCGCCACCACGTACCACCCCGCACCGCTGAGCGTTTCGGGCCGCAGCGCGATCGCCACCGAACCCAGGACGCTGAGTAACACTGCGGCGGCAATGAATCCGCTCTGATGCGCGTCGCTGATCCGGACCCGGCGCGGCAGGTCCTCGAGCACCCGCAGCGACGGCGCCGACGGGGTGGGGTCCCCGGGGGCCGGGATGACCGGCAGCGGGAAGCGTGCCCACAGCGCGGACAGTTGGGGCGCCTCGATGGTGACCAGCAACGCCGCCACGATCAGCCCGCAGCCGATGGCGATCGGCTGCAGATGCCAGAGCAACGTGGCGCCGGCGGCCAGCAGCACCCCGGCGCCCACCACCGCGGTCGCGGTGAAAAAGCCGGCGGTGCGTTCACGTTCGGCGCTGGGGGCCATCAGGGCGATCAGCGACCACGCGGTGACACCGGCCGCGGCCAGGGTCAGTTGGGCGGCGCCGAATTTTCCCGGTACGGCCAGCGCGAGTGCCGCGGCGACGGGAACAAGTGCGGCGATTGAGAGCGCCATGCCGGTGCGCGCCGAGCGTGCGGTGACCAGCAGGCCGACGATCGCGGTCACCGCCGCGACCGCGCTGACCGCAACAAGTCCCAGCAGCGCACCGGTGGCGATCCGGTAGGTGACGGACAGCCCCGTCGCCAGGAAAGCCACCGCGATCGCCGCGGCCAAAGCGCCACGTTGGATATGCGTTGTGCCCCAGGGCTTCAGTCGGGAGGTCGAGAAGATCATGGCCGCATCGGCGATGTCTTCGACGATGCCGGGCGCGGCCGGACCGAGCGGCACCGCTTGCAGCGCCAGCAGGTCGCCGTCCACCACTCCGACCGTGTCCAGGCTGGCGTCCAGGCTGAACGGCGCACCACCGATGGGGGCCAGGCTCAATTGGGTCGCCGCGCCGATCTCGGCGGCACCGCGCGGGGTGGCGCCGTCTTCCGAGCCGCCGTTGGCCGGAACCACCAAACGCTGTACCGCGGGCAGGATTTCGCGCAGCGGGAGCTCCGCGGGCAAGGCCATTTCCGTCAACCTGCTGTCCGCCAGTATTGCCACGCGGACGATTGGCATGACGGTTCCGGACGTCACCGGACCCTCGAAAAGTTTTGTGGCCGTTGCTGGAACATCGTGCTCTCTTCTTTCGTATTACGAGTGTTGGACGGAAACGGTTGAAGGGGAAAAGTCTCGGGCTAACCGGTGTTCGGAGAACCATCCGGCGTCTGGCAGTAGGGCGGTCAGTTGTTCGATGGCGACGGCGATCGCGAACGGTGTTCCCGGCGCGAAGGTCGAGACCCACTCGCCGTCGAAGGCGAGTGACGGACTGACCAGAATCCGCCCTTCGCGTGCGTCGACAATGCTCATCCCCACCTCGCTGGTGGAGTGCCGGCCGTCGCGGT
>NZ_LZMB01000135.1 GCF_001673555.1 Mycobacterium sp. 1165178.9 | reverse complement strand
GTGCAAGTCCAACCCGGCCCCCAGCTCGGCCTGCGCATCGAATACGACACCGACCTGTTCACTCCCGCCACCATCGACACCCTCATCACCCGCTTCGAACGCGTCCTGGTGGCCATGACCACCACACCCGAACAACCCCTGTCCACCATCGACCTACTCGACAAGCCCGAACACACCCACCTCGACACCCTTAGCAACCGCGCAGCACTCACCCAACCCGCCACGGCAGTGTCCATTCCGGCGGTGTTTGCCGAACAGGCGGCCCAAACACCAGCTGCAATGGCGGTGACCTACGGCGCGCGTTCGTTGACTTACCGCGAGCTCGAGGACACCGCCAACCAACTAGCTCACCTGCTCGCCCACCACGGGGCAGGCCCCGGACATTGCGTCGCGCTACTCGTGCCCCGCTCCGCCGAAGCGATCACCGCGATACTGGCCGTCCTCAAAACCGGAGCGGCCTATCTACCCATCGACCCCACCCACCCGCGGTCGCGCATCGAGTTCATGCTCACCGACGCAGCACCCATCGCCGCCCTCACCACCACAGAACTGGCCGACCAGCTCCACGACTTCAACATCACGGTCATCAACGTCGACGACCCCGCGGTCAACCGCCAGCCCAGCACACCCCTACCACCGCCGACCCCCGATGACATCGCCTACCTGATCTACACCTCCGGCACCACCGGGATCCCCAAAGGCGTAGCCATCCCCCACCGCAACGTCACCCGGTTACTCGAGTCACTAGACGAGGACCTAGAGCTCGCGCCCGGCCAGGTGTGGACGCAGTTTCACTCCTATGCGTTCGACTTTTCGGTGTGGGAGATCTGGGGTGCGCTGCTGCACGGCGGGCGACTGGTCGTGGTGCCCGAAGAGGTGACCCGCTCACCAAACGACTTCCACGCCCTACTCATCGCCGAACATGTCAACGTCTTGAGCCAAACCCCGTCGGCGTTTTATGCGCTGCAAAGCGCCGACGGGCTGCAGTCCAAGCCAGGGCATCAGCTTGAGCTTGACACCGTGGTGTTCGGTGGCGAAGCGCTTGAGCCACAACGTCTTCGGACGTGGCTGGATAACCACCCTGCGCTACCGCGGTTGATCAACATGTATGGCATCACCGAGACGACGGTGCATGCCTCGGTGCGTCAGATTGCCAACGGCGACACCGACCGCAATGCCAGTCCCATCGGCGTGCCACTGGCGGATCTTGCGTTCTTCGTGCTCGATGGCTGGTTACGGGCGGCACCGGTCGGGGTGGTCGGCGAGTTGTATGTGGCCGGTGCCGGGGTGGGCGCGGGATACGTGGGCCGGGGTTCGTTGACCGCCTCGCGGTTTGTGGCCTGCCCCTTCGGCGGCCCGGGGGCGCGCATGTATCGCACCGGGGACCTGGTGCGGTGGCGCGCCGATGGGCAACTGGAGTATCTCGGTCGCGCGGACGAGCAGGTCAAGATCCGCGGCTACCGCATCGAACTCGGCGAAATCCAAACAGCACTCGCCGCCCTGGACGGCGTGGATCAGGCGGTGGTGATCGCCCGCGAGGACCGCCCGGGCGACAAGCGCCTGGTCGGCTACATCACCGGGACCGCAGACCCCGCGACGACCCGCGCCGCACTGGCCGAGCGGCTGCCGTCCTACATGGTGCCGACGGCGCTGATGGCGCTACCTGGGTTGCCGCTGACGGTCAACGGCAAGCTCGACACGCGCGCGCTGCCGGCACCGGAATACACCGACGTCGATTCCTACCGGGCCCCGGCCACCGCCGTCGAAGAGATCTTGGCCGGCATCTACGCCCAAGTGCTCGGACTCGACCGGGTCGGGGTCGATGACTCGTTCTTCGACCTCGGTGGGGATTCGCTGTCGGCTATGCGCCTGGTCGCTGCGATCAACACCGGCCTGGATGCCGGCCTTTCGGTGCGCACCGTATTCGACGCGCCCACGATCGCCCAGTTGGCGACCCGCATCGGCGCGGAGGCGGGTCGGCGTACGCCGTTGGTGGCGGTCGAGCGGCCCGCGGTCATCCCGCTGTCGTTTGCCCAGAGCAGATTGTGGTTCCTCAACCGATTCGAGGGCGGGGTTGCGACCTACAACATTCCGACCGCTTTCCGGATGTGCGGGGCGCTCGACGTCGAGGCGTTGAGCGGCGCCCTCGACGACGTGATCGCCCGGCATGAATCGCTGCGCACCATATTTCCCGACGTTGACGGAGTGCCGTACCAGAAGGTGTTGCCGGCCCAGGCCGGGATGTGGCGGCGCGGGGGCCCGGCGGTGGTGTCGCTGCCGGAGCAGGACGTGACCGGCGCATTGGTGGCACTAGCGGGGTATCGGTTCAATTTGTCGGCGGAGATCCCGATCCGTGCGCGGATATATTCGGTGGCGCCCGAGCAACATGTGCTGGGAATTTTGGTGCACCACATCGCTTTTGATGGGTGGTCACTAGCTCCGATGGTCCGAGATGTGGGCGAGGCGTATCGGGCGCGGCGGCAGGGACGGGCCCCGCAGTGGGTGCCGTTGGCAGTGCAATACGTGGATTACACGCTGTGGCAACGCGATTGGCTCGGAGCGGAGTCTGATCCCGACAGTGTGATTGCCGGCCAGTTGCGGTACTGGCGCCAGGAGTTGGACGGCCTGCCGGAGGTGGCGTCGTTGCCGACCGACCGGCCCCGTCCGCCGGTGCCGAGTTACCGCGGCGATCGGGTGGAGATTCGCCTGGACCCGCAGGTGTGGGCGGGGGTCAAGGGGCTGGCGTCGGCGCATAACGCGACGGCCTCGATGGTGTTGCAAGCGGTCTTGGCGGTGGTGTTGCACCGCGTCGGAGTCGGCGAGGACGTGGTGATGGGTACGCCGATCGCCGGGCGGCTGGATGCGGCACTCGATGATCTTGTCGGGTTTTTCGTCAACACTTGGGTATTGCGGGTCGGGGTCAATTCCCAGCAGCGGTTCAGCAATGTGCTTGAGCAGGTGCGGCAGAAGGCGCTAAATGCCTACAGCAATCAGGATGTGCCGTTTGAGCGGCTCGTTGAGCAGCTCAACCCGGTCCGCTCTACGGCGCATCATCCGCTATTCCAGGTAGCAATGGTCTTCCAAAACAATGTGCGCCCAGGGAATTTGACGTTCGACGGGGTCAGCATCGAGCCGCTGGGGGCATCCACCCAGACCGCCAAGTTCGACCTCGAATTCCATCTGAGCGAGGTGCGCAGTGAGGACTCCGCCGCGCCGATGGCCGCCGGAGTGGTGTCGTATGCCACCGATTTGTTCGACCGGGCCACCATTGAGCAACTGGTCGGTTGGTTCGGCCGGGTGATCGAGGCAGTCGCGGTCGATGCGTCGGTCGTGGTGGGGGATGTGGCGTTGCTGGATCGCGGTGAGCGTGATCTGGTGCTGTCGGAATGGTCTGGTGTTGCCGTGGAGGCCCCGGTGGGCCTGGCGCCGCAGTTGTTGGCTGCCGCGGTGACGGCCGATGCGGACGCAGTGGCGGTGGTGGACCGCGGACGGGAGTTGTCCTACCGCGAGCTAGATGAGTGGTCGACGCGGCTGGCGCGGGTGCTGATCGAAGCGGGCGTTGGCCCGGCGCGCGCGGTGGGCGTAGCGATGGATCGGTGCGTGGAGTTGGTGGTGGCCTGGTGGGCAGCTGTCAAGGCCGGCGGCGCATATGTGCCGGTGGATCCTGCCTATCCGATAGAGCGGATAGGCACGGTGTTAGACGCGGTGGCGGCTGTGTGTGTGTTGACCAGTGGTGGGGACACCGTGGCCGGGGCCGGTGCGCGCCCGGTGATGCGGGTCGACGGTCTGGACCTGTCCGGGCGTGCTGCGGATCCGATTACCGACTCGGACCGAATGGCCCCGCTGTGGGTGGACGACACCGCGTACATCATCTTCACTTCTGGGTCTACCGGTGTCCCCAAGGGCGTGACGGTAACCCATGCCGGTCTGTTGGGATTGGTTGCGGCGCAAGGCAAGATCTTCGGGTCGCGCGCGAATGCGCGGGTACTGATGGTCGCCGTGCCGACCTTCGATGCCTCGGTCTTCGAAATGTTGTGGGCGGCGGGATCCGGCGCGGCGTTAGTGGTGGCCCCGCCGCAGGTGTATGCCGGAGAAGCACTAACCGGGCTGCTGCAGGACCGGCGGGTCAGTGCGGCGGTGATGACCCCGTCGGTGTTGGCGTCACTGGATCGGGCCCGGTTGGACGGGGTGGACACGTTGGTCACCATGGGCGAGGCATGCCCGCCGGAGTTGGTGGCCGCATGGGCGCCGGGTCGGAGGATTCTCAACGCCTACGGTCCCACTGAAGCCACCATCTGGGCCTCGTGCAGTGCGCCGCTGTCGGCGGGCCGGCCGGTTGATATCGGCGCCCCGATTCCGGGGATGTGCGCGCTGGTGCTCGACGCCCGATTGAACCCGACGCCGATCGGGGTGGTCGGCGAGCTGTATCTAAGTGGGCCGGCGCTGGCGCAGGGCTATGTAGGTCGCGCGAATTTGACCGCGGAACGCTTCGTCGCGAACCCGCACGTGGGTGCGGGGTCACGCATGTATCGCACGGGTGATCTCGTGCGCTGGACCCGCGGCGGCGCCCTGGATTATCTGGGCCGGGCCGACACACAGATCAAATTGCGTGGACAGCGCATCGAACTGGGCGAGATCGAAAACACGTTGTTGGCCTGCCCGCAGGTCGCCCGGGCCGCTGTCACGGTGCATCAGAGCGACACCGGTGCCCAGCTGATCGCGTACATCACCATCGAGCACACCACTACCGCCGACCAGGACGCCGAAATCGTCGAGGAATGGCAACACCTTTATGACGAGTTGTACGACGCCGAGGTCGAGGCGCCCGGATTCGGCATGGATTTCCGGGGTTGGAACAGCAGCTACACGGATGACCCGATTCCACTTGAGGAGATGGTGGAGTGGCGTTCTGCCACGGTGGATCGGATCATGGCCCTGCAGCCGCGGCGGGTATTGGAGATCGGCGTGGGCTCCGGACTGGTGTTGTCGCAGATCGCCCCCGTGTGCGAGCGCTACGTCGCCACGGATATGTCCGCCGTGGTTATCGACAGGCTGGCAAACTCACTCGAGAAGTTGCAGATCCCGTGGCGTGATCGGGTCGAGCTGCTGACCCGACCGGCTCACGTCACCGAGGCACTCCCGCAGGGCGGCTTCGACACCGTCATTCTCAACTCGGTCGTGCAGTACTTCCCCAACGCGGCATATCTGGCTGACCTGATAAACACCGCCATGGATCTGCTGGCGCCGGGCGGGTCTCTGTTCATCGGGGATGTGCGAAACCACAGCCTGCAGGGCGCGTTCCGAACCGGGGTCGCGCTGGCCCGCACCACTTCCACCGACGCCGCCGAGATCCGTCAACGAATCCAGTCCGCCATGCTCGGCGAGCCCGAATTACTGCTCGCCCCAGAGTTTTTCACCGTCCTAGCCGCCGATCATGCGTCGGTGGCCGGAGTTGACATTGAAGTCAAACGTGGATTCGCCGACAACGAACTCAACCGGTATCGCTACGACGTCACCTTCCATAAAGCTCCCGCCCCGGTGCGCTCGCTGGCCGGCGCACCCACCTGGGCCTGGACCGAATGCGCCGGCCTGGACGGGCTGCGCACGCGGCTGCTGTCCCACCGTCCCGCCACCATTCGCGTCACCGACATCCCCCAGGCCGGGGTGATCAACGACGTCCGCATCGAACGCGGCCTTGCCGCAGGGCTGCCCCCGGCCGAAGCAGCAGCCCAAGCCAGGACGGAGAACGGGGACGTCGTCCCCGAGGAATTGCACCGCCTCGGTGAAACCACCGGATACCTCGTCGCCGTCACCTGGGGGTCCCAGCCCGGCACCCTGAATGCCGTCTTCATGGCCCCCACCGACCGCGACGGCCAGCGTCCCCCACCGCTGACCGACCTCTACCTGAGCCCCGCCGGGGCGGACCGAAGCAGGGTCAATGCCAACGACCCCCACACCAACACCAAGGTCGGCGCGGTGCGTCAGCGGTTGAGCGCGCGGTTGCCCGAATACATGGTGCCGACACAGATCGTGGTGCTCGAGGAGTTCCCGTTGACCGCCTCGGGCAAGCTCGACCGCAAGGCGTTGCCGGCACCGTTATTCGTTGGCGCACCATTCCGGGCGCCACACACGGAGACCGAGAAAGTTGTCGCCGAAGTGTTCGCCGAGGTGTTGGGTGTGGATCGCGTCGGGCTTGATGACGACTTCTTCGCACTGGGTGGGGATTCCCTGGTAGCCACCCGGGCGAGCGCCCGGCTGCAATTGGCATTGGGCCGGGAAGTGCCGGTGCGGTACCTGTTTGACGCGTCCACGGTCGGGGATCTCGCACACTATCTCGATTTGCACCGTGGCGGCACTGCTCGCCCACCGGTGCAGCGGATGGCGCGCCCGACGCGGGTCCCGCTGTCGTATGCCCAGAACCGGTTGTGGTTTATCGACCAATTGCAGGGACCTTCGCCGGTGTACAACATGCCCGCGGCGTTGCGGTTGGGCGGACGGCTTGATGCCGACGCATTGGGTGCGGCGCTGGGTGATGTGGTGGGTCGCCACGAGAGCCTGCGGACTTTGTTCACCGCGCACGAGGGGATACCGCTGCAGGTGGTGGTGCCCGCTGAGCAGGCCGACTTCGGGTGGGACGTAGTTGACGCCACTGGCTGGCCGACGGAACGGTTGGATGAGGCCATCGGCGCGGCGGTGCGCTACACGTTTGATCTCGCGAGCGAAATCCCGTTGCGTGCCTGGCTTTTCCGCGTGGCCGACGACGAGCACGTGCTGGTGATCGTGGTGCACCATATCGCGGCGGACGGCTGGTCGATCAGCCCGCTGGCACGCGATTTGGGTGTGGCATATGCCAGCCGGAGCGCCGGGCGGGCCCCCGACTGGGCGCCGCTGCCGGTGCAGTATGCCGATTACACGTTGTGGCAGCGCGAAAGCTTTGGTGACCTGGCCGACAGCGACAGCCCCATCGCCGCGCAGCTGGGTTTTTGGGAAGACGCCCTGGCCGGGATGCCTGAGCGCCTGCAGCTTCCAACCGATCGGCCCTATCCGTCGGTGGCTGATCAGCGTGGCGCCAATGTGACGGTCAACTGGCGAGCGGAGCTGCAGCAGAGCGTTCACCGGATCGCTCGCGAGCACAATGCCACCAGCTTCATGGTGGTTCAGGCCGCCCTGGCGGTGCTGCTGGCCAAGCTCAGCGCCAGCAACGATGTGGCGGTGGGATTCCCGGTCGCCGGGCGCCGCGACCCCGGACTGGACGAGTTGGTCGGCTTCTTCGTCAACACCTTGGTGCTACGTGTCGATCTGGCCGGTGATCCCACTGTCGCTGAATTGCTGGCCCAGGTGCGACGGCGCAGCCTGGCCGCCTACGAACACCAAGACGTGCCTTTTGAGCTGCTTGTCGACCGACTCAAACCCACGCGATCGCTCACCCATTCCCCGCTGATCCAGGTGGCCTTGACCTGGCAGAATCTGCCCTGGCAGCTCAACGGCCCCGCCGCCGGACTCGGCTTTGGTGACTTGCGCGCCACACAGCTGCGGGTGGACACCCAGACTGCCCGCATGGATCTGGCGTTTTCTCTAGCCGAACGCTTCACCGAGGACGGTGAGCCCGCCGGGATCGCCGGAACGGTGGAATTTCGTACCGATGTGTTCGATGCGGCCAGTATCGAGACGCTGATCGCGCGGTTGGAGCGGGTGTTGGCGGCGATGAGCGTCGATCCGGCGCGGCGCTTGTCGTCGATGGATTTGCTGGATGCGGCCGAGCACGACCGGCTGGATGAGTGGGGCAACCGGGCGGGATTGACCCAGCCGGCACCAGGGCGGGCGTCGGTGCCAGCGTTGTTCGGCGCGCAGGTGGCGCGGGTCCCGGAGGGGGTGGCCATCCGCTGCGGGCAGGGTTCATGGACCTACCGCCAGGTCGATGACGCCTCGAATCGGTTGGCGCATGTGTTGGCCGGCCGGGGTGTGGGTCCCGGTGGGTGCGTGGCGCTGCTGTTCAACCGTTCGGTCGAGGCGGTGGTGGCGATGTTGGCGGTGCTGAAGGCGGGGGCGGCGTATTTGCCGATGGATCCGGCGGCACCGGCGGCGCGGATCGGGTTCATGGTTGACGATGCCGGACCGGTGGCCGTGATCACCACCGCGGAGCTGGCCGATCGGCTCGATGGCCATGACGTGGCGGTCGTCGATGTCAACGACCCCACGGTCGACATCCAACCCAGTATGGCGTTGCCGGGGCCGGGGCCGACCCCTGACGATATCGCGTACATCATCTACACCTCGGGCACGACGGGGGTGCCCAAGGGGGTGGCGGTCACTCATCACAACGTGACTTATTTGGCGGAGTCGTTGCCCACCGGGCCGTCGGTGGCCGGGGTGTGGACGCAGTGTCATTCGTATGCTTTCGACTTTTCGGTGTGGGAGATCTGGGGCGCGCTGCTGCGGGGTGGGCGGTTGCTGGTGGTGCCCGAGTCGGTGGCGGTGTCACCGCAGGACTTCCACGCGCTGTTGGTCGCTGAGCGGGTCAGTGTGCTGACCCAAACCCCGTCTGCGGTGGCGGCGCTCTCCCCGGCCGGATTGGAGTCGGCGGCGCTGCTGCTTGGCGGGGAGGCGTGTCCGCCCGAGCTGGTGGATCGCTGGGCGCCGGACCGGATCGTGGTCAACGCCTATGGCCCGACCGAGGCCACGGTGTATGTGGCGCTCAGTGCGCCGTTGTCACCCGGCGCCAAAGTGGTGCCGATCGGTGCGCCGGTGGCCGGCGTGGCGTTGTTTGTGCTCGATGCGTGGTTGCGGGCGGTGCCCGCTGGTGTGGTGGGTGAGTTGTATGTGGCCGGCTCCCGGTTGGGGGTGGGATATGTGGGCCGGACGGAGTTGACGGCCTCGCGGTTTGTGGCGTGTCCATTCGGCGGCGCGGGGACTCGGATGTATCGCACCGGGGATTTGGTGCGGTGGGGCGCTGATGGGCAGCTGCAATATGTGGGCCGTGCCGATGAGCAGGTCAAGATCCGCGGGTATCGCATCGAGTTGGGTGAGGTCCAGGCGGCGCTGGCCGGGCTGCCTGGGGTGGAGCAGGCGGTGGTGATCGCCCGCGAGGACCCCCCCGGTGAGAAGCGCCTGGTCGGGTATGTCACGGGAACAGCTGAGCCGGGCGAGATTCGCGCGCAGTTGGGTGAGCGCTTGCCGGCCTACATGATGCCCACGGCAATCGTGCTGGTGGAGGCGCTGCCGATGACCACCAACGGCAAAGTGGATATCCGGGCTCTGCCCGCACCGGACTATCAGGACCTCGACCGGTATCGCGCCCCGGGCAACGCGATCGAGGACATCCTGGCCGGAATCTACGCCCAGGTGTTGGGCCTGCAGCGCGTCGGAGTCGATGACTCGTTCTTCGAGCTGGGTGGGGACTCCCTGTCGGCAATGCGTCTGCTCGCCGCGGTCAACGCCGGCCTGCGGGCAAACCTTACGGTGCGCGCGGTGTTCGAGGCGCCTACGGTTGCCGAGTTGGCGCCCCGTGTCGCGGCGGAGGCAGGCAGCTATGAACCGTTGGTGGCCGGAGAACGACCCGCGGTGGTGCCGCTGTCGTTCGCCCAAAACCGGTTGTGGTTTATCGACCAGTTGCAGGGCCCATCACCGATCTACAACATCCCGGTGTCATTGCAACTGCGAGGGCCGCTTGACACCGCGGCATTGGGTGCGGCGCTGGCCGATGTGATGGGTCGCCATGAGAGCCTGCGGACGCTGTTCCCGGCCGTCGACGGGATACCCCGCCAGCTGGTGATGCCCGCCGAGCGCGCCGACTTCGGCTGGCAGATAATCGATGCCAGCGATTGGCCGGCGGTCCGGCTGGGCGAGGCCATCGACTCCGCGGCGCGGTACACGTTTGACCTGTCCACCGAAATCCCGTTGCACGCAACGCTTTTCCGTGTCGGCGAGGACGAGCATGTGCTGGTAGTCGTGGTGCACCACATCGCCGCCGACGGCTGGTCCATCGCCCCGCTGGTGCGTGACCTCGGGGTGGCCTACGCCAGCCGCTGCGCGGGGACAGCCCCCGGATGGGCGCCATTGGCGGTTCAGTACGTCGATTACGCGCTGTGGCAGCGCGCGCAGCTGGGCAGTCTCGAGGATGGCCAGAGCCTGATCGCCGCGCAGCTGGCCTACTGGGAGAACGCCCTGGCCGGCATGCCCGATCGCCTGCAGCTGCCCACCGACCGGCCCTACCCACCGGCGGCTGATCAGCGTGGCGCAAGTGTGGCGGTGGACTGGCCGGCTGGACTGCAGCAGCAGGTGGCGGTGGTGGCTCGCGAGCACAACGCCACCAGTTTCATGGTGATTCAGGCCGCCCTGGCGGTGCTGCTGGCCAAGCTCAGCGCGAGCGCAGATGTGGCGGTGGGGTTCCCCATCGCCGGGCGGCGCGACCCCGCGCTCGAGGAACTGGTCGGCTTTTTCGTCAACACCTTAGTGCTGCGGGTCGATTTGACCGGAGACCCCAGCTTGGCCGAACTGCTGGCCCAGGTGCGAGGGCGCAGCCTGGCCGCCTACGAACACCAAGACGTGCCGTTTGAGCTGCTCGTTGAGCGGCTCAACCCGGCCCGCAGCCTGACCCATCATCCGCTGGTGCAGGTGGCATTCGCTTGGCAGAATTTCGCCGGTCAGGACGCTACGAAGCTCGCCGGATTGGCCTCGGGTGACCTGCAGATCGCGCCGCTGCCGGTGGACACCCACAGCGCACGCATGGACCTGACCTTTTCGCTGGCCGAGCGGTGGACCGAGGCCGGCGAACCCGCCGGGATCGGGGGCGCGGTGGAATTTCGCACCGATGTGTTCGACGCGGAAACCATCGCAACACTCATCGAACGGTTGGAGCGGATCTTGGGGGCGATCACTGGCGACTCCAGCCGGCGGCTGTCGTCAGTGGATCTGCTCGATGAGGCTGACCACGTCCGCCTGGATGACCTCGGCAACCGGGCAGTTTTGGAGCAGGCCGCACCACCGGCGGTGGCTTCCATTCCCGCGTTGTTCGCCGCGCAGGTTGAGCGTGCCCCGGATGCGGTGGCAATCGCATGCGGCGATTGTTCGTGGACCTACCGCGAGCTGGAGGACACCGCTAACCGGTTGGCACATGTGCTGGCGGACAATGGTGCGGGCCCGGGGCAATGTGTGGCACTGCTGTTCTCCCGGTCCGTCGAGGCGATCGCGGCGATCTTGGCGGTACTCAAAACCGGTGCCGCCTACGTCCCGGTCGATCCGGCGCTGCCTGAGGCACGGATCAGGTTCATCCTCGCCGATGCCACACCGATCGCCGCGATCACATCGGCGGCCCTGCGATCCCGGCTGGACGGGTACGACCTACCGGTGGTCGATGTCAATGACAATGCTGTGCAGACCCAACCGGATACGGCACTTCCCCCGCCGGCACCCGACAACCTCGCCCACATCATTTACACCTCCGGCACCACGGGTGTGCCCAAGGGGGTGGCGGTCACCCATCACAACGTGACCCAGCTGTTCGATTCGCTGGATGCCGGCGTGGAGTTGGCCCCGGGGCAAGTGTGGACACAGTTTCACTCGTTGGCCTTCGACTTTTCCGTCTGGGAGATCTGGGGTGCGTTGTTACATGGGGGACGGCTGGTGGTGGTGCCCGAAGAGGTGGCCCGCTCTCCGGAGGACTTCCATGACCTGCTGGTGGCGGAACGGGTCAGCGTGCTGACCCAGACGCCCTCGGCGGTGGGGATGCTCTCGCCTGAGGGGTTGGACTCGGCGGCCTTGGTCATCGGCGCTGAGCCCTGCCCGGCCGAGCTGGTGGATCGCTGGGCGCCGGGCCGGGTGATGATCAACGTCTACGGCCCGACGGAGACGACGATGTGGGCGTCCAAGAGCGCGCCGCTGACGGCGGGGTCGGGGTCGCCGCCGGTTGGCTCGCCGGTGCCGGGGGCTGCCTTCTTCGTGCTGGATGCGTGGTTGCGCCCGGTCCCCGTCGGTGTGGTCGGCGAGTTGTATCTGGCCGGCCGAGGGGTGGGCTGCGGCTACTGGCGCCGGTCGGGATTGACCGCGTCGCGGTTTGTGGCATGTCCGTTCGCGGGCGCGGAAGGTCCGGGATCGCAGGGGCTACGGATGTATCGCACCGGGGACCTGGTGCGGTGGCGCGCCGACGGGCAGCTGGACTATCT
>NZ_LZMB01000134.1 GCF_001673555.1 Mycobacterium sp. 1165178.9 | reverse complement strand
ATCCTCGGCCAGGGCACCAAGGACTACGCCGCCTACATCGTCAGCCAGATCGCTCAGCTCAACGACGGCGTGAAAGCGCTCGATGCCGCCGTGCAATCTGGCAACGTCGACGCGGCGAAGGCGGCCTACGCCAAAGCCCGGTTGTTCTGGGAACGTTCGGAGTCCACCGTGGAGGGTTTCGTGCTGCCGGGCTTCGCGGTCGGCGACAACGCCGGCAACCTGGACTATCTGATCGACATGCGCGAGTCGACGCCGGTCGACGCCAAGGTCGGGTGGAAGGGCTTTCACGCCGTCGTTGAGCTGAGCGATCTGGCTGACGATGTAGGCGGCGTAGTCCTTGGTGCCCTGGCCGAGGATGCTGGCCACGGTGCCCGTCGGCGTCGCCGGCGCTTTACCCGACACGGTCAGGGTCTGGTATTCGGTGCTCGCTCCCGGACAGTAGAGCTGGTATGCGCCGCCGTCCAGCGAAACCGTGAACGACACCGGGTCCAGGCCGGGCGCGAGGTTCTCCTTCTCGCCCACAATTCGCTGGTCCCTGAGCAATTCGACCTCGTTGATGCCGGGTGCGTTTTTGTTGGCGACGGTGAACGTGACCGGCCCGGCGGGCACGCTGGTGGTGTCCAGTGTGCAGCCGTCCTGGCCATCGTTGTTCGCCATCGTGACCTTGACCGCGTTGGTACCTCCCGGCTTCGACTGCTGGGCGTGGTTCGAGTTGTCACCCGCGTGGCTGCACGCGGTCACCGGTAATGCTGCCGCCACAACGAAAGCAGTTGCAGCCAAGCAGAATTCACGAGACCGGCACGTTGCCGAGGCGATGCGACTGCGCATCAATCGATTTCCTCTCATCCTCTTGCCGGCGCGCCACGCGCAGCGAGGCTACCGCTGACAGCGCGCAAGCGAACGCAAAACCCGCCAATACCAGTGGAAGCCAGACGTTCCAAAGCTGCCGCTCCCCGCGATGGCGCTCGCTCGCGACGATCTCAGCGAGTGTCGAATGGTCTTCGGCAGCGGAGGTGGACCAGTCCGTCGCCAGCCCACCAAGGCTGACGGTCTTGGCCCCCGTCAACCCGCCACCGGTCAACAGCGCCGTGCGGTTGCTCGTCGCATGCGCACTGACCACAGAATCACCCCGCGTGAACACGGTATACACGGTGGTCGTTGACCATTGGCCCTGGAATGGCCCCGGGGTGCGGCCCACTGCGAGACCGACCGGCAGACGGCCCCCCGTCATGCCCAGCAACTGATCCAGCGTGACCTCCGGAGCACCATCGGCCCCGGCGGCCTCCGACACCTGCCATACCTGTACCGGCACGCCGTCCACCGTCTGGTCATCTGCCGGGACGAGCACGATGTTGTGGGCGGTCGAGGTGCCCTGAGGGACGACGCTCAGCTCACGTCCGTGCGGCCCGGTCACCAGCGACACCGCAGCGGTGTGGCCGGAGCGGTCGGTGACGGTGCGCACCCGCAACGGCGGCGGCGAGGCTGCGGCGGGCGTCATGATCGCCAGCACGGCCCCCACGATGAGTAGCACCGCCGACGTCGCCGCCAGCAGCCGGCCGCGCGCTCGCGGCGCGGCGGCGAGCCGGGTGGGCAGGAGAAAAACGACCAGAACGGGCACCGCATACAGCAGCCAGCCCAGCACCTCGATGAGCCGAGGATCGGCGGGGATGCCGAACACCCCGGTCGTCGCCGCCCCCAGCACCGAGTTGCTGGGTATCCAGCCGGACAGGTCGAGCACCTGTTGCTGGCCGATGCTCACCCAACCGGCCTCGTGCGCGGTGCGCAGCGCGCCCAGCACCAGCCCGGCGGCGATCAGCACCAAAAATACCCCGGTGACCCGGAAGAACCGGCCGAGGTTGATCCGCAGGCCGCCGTAGTACAGGCCCACGCCGAGCCCGACCGACGTCAGAATGCCAACGGCGCCGCCCAGTACGGCGAACCACCGGTTGCCGTGCGACGTCTCGGCGGCGGCCAGCAGGAACACCGACGTCTCGAAGCCCTCCTTGAGAACGGCGAGGAAGGCCATCGCAGCCAGGGCGAACGCGCCACCACGGTTGACCGCCTGACGGGCCTCGCGCTCGAGTTCCCCCTTCAGCTGCGCGGCGTTGCCGTTCATCCAGAGGATCATCGACGTCACGAACACCACCGCGATGGCGTTGATGACCGTTTCCATCATCTCTTGCT
>NZ_LZMB01000133.1 GCF_001673555.1 Mycobacterium sp. 1165178.9 | reverse complement strand
CCTCCGACGATGAGGGAACTTCGAACCATCCCGACAGCCCGGTGTAGAGGCCATGCCGATTCATGACGGTGATCGGGTCGAAGTCGGCCCACGCGGCGGTGTTGCCGCCGAACAGCTTGGCGAGCGTGGCCTCTTTTGAGCCGATGCTGGGCCCCCGATCACCGGCGATGTCCACGAACGCGCTGAACATCTCCGGATGCATGACGGCCAGGTCGACGGCGCAGGTGCCGCCCATCGACCATCCGGCGACCCCCCAGTTGGCCCGGTCCGGACTCACGCCGAAGTTCGACACCATGAAGGGCTCGATGTCCTTCGTCAGATGGTCCGCGGCATTGCCCCGGGCGCCGTTGACGCACTCGGTGTCGTTGTCGAATGAGCCGGTGGGATCGACGAACACCAGCACCGGGGAGAACCCGTGATGCGCGGCGGCGAAATTGTCGATCGCAGTGAATGCGCCGCCCGGGCCCAGCCAGTCGGCCGGGGTGTTGAAGGCGGAGCCGACCATCATGACCGTCGGCAGCCTTGGCGGCGGATTGCTGTTGAACCATGCCGGAGGCAGATAGACGAGTTCGCGGCGGTGGGCGAAGTGCGAGCCGTTGTCGTCGATGTCCACCGGCACCACCACGCCCTTGGCCGGCCTGGTCCCGGCGATCTGCATCTCGGTGACCCGCAGCCTGTCGATCTGGTCGGGCAACGGGACCGACGTCAGCTGGTTCCACGCGGCGAGCACAGTGGGGAAGTAGCCGACCCATCCGTTCAAGGCCAGGCCCGCGCACAGGACGCATAGCGGCACCGAGAGCACCGCGAGCCCGCGGCGCCACCAGCGGGTGCCCGGCCAGCCCACCAGCGTGACCGCCGCGGCCAACCCGCCCAACGCGATCCATAGCCACAGCGCCGTTGGTGCCGGATCCCCGGCCACCCCGAGCGAGGTGATGTACCAGTACGCCAGGACGGTCACGGCGACGGCCGCGACCAGCGCCACCGGTAGCACCACCTTGCGCCAGCGCCGCGAACGCCAGCGGATCGCGACGATCAACACGAACAGAGCCAGACCCTGCACCGCCGGCGGAAACCAGCCGTGCAGCAGGGACAGCTGTCCGAAGAACTGCTCCAACGGTCGTGACCTTTGCTAGATCGATCGCTGCGCGCGGGTGAGGTAAGTGTCGAGGGGCCGGTCGGGGTCACCGAAGGCGGCGGCCGGACCAACTATCCCATACGATCGCGGCCCGTCATCCGACCATTTCCGCGCGTGTGCCAACCGGATGTGCGCGCCCCGGGCCCCCTGACTCACGCGTCGGCGATGACGCTGGTGAACGAGCGTAGCCGCAGGCTGTTACCGACCACCAGCAGGCTGGAGGCGGCCATTGCGGCGCCCGCGAACATCGGGTTGAGCATGCCGAGCGCGGCCAGGGGGATCGCGGCGAGGTTGTACCCGAACGCCCACACCAAGTTGGTCTTGATGGTCGCCAGCGTTCGCCGGGAGAGCCGGATCGCGTCGACGGCGGCGCGTAGGTCGCCGCGAATCACGGTGAGGTCGGCGGCCTGGATCGCGACGTCGGTGCCGGTGCCCATGGCCAGACCCAGGTCGGCGGCGGCCAGCGCCGCGGCGTCGTTGACGCCGTCACCGACCATGGCGACCACCTTGCCCTCGGACTGCAGACGTTTCACCGCGGCGACCTTGTCGGCGGGCGTGGCGTCGGCGATGATCCGCGCGATGCCCAGTTCGCCCGCGATATGGGCGGCGGCTGTGCCGTTGTCGCCGGTCAGCAGCACCGGCGTGAGGCCCAGTCCGGTGAACTGCCGCACCGCCTCGGCGCTGGACGGCTTGACGGTGTCGGCGACCACCAGGATGCCGCGAGCCAGGCCGTCCCAGCCGACGGCGACGGCGGTCTTGCCCTCGCTCTCGGCGCGGGCTTTGGCCGCAGACAGGGTGGCGTCGAGGGACATGCCGGATTCGGTCAGCAGGCTCTCGCGCCCAACGACGACGGCGCGACCGTCGACCGTGCCCCGCGCGCCCCCGCCGTTGACTCCCGTGAAGTCGGTGGGTGCCGGCAGCGCGCCGAGTTGCGCTGTGGCGGCGCGCGCGATTGCCTGGGCGACAGGATGCTCGGAGGCGCCTTCCACGGCGCCGGCGTAGCGCAACAGCGTGCTGCGGTCTGTGTCGGCGCCGGTGACGAGGTCGACCAGGGTCATCTTGCCGGTGGTGACGGTGCCGGTCTTGTCGAGCACGATCGTGTCGACGCTGCGGGTCGACTCCAGCACCTCGGGCCCGTTGATGAGCACGCCGAGCTGAGCGGCGCGGCCGGTGCCAACCAGCAGGGCGGTCGGAGTCGCCAGCCCCAGGGCGCACGGGCAGGCGATGATCAGCACCGCGACGGCGGCCGTCAGGGCGGTCGTGAGCGAGAAGCCCGCGGCGAGCCAGCCGGCCAGGGTCGCCACCGCCAGCGCCATGACGACGGGGACGAACACCCCCGAGACGCGGTCGGCGAGGCGCTGCACCTGGGCCTTGCCGGACTGGGCCCGCTCGACGAGCTTGGCCATCTGTGCGAGCCGAGTGTCGGCGCCGACCCCGGTGGCGCGGACGACAAGCCGACCGCCGGCGTTGACGGTGGCGCCGGTGACGGTGTCACCTTCGCCTACCTCGATCGGGATGGACTCGCCGGTCAGCATGGAGGCGTCCACGGCCGAGGAACCCGCGACGACGATCCCGTCGGTGGCGATCCGTTCCCCGGGGCGCACGACGAACTCGTCGCCGACCGCGAGCCGCTCGACCGGGACGCGGGTCTCGGTGCCTTCTAGGTCGGGGCGCAGCACCGCGACGTCCTTGGCGCCCAGCGTCAGCAGCGTGCGCAGCGCGGCGCCGGCCGCCCGCTTGGAACGCTTTTCGAGGTAGCGGCCGGCCAGGACGAACAGGGTCACGCCCGCGGCGACCTCGAAGTAGGCGTGGCATGGGGCGCCGTCGCGCCCGACGGTCAGCTCGAAGTCATGCTGCATGCCTGGTTGGCCCGCAGTCCCGAGAACGAGGGCGTACACCGACCACAGGAAGGCAGCCAACGTACCGAGCGAGACGAGGGTGTCCATGGTGGCCATGCCGTGTTTGAGGTTGGTCCAGGCGCCCGCGTGGAAGGGCCGGCCGCACCACACGACGACCGGGGTGGTCAGGGCCAGCGATACCCAGTGCCAGCGGGGGAATTGCAGAACGGGAAACATGGCCATGGCGATGACGGGGCCGGCCAACACGATCGCGGTGACCAGACGGCGGCGCAGCGAGGTCAGCTCGGGAGCATCCGGGGTCGCCCGGGCGGCTTGATCGCGGCCGCGCTCCCGCGCTCGCGACGGCGGGGCGGCGGCGTAACCGGCCTTCTCGATCTCGCCGATGAGAATCCGCGCGTCGTAACCGGCGGGAGCCGTGACAGCGGCCTTCTCGGTGGCGTAATTGACGGTCGCTTCGACGCCGTCGAGCTTGTTCAGCTTCTTCTCGATCCGGGCCGCGCAGGAGGCGCAGGTCATCCCGGTGATGTGTAGCTCGATGCGGGAGTGAATGGTCGACGCGGTGGCAGCGGGGAGGGCGCCCTCGTACATCTCTCGTGGGGGCGTGCTCATGCGACCAAGACGGCCTCATAGCCGGCCTCGTCCACCGCACCGAGGATGGCATCCGCGGCGATGGGTTGCGTGCTGGTGACGACGAGAGTGCCGGTGGCGGCACTGACCGTCACGTCGTCGACGCCCGGGATCTGGCCCACCTCGCTGCGGATTGCCGCCTCGCAGTGCCCGCAACTCATCCCGCTCACCCGATATTCGCTGGTGGGCATGCCGCTCCTCATCTATCCCCGGCAGGTCTCGACTACCCCATTCTGCCTGCTCGGCGGAGCGGCCTATTGTCGCAGGTGCGATCCGCCGCCGCTGTACCAGGCCTGCATCAGACGTAACCGACGCCGATGTCGACCGAAACTTGGCTTGCGGTTACCAACCTGGATTGGTCGGAGGCTAGCCAGGCCACGGCGTCAGCGATGTCCTCGGGCTGTGCAATCCCCTCGGGCAGCAGGGGTTTGTGCATGCCCCGTAGCTGCGGGTAGTCGTCGGCCGCCGAGTGCAGCGCTTCCCGCATTCGGCCGGTACCCATCGGTGTGGCGACCGCGCCGGGGTTCAGGCTGTTGACGCGAATGTTGTACCGGCCGAGTTCGGCGGCGAACGCGCGCGCCATTCCGACGACGGCATGTTTGCTGGCTGTGTAGTGGATCATGAAGGACTGCATGTTGATACCGGCGGCCGAACCGATCAGGATGATCGAGCCGCCGCGGTCACCGTCGATGATGTGCTGCGCACCCGCCATTACGGTGTTCCAGGTGCCAATGACGTTGGTGTCGATGGTGTCCCGGAACGCCTGTGCGGATATTCGATTCCAAGGAGAGGGACTGCAGATTCCGGCGTTGGCGACGATGATGTCGAGCCGGCCGAGCTCGTGCACGGCAACTTCCACTTCCGCTTTGAGCGCATCGAGATCGCGAATGTCGACCTGCGCCGTAATCACCCTGCGGCCGCTTGCGGTTACCAGTCGTGCGGTCTCGGCCAGATCGTCGGGCGTGGGCGAGTCGTAGGGAACACTCGGCGGCAGCGGCCCGGCGATATCAATCGCAATGACGTCTGCGCCCTCGGCCGCGAGGCGTACGGCGTGTGCCCGACCCTGCCCGCGCGCGGCGCCGGTGATCAGCGCGACCTTCCCCGAGAGTGACTGGCTCATAAGCGTGGGGTCCCTTTCTGCACGGGCATCTGTGTCGCGTGGGCTACGGCGTTCCAGCATGCCGTAGTCATGTTGTCGTATTGCGCGAAGAGGTCGCGCGGTTGACCGAATCCGGGTTCTGGCGTGCGCGGTTCGTGCCGTCGCCGGTGTAAGTTCCAACACTCCGGACCCGCAGAGCTAGAGGGATTACGCTGCCGGGTAGCGGAAGGGAGACATCATGACCGTCACGGTTGTCGATCGAGGACCCAGACAGGTGAGCCGCAGGGTCGAGGTGGCCGCGCCGGCCGCGGAGCTGTATGCCATGGTCGCCGATCCACGTCGTCACCACGAACTGGACGGGTCGGGCACGGTTCGCGACAACATCAGCGTGCCGCCGCAACTCGTTGAGGGCTCGAAGTTTTCGACCCACATGAAGATGTTCGGGCTTCCGTATCGGATCACCAGCACGATCACCGCACTGACGCAAAACGAACTCATCGAATGGCGCCACCCGCTGGGTCACCGCTGGCGGTGGGAATTCGAGAAGTTGTCGCCGACGCTGACCCAGGTCACCGAGACGTTCGACTACCGCGATGCCGGTGCGCTCAAGAACAAGCTGAACTACTACGAGCGGATGGGCTTCGCGAAGGCGAACGCGACGGGCATCGAAGCGACGCTGAGCAAACTGCGAGACCGCTACGCGGGGTGATCAGCCCGCCGCTGAATCGGCTGCGTCCCAAGGCATTACGCCGGATACCCAATGACTGAGTTCCTTGGCCTGGTCGTTGCGGTGCAGATGGCGGGGCGGGGTCGCAAAGCTCGAGTAGGGCCGGCAGCGGATGACCACGCGGTTCTCGCGTTCACACATTTCCTGGATGTGCGGCCGGGCCTCGTCGCCCAGTGGTTGGCCGGACATGCGACCGCCGACTGCCATCATCACGTCGACCGCCAGATCCCGGTCCCGGTCGAGGGTTGCGTCGGCATAGACCTGCAGATAGGCAAAGGGCCACCGTTCGTCGAGCACGCACAGGCTCACCTTGCCGTCACGTTCGACGATGCGAGCCTTGCCGCGGCCGGCCATCGTGGAGACCAGCAATTCGTCGGTATCGGTGGGGATGTAATACACGATCGACATGCCCGGGCCGTCGTTGCGGCGACGGTAGCCGAAGACGCAGGTGCGATGGGTGCGCACGAACTCGCGCCGTTCGGAGGGAAGCATGTCGCGGTCGGTGGGAGCGGTGAAGGGTTCTGCCGCCAGGGGGAGGAGCATGACGAATGTTCCTTGCTGTCAAGGTGCTTGAATCATAAGTTAATTATGGATACAGTGTCTCCGAAATGAGTGCCCGGTGTCAAGCGGTAGGAGCGCCACCTTGAGTGATGTGGGCGACACCAACCGGCAACGGCGTACTCGCGGTCGCCCGGCCCTACCGATGGAGCGCATCCTGGGTGCGGCCGTCGAGCTCGTCGACGAGCAGGGACCCGAGGCGTTGTCGATGCGGTCGCTGGCGCAGCGCCTGGAGTCGGGCACCGCCACGCTGTACCGCCACTTCTCCAACCGGTCCGAATTGGTCTCCCTGGTGATCGACCAAATTCTGGGGGAGGTCGCCCTCGACGCGAAGGAGCTCGCCGGAATGCCGTGGCAGCGGGCCTGTATTCTGTTCGCGCGTCACATGTTTGACGCGCTGAGCCGACATGGCAATGTCGCGCCGCTGTTGGTCGGGTACACCCCGATGGGCCCGAACGCGTTGGCCAATCGCGAGCGCTGCCTGGCCATGTTCCTCGACAATGGTTTCTCGTCGGCGGACGCGGCCCGCGCGTACGCGACGCTGGCCCGCTACGTCCTGGGCTTTGCGATACAACTGTCTTCGGTGCCGGCGGAGCCCGATCAACACGACGCCGAACTCTCGGCGGCCTTTCACCGACTCGATCCGTCCCGCTTTCCCGCGACGGTCACCGTCGCCGACGATTTGCCAGTCCCGCTGGGGGACGAATTCGCGTTCGGGTTGCGGCTCATCGTCGCCGGCCTCGAGCGGTTGCGAAAGTGAACGCGATCGAGGCCTGAAACGTGGGTTGGGTGGATGCCCTCGTTTGTGCTCCCGAAAGGACTTTGCTTCATGATCGACCAAACCCTGGCGCCGGCCGCGGCGCCGACTCTGACCCGGTGGGGACACCACGTCAGCCGCTACGGCCTTGTGCTCGTGCTGGCGTGGATCGGAGTGGGCAAGTACGTGAAAATGGAAGCCCGCGTGTTGATTCAACACAGTCCACTAATGAGCTGGGTCTACGACATCTTCAGCTTCACCTTCGTCGCGCGCGCACTCGGAACGATGGAAATCGTTGCCGCCCTTCTCATCGCACTGCGGCCGCTATGGCCGCGGGTATCGGCCGCGGGCAGCGCACTGGCGGTGGTGCTGTTCCTGGGCACGCTGAGTTTCCTGTTCACCACCCCCGGCGTGGTGATGACGTACGCCCATGGTTTCCCGATTCTCTCGGCGTTGCCGGGCCAATTTCTGCTCAAGGATCTGGTCTTGCTCGGGGTCGCGTTGTGGACGCTGGGCGAGTCATTGACGGCCGTCGGTAAAGAGCGTTCCCCGCAGTAGTCCCTTGGCTGAATCGAGCGTCGCGGCGTACGCGTCCGGGCCCAGGGCGGCCGCCCGTTCCGTAAGACCGCGCGCCAAAGCGTGGATCGCATTCACCGCGGCGTCCACATCGGTGCCGGCGGGCAGCGCGCCCCGCGCTCGCGCATCATCGACGATCTCAGTGATGATGCCGCGCAACGCTTTCAAGCCGGGGTGCTTCAATCGGCCATTGCGGTGTTCGTGGCCGACCACCCGCATAGCCCGCTCG
>NZ_LZMB01000132.1 GCF_001673555.1 Mycobacterium sp. 1165178.9 | reverse complement strand
GCGAGCTGACCGGCATCGGCGCCGGCGGGTTCACGGTGCGGCTGCACGCGGTGTTGCCGCCGGTGGCGGCTGCGGGCACATGCATTTCGCTGCGTGTCCTGCGGCCCGCCAGTCAGGATTTGGCGGCCCTGGTCTCCGGCGGTGCGATCGAGCCCGCAGCCGCCGCACTGGTCACCGACATCATCGACGCCCGGCTGGCATTCCTGGTCAGCGGAGGGACCGGGGCTGGCAAGACGACGCTGCTCGCCGCAATGCTGGGCGCCGTGTCGCCGACGGAACGGATCGTCTGCGTCGAGGATGCCGCGGAACTGGCGCCGCGCCACCCGCATCTGGTCAAGCTGGTTGCCCGGTGCGCCAACATCGAAGGCGTCGGCGAGGTTCCGGTTCGCCAGCTGGTCCGGCAGGCGCTGCGGATGCGTCCCGACCGTGTCGTGGTCGGCGAGGTAAGGGGCGCCGAAGTGGTGGACCTTCTGGCTGCGCTGAACACCGGCCACGACGGCGGCGCGGGCACCGTGCACGCCAACAACCCCGGCGAAGTTCCCGCACGTCTCGAGGCGTTGGGTGCGCTCGGCGGCCTCGATCGTGCCGCACTGCACAGCCAGCTCGCCGCCGCCGTGCAGGTGCTGCTGCATGTCGAGCGCGACCGCGCCGGCCGGCGGCGGCTCAGCGAAATCGCTGCGCTGCACCATGATCAAGGACCAGTACATGCGGTCACCGTGTGGCATGCGGACCGGGGCATGACGGATGCCGCCCCGCACCTGCAGCGCCTGCTGCGCAGCAGGATGCCGGCATGAACGGCCCGCTGGCCGGCGCTCTGCTGATGGCGGTCGCGCTCATCGTCGTCCGGCCCTCCCCGCGACGACGACTTGCATCGCGACAACGGCGCCTCCCGACGGTCGGGCCTCGTGCGGCGGGCTGCGTCGCGGCGGGCTTCGGCTGCATCTCCGTCATCGTGTTGCCGCTGACGACCGTCCTGGGCGTCGCGGTCGTGGTCGCGACCGCGGGACTGCGGTATCGGCGACGACGGCTCATCCGGCGTGCCACAGCTGAGGGCCACGCGCTGCAATCCGCCCTCGAGGTGCTAGTCGGTGAATTGCGTGCCGGCGCGCATCCGGTGCGCGCGTTCTGCGTCGCCGCCGACGACACCGCCGGCGCGGTTGCGGTATCGCTGCGTTCGGTGGCGGCGCGGGCCCGGCTGGGCGCCGACGTCGCGGCCGGGCTGGCCGCCGCGGCCGGTTGCTCGGCGTTGCCCATGCATTGGGAGCGGCTCGCGCTGTGCTGGCGGCTGGCCAGCGACAACGGGCTGGGAATAGCCACCCTGATGCGTGCCGCCCAGCGCGATATCGCTGAGCGGCAACGGTTCTCGGCCCGTGTGGCCTCGAGCATGGCCGGTGCGCGGGCGACCGCGGCGATACTGGCCGCGCTGCCGGTGCTCGGGGTGCTGCTGGGCCAACTGATCGGCGCCCGGCCGCTGGGCTTCTTGCTAAGCGGCCACGCGGGCGGGTGGTTGTTGCTCGTCGGGTCGGCGCTGGCCTGCGCCGGTCTGCTGTGGTCGGACCGCATCGCCGATCGGGTGACGTCGTGAGCGCGGCGGAACCATGCGGAGCGACGCGATGAAGGGGGAGCACGCCCCCACGTGTGGGCGGCACCCGCGCGCGAGGGAGGGCGGCGCATGAATGTCGCGGCGGTGCTGCTGGCCGCGGCGCTGTGCATCGGCCCCGGCTCCTCGCTGGTGCCCGGGCGCGCCGGGATGCCGGTGCGTGGCCGTCGCCGCCCGCGCGGCACGGCACCGGCGGGCGGCCCGGATCCGCTGGCGGTCGCCTCCTGTCTGGACGTGCTGGCCGTGTGCCTGGCGTCGGGCATGGCCGTGTCGACGGCCGCGGCGGCCGCCGTCCCGTCCGCGCCACCGGATCTGGCCAGGGTGCTGCGCCGCGCCGCCGACCTGCTCGCGCTCGGCGCCGATCCCGCTGTCGCATGGTCCATTCCGGCCGGCCCGCGCAACTCGACCGACCCGCAGATCGATGCGCTGCTGCGACTGGCCCGGCGTT
>NZ_LZMB01000131.1 GCF_001673555.1 Mycobacterium sp. 1165178.9 | reverse complement strand
TGGACGCGCCGAGCCCGCACGTCGACTGGTCGGCGGGCTCGGTGTCGCTGCTGACGGAGGCTCAGCCTTGGAAGACGAACACGGTTTTGCCCGCGGGCGTCGCGGTGCCCCGGATGACCGATCCGGTGGGGTCGTCGTTGGCCAGCTCGTCCAGCCCGGCCAGCAGCCGGTCGCGGTCGCCGCCGATGACGACGGCGCGGTGCTCAAACGTCGCGCGGCCCGCCAACGACCACCCGACATCGGCGACGCCGAGATCACCATGCGCGCGAACGTATTCGGCCAACCGCGCCGCCTGCGCCGCCAAAGCCGACGGCGACTTCGCCGACACCGCCCACGGAACCACCGGACGCGCCGGTGCGGCCTCCCGCCCGGGCTCAGGCGGAGCGGCTTCGACGATGACGTGGGCGTTGGTGCCGCTGATGCCGAACGACGACACGCCCGCGCGCCGCGGGCGCTCGGCCCGCTCCGTCTTCCAAGGCTGAGCCTCCGTCAGCAGCGACACCGAGCCCGCCGACCAGTCGACGTGCGGGCTCGGCGCGTCCACGTGCAGCGTCGCCGGCAGCGTCGCGTGACGCATGGCCTGCACCATCTTGATGACGCCGGCAGCCCCGGCCGCGGCCTGCGTATGCCCCATGTTCGACTTGATCGACCCCAGCCACAGCGGCTCGCTGCGATCCTGCCCATAGGTGGCCAGCAACGCCTGGGCCTCGATCGGGTCACCCAATGTGGTGCCGGTGCCATGGCCCTCGACGACGTCCACGTCGGCCGCGGACAGCCCGGCATTGGCCAGCGCCGCACGCACCACGCGCTGCTGCGAGGGACCATTGGGCGCGGTCAGCCCGTTGGAGGCGCCGTCTTGATTGACCGCCGAGCCGCGAACCACAGCCAGCACTGGATGCCCCAGCCGCTGCGCGTCCGACAGGCGCTCCACCACCAGCATGGCCCCGCCCTCGGACCAGCCGACGCCGTCGGCCGCGCCCGCATAAGCCTTGCACCGCCCGTCCGGCGCCAGCCCCCGGTGCCGGCTGAACTCGACGAAGACCGTCGGCGTGGCGTTCACGGTCGCGCCGCCGGCCAGGGCCAGGTCGCACTCCCCCGAGCGCAGCGACTGCACGGCCATGTGTAAGGCCACCAGCGACGACGAACACGCCGTGTCCACCGACACCGCTGGGCCCTCCAGCCCCAGCACGTAGGACACCCGCCCCGAGGCGACGCTGGAGGTCATGCCCGTCAGCCGGTAGCCCTCGATCTCCTCGGCAAGCATGCCGTAACCCTGGACGATGAGCCCGGCGAACACACCGGTGGCGCTGCCGCGCAGCCCGCTGGGGTCAATCCCGGCCCGCTCCAACGCTTCCCACGACAGTTCGAGCAGCATCCGATGCTGCGGATCCATCGCGAGCGCCTCGCTCGGCGCGATGCCGAAGAAGGCCGGATCGAAATCCGCGACGCCGTCGACAAAGCCACCGGTGTTCACGTAGCACTTGTGACGCGCGTCGGGATCCGGGTCGTACAGGCTCGCCACGTCCCAACCACGGTCGGTGGGAAACTCCGAGATCACGTCGCGGCCGTCGGCGACCATCTCCCACAGCGCCTGCGGACTGTCCACCCCACCCGGAAAGCGGCACGACATACCGACGATCGCGATCGGCTCGTTCGACCGCTCCAGCAGCGCACGGTTGGTGCGCTTCAGGCGCTCAACCTGGACCAGCGCCTTACGCAGCGCTTCGGTCGCATGCTGGAGTTGATCAACCATCCCAAACCTCGCCTAACCCTCACCTAACGGCGTGCGGCCGTCTTTCACCGCCGGATGCGGCTTTCGCCGAGTGACGGAATGTGCTGCACGAGGCGACGCCGTTTCCCGTTCGACCAGCGTCGTGCTGCTCTCCGACCCAAGAATATTGCTGGTGAGTATGTCCAACTCCGACTGAATTTCAAAACGTCCGCTGCTGCCGGCCGCTACGGGAGGACCGGCATGGACCGGTGCGCCGCGCCGCGCAAAGAAAGTGTTACGCCGGGTGCCCGGTGTGAGCGCTGGACGGCGGTGCGCTGGAAACATGGCCCGATGTCCATGGCGCGACTGTACCCGGCCGGCCATAGCCGGTGGTCAGGCGCACGTCGCGGACCGTTGGGCGCAGCGTCGGGGTCGGCCTGCCCGAGGCGGACGAGGTGGTCACACACCCGCTCGGCGCCATCCGTCGGCGGCCCGGGCGGCTTGGATCAGCGCGTCGCATAGCTGGCGTAGCTCGCTGGTCCCTGCGCCTTCGTCGACCGCCGTGGCAACGTCCTCGGCCGCGCAGCGCACCTGATAGACGCGGTCCGACAGGTCTGCGGCCTCGTCGGCCGACAGCACCACGGCGTCGTCGGGCACCGCTGTCGCGCCGTTGCGGTTCAGCGAGGCCCGTTGTTCGTACGCGCGCTGCCGGCACGACTGCCGGCAGTACTGGCGGCGGCGACCCATCCCCGCATCGGTGACGTCTCGGCCGCACCAGCGACAGGGCTGCGGGTGGATGCGGCGGCTCACGCCTGCCGACTTTAGTCGGGTTTTCTCAGTGACCCCGGTATCATTGATGGTCGCGTCGCGTACGCCGGCTTCGGCCGGGGAACTGCGCAGATTGCCGCAGCGTTTGCTAAATGAAGAGTTTGGGGCCGAAGAGCTCCGAGAAGACCTAAAGGAGTAGCAGCCATGGCTGATCGTGTACTGAGAGGCAGTCGCCTCGGGGCCGTGAGCTACGAGACGGACCGCAACCACGACCTTGCCCCGCGTCAGCTCGCGAAGTACCGGACCGAGAACGGCGAGGAGTTCGAGGTTCCCTTCGCCGACGACGCCGAGATTCCCGGCACCTGGCTGTGCCGTAACGGCCTGGAAGGCACCCTGATCGAGGGTGACCTGCCCGAGCCGAAGAAGGTGAAGCCGCCGCGCACGCACTGGGACATGCTGCTGGAGCGTCGCTCGGTCGAGGAGCTCGAGGAGCTGCTCAAGGAGCGCCTCGAGATCATCAAGACGCGTCGTCGGGGCTGACCCTCGTATCGAGCCGGGCCGGCCGTGCCTAGGTGCGGTTGTCGGCCCTGGTGGGCCGGGCACCCGACCGCCGGCCCTGGATGCCCCAGCGGGTGACCTTGACCAGGGCTTCGCGGATGTTTGATCCGCTCATCTTGGATACGCCGAGTTCGCGCTCCGTGAACGTGATGGGTACCTCGGCGATGGTGAACCCGTTGCAGATCGTGCGCCAGGTCAGATCGATCTGGAAGCAATAGCCCTTGGAGTCCACCCCGGCGAGATCGATCGCTTCGAGGACCTCGCGGCGATAGGCGCGATAGCCGGCGGTGATGTCGTGCACGCCGATGCCGAGCGCCAGCCGGGCATAGGTGTTGGCCGTCCAGGACAGGGCCCAGCGCCGCTTCGGCCAATTGCGGACCGTGCCGCCCTCGACGTAGCGCGACCCGATGGCCAGATCCGCGCCGGCGTCCACGGCGTCCAGCAGGCGGTGCAGCTGTTCGGGCGCGTGGCTGCCGTCGGCGTCCATTTCGACCAGGACGGAGTAGTCGCGGCTCAACCCCCATGCAAAACCCGCCAGGTACGCCGCGCCCAGACCGTTCTTGGCGGTGCGGTGCATGACATGCGTGCGGCCGGCGTCGGCCGCCGCCAGCTCCTCGGCGAGCTGACCGGTGCCGTCGGGGCTGCTGTCGTCCACCACGAGCAAGTGCACGTGCGGGCACGCTTCCTTGAGGCGCCGGTGGATGACCGGGAGGTTCTCCAGCTCGTTGTAGGTGGGGATGATCACCAAGACGCGCTGGCTGGGACGATTGCCTGGGACTTGGGGCGCCGGCTGGCCGGTGGTCATGTAGCTCCTCTGTGTCGCCCGAAATCGAAAAAGTATCGGCCGTCCTGGTCGGACGGGGTGTGGTCAGTCGCCGTCGTCTGCCGGCGTGCGGTCCCGAGGGTCGGGCTCAGTATCTGAGTCGTGCTCGTCGGGCGGGGGCTTGCCCGGG
This sequence comes from Mycobacterium sp. 1165178.9, assembly GCF_001673555.1. Taxonomy (GTDB): domain Bacteria; phylum Actinomycetota; class Actinomycetes; order Mycobacteriales; family Mycobacteriaceae; genus Mycobacterium. Next base: position 10,635 of record NZ_LZMB01000131.1, on the reverse strand, counting down.
CTGGCACCGGCCCCCTTGGATCGGCGTGTGGATCGCAGACGTACCGAACGCGGGAACCATCCATTGTGCCGTATCCCGACCAATATCACCGCTCCGGCCGCCAGGACTATGACCCACTGCAGCAGCGGCCCCCACCGCGTCGCCGGGGTCAGCCTGGTCTTGAGTCGCACCTGCATGTCCAGATAGGCGGGCTGGAAGAACTCGGTGCGGGCCAGCTCGCCGCCGTCGGGGGCCACCACCGCGCTGATCCCCGTGGTACCGGCCACCACCACGTACCGGTCGTGCTCGACGGCCCGGACCTTGGCGAACGCGAGCTGCTGCTCGCTCATTCTCTTGTTGAACGTCGCGTTGTTGGCCGGCACGGCCAACAACTGGGCACCGCCGAGCACCGCTTTCCTCGGGACCCGGTCGAAGATCACTTCCCAGCAGGTGGCGACGCCGACGGGCACCCCCGCGATGTGCACCACATCTGAGCCCTGGCGGGGCACAAAGCTTCCGGCGCGGTCGGCGTAGCCGGAGAGGTGCTTGAACAGCCACGGCATCGGCAGGTACTCGCCGAAGGGCTGCACGATCTCCTTGTCGTGGCGATCGGCCGGACCGGTGCTCGGATTCCACACGATCATGGTGTTGGTGTAGTTCGGATCCTGCGGCGGGCGTCCCGGCACGTCGAGCACGCTGCCGATCAGGATCGGAGCGCCGATGGCCGCCGCGGCCTGCGAGATTTCCAGGGCGGCGTCGGTGTTGACCAGCGGGTCGATGTCCGACGAGTCTTCCGGCCAGATCACGAATTGCGGTTGGGGGGCGGCCCCGGAACGCACGTCCTCGGCCAGCCGCAGGGTTTCCTGGATGTGGTTGTCCAGCACCGCGCGCCGCTGTTCGTTGAATTCGAACCCCAGCCGCGGCACGTTGCCTTGGATGGCCGCGACGGTGACCGATGGCTCGCCACCCGACCCGGTTCCGGCGTGGCGCACCTGCGGCCAAACGATGACCGACGCGAACAGCACCAGGCAAATGCAGACGCCGGGTAGCACCACGGCGGGCGGCGCCTGATCCGGATCGTCCGCGCGTCCGCCGTCGGCCGCGCGTGACGCCGGGTGACCCGCGTGCCACAACTTCGCGATCTCCAGCGCGATGGCCGTCGCGCTGAAACCGACCAGCATGATCGCCATGGACAGCAGCGCAACCCCGCCGAGGTGGACGAGCGGCAGGAACGGACCGTGCGTCTGACCGAATGCCACCGATCCCCAGGGGAACCCGCCGAACGGGCCGATCGACTTGAGCCACTCCTGGGCCGCCCACAGCAGCGCGAACCAGAGGGGCCAGCCGGGCAGCCCGCGCACGGTGGCGGCGCACAGCCCGAACAGGGCGGGAAACAACGCCGACACGGTCGCGAGCGCGATCCACGGGATGGGGCCGACCAGGAGCCCGACCCATGGCAGCAGTGGCAGGTAGAACGCCAGCCCGAACAGGAAGGCGTAACCCAGGCCGCCGGCCGGCGTGGTCGCGGGATGCGTCAGCACCCACGCCAGCAGCGCGGCGGCCACGACGGCGCCCCACCACCAGTTGAGGGACGGGAAACTGGCGCAGAACAGCAAGCCGCCCCCCACGGCGCAGCTCAGTCGGGTCAGGCGGGGCAGCATCGCGGCCTGGGCGCCGGGCAGCCGCGCGATCACCGCGGCAAGCAACCCGGTTGCCGCGCCCCGCGCCGCGGTCCCCAGCTGACCGCCGGACCGCGCGTGTTCCGTGGGCGATGCGGGCTGTTCGTCCCGGCCGTGCTCGTTGTGCGCTTCGGGATCGGCGTGGACGTCGACGGGCTGGTCGTCGCGGTCGGACTCGGCCTCGTCGCTGATCGGGTCGGTGTCCGGCCGTTGCGGCAGGTCCGCGTCCACCGCATCGGTTCGGTCCGCGGATTCGTCGCGGCCCGACCGACCCCTAGCCATGGATGACAGCGCCCCGATGCACCGTTCGTCGGCACCGCGGTAGGGCGTCGCCCGGACCCAATCGCGGCAGCGCGGGCACTCGCGAACGCGGGTCGGTCGACCAGCGCTGGACGGTATCGCGCGGGGCGAGCACCTCCAGGTCTCCGGCATCCCAGATGACGTACGAGGCCGGCGCTCCCGGCACCAGGGTGCCCGTGTTGCCGTCGCGGACACCGGCCGCCCGCCAGCCGCCGCGGGTTGCGGCTGCGAACGCCGCCCGCGCCGAGACCCCACTGCCCGGGGTGCGGTGGTTGACCGCTGCGCGCACACTCACCCACGGGTTGAAATCCGTGACCGGAGCGTCGGAACCTAGCGCGAGGGGCACGCCTTGGGATGCTAACAGCGCGAAAGGGTTGAGCCGACTGCCTCGCGGGGCACCGAGGCGCCGCGCGTACATGCCGTCGGCGCCGCCCCACAGCGCATCGAAGTTGGGCTGCACGCTGGCGATGACGCCCCACTGGCCCAGCTTGGCGGCCTGATCGGCGCTGACCATCTCGACATGCTCGAGGCGATGTCCGCAACGCGCGACGGCGACCGGCCCGAGGTCGGCGACGACGCGCTCGAGGGCATTCACCACCGTCGCGACCGCGGCGTCCCCGATGACGTGGAACCCGGCGGTGACTTCGGCCTGGGTGCAGGCCCGCAGGTGCGCCTCGACGGCGTGGGACTCCAGATAGCAGGTCCCGGTGCGATCCGGCGCATCCGTGTACGGCTCGTGCAGCCAGGCGGTGCGCGACCCCAGTGCCCCGTCGACGAACAGGTCACCCGCCAGCCCGCGGGCTCCGGTCGCCGCCATCAGCTCGCGCGCCTGGGCAGGGCTGTCCACCGGCTCACCCCAATAACCGATCACCTCGACGCCATGGTCGAGAGCCCGCAATTGCAGCCAGTCGTCGATCCCGCCGATCTCGGGGCCGCCGCATTCGTGCACCGCGACAATGCCCGCCGCAGCGGCGGCCCGCAGAGCCGCGGCACGGGCTTCGGCGAGCTGGCCGACCGTCAGCCGGTCCCGGGCAACGGCCCGCACCAGATGGTGCGCATCGCCGACCAGTGGCCCCTCGGCGCTGAAACCCGCCGCGGCCGCAAGGTCCCCTGCCAGCCGTCGCAATCCCGTCGACGCTTGCGCGGAGTGCACGTCCACGCGGGCCAGGTAGGCGGGCCGGTCACCGAGGACGGCGTCCAGGTCGGCGGTGCTGGGCGGGGCGTTCTCCGGCCACGACGTTTCGTCCCAGCCATGCCCCCACACCGGCTGGCCGGGGTGCGCGGCGGCGTAGTCGGCGACCATCTGCAGGCACTGGGCGTAGGAGGCTGCCGAACGCAGGTCCAGCCCGCTGAGCGTCAGCCCGGTGGCGGTGAGATGGATGTGGCTGTCCACGAACCCCGGAGCCAGGAAACCGCCGTGGAGATCTTCGACATCGGCGTCGGGAAACATGCGGCGGCCGACCTCGTCGGCGCCGAGCCATGCGACGACGCCGTCGCGGACGGCCATCGCGGTCGCGTCGGGTTGGGCGGGGCTGTGCACCCGCCCGTTGACCAGCAGGGTTACCGGTGCGGGGCTAGCGGTCACTATCGGTCACAGCCCAAAACTACGTGCACCGGTCCCGGTAGCGACGTCGATGATCAGATGATGACGCGCCGCGTCAGGGGCCGTCGAATCGTTGCGGCCGTGCCGGCGCCTCGACGTCGCGGACATCGATGACCTCGCCGTCGATGTAGTCGCCGTAACCGGCGCCGGAGTAGGCCCCATCGGAGGGGGGCGGGTAAGGCTCCCCGCGGAAGGCGCTCGCGTAACTGAGTCCCGGCATCTGCCGCTGCAACTTGCGCACCGCCATGGCGGTCAACCCGGGGCCGACGGCCGACCGTACCGACGGGATCAGCAGCAACAGGCCCAGCGCCATGCTCACCAGGCCGGGCACGAGAACGAGGAGCGCGGCCAGGCTGAGCAGCGCACCGTCGCCTGCGGCAGCGCGTTGTCCGGCCAGACCCGAGCGCAGTTGTCCGATCCTGCGGATGAGGCGCGAACCCGCCAGCGGGGCCACAATCCCCCAGCCGAGCAGGAAAGTGGCCAACAGCGCCAGCAGGGTCCAGCCCCATCCGATCGTCGACACCAGCGCGAAGATCACCGCGAGTTCGACGACGGCGTAGATCAGGAGCGGCCGCGACACCATGTCAGACCAACGTCCAGCGATCACGCCTGAGTTCCCGTGGTGCTCGCCCGTGTGATTGCAGTTAGATGACGCTATGACGACGATTCACATCGATACCCCCGAAGGACCCATCGATGCATTACTGAGCACCCCGCCGGGACAGGGTCCCTGGCCGGGCGTGGTAGTGATCCACGATGCATTCGGTTACGGCCGGGACAAACAGTCGATCAATGACCGCATCGCGGCGGCAGGTTATCTGGCGGTCACCCCGAACATGTATGCCCGCGGTGGCCGCATCCGCTGCATCACCCGCGTCATGAAGGAGCTGCAGACGCAGCGTGGCCGCGCACTCGATGACATCCTGGCCGCGCGCGATCACCTGAAGGCGATGCCGGAATGTTCCGGCCAGGTCGGCATCGCGGGCTTCTGCATGGGCGGTCAGTTCGCTCTTGTCATGTCGCCTAAGGGCTTTGGTGCCTCCGCGCCGTTCTATGGCGCTCCCCTGCCCCGCAACCTCGACAAGACGCTCGACGGTGCATGCCCGGTGGTGGCCAGCTTCGGCGCCCGCGACCCGCTGGGCCGCGGTGCGCCCGAGAAGCTGAAGAAAACCATCGCGGCCAAGAACATCACCGCCGATGTGAAGACCTATCCGGGCGTCGGGCACAGCTTCGCCAACGAGTTGCCCGCCCAGCCGCTGCTTCGCATAGCGGGTTTCGGCTACGACGCGGACGCCACCGAGGATGCGTGGCGGCGGGTGTTCGCGTTCTTCGGCGAGCATCTGGGAGCCGGCGCCGCGACGTAGTTAGTGCGCAGCGTTCAGCTTGTGCGACAACACCGTTGCGAACGTGTGGGTATCGCCGGGCCAACGCGCCGACATATAACCGCCGTCGTCGACGACGAATGCGGGTCGCGAGTCGGTCGGCGTATCGCGCGCCATTCCCGAGGTTTTCAGCCGCCAGTGCGCTGATCCGCGAGCGACGTCACGGAAATCATTGGGATCCTCAAGCGCGCGTGTGACTTCCGACTGCACGGACATGTGCCCGTCGGGCTGGCCCGGTTCCTCGGTATAGGTCCGGTAGTAGTCGCGATCCCAGAACCGGGTGAATCGAGTGAGTCGCCAGGCCAACCGCTCCATTGCCCAGGTCAACGCCGTGGTCTTGCGTCCGTACAGGACGGACCGGCCGGTTTTGGGATCGATGCTGCGCGCGGCGAGGAGCACCCCATGACAGATGGCGGCCACCACCAGCCCCCGGCCGAAGGCCTCCACGACCAGCCGGTGCAGGACGTCGCTGTCGATGTAGCTGCGCATCCCGCGGGCGCGGTGCCCACCCGGCAACAACAGCCCGTCGACGCCGTCCAGGGTGGCTTGCGCCCAGGTGACAGGATGCTGAAACTCGTTGGAGCGCACCATCTCCCGATAGGCGCTGCGCCCGGTCTTGTTGGCGCGCAGGGTCAGCCCGATCAGCGGGATGGCGCCCAGCAGCGGCAGCGCGGACCAGATGTCCAATCCGCGGCCCGTCACCATGATGTCGTCGGCCACTCCGGGCGTGCCGGTTTCGGTCGCGAAGACCACCCGGTGGCCGCTTCGCGTCAACACCCTCCAGCTGACGGCGACCTCGGTGGGGTCGAAGTCGCGGTCCGGGATCGGGATGAGAACGGTGGCCACGGCGCCTCGGCGGTTACGCCACTTTCAGTTCGAGGCCGACGTTGTTGTCCATCCCGCCGCGCAGCTTGCTGAAGAAGTTGAACACCTTGCCGACGACGCCGTAGCGCTTGCCGATCGCGTCGTAAACGGCGGCCGTCTCCGACTTGTCGAGAATGGCCGCCGTTCCCTCGACGGCCTCGCTGGTCGGGCGGCCGTTCATGGTGCAGGTGGCCAGCGTGACCCGCGGGGTGTTGCGGATTCGCTTGACCTTCCACGATTTTTCCTGGGTGATGACCAGGAGCCGGTCCCCTCGCTGTTTGTCCAGGGCGGCCCAGATGGGCGTTGGCTTGGGCTTGCCGTCCTTGGTGAACGTGGTCAGCAGGATGTACTGCGTCTTGGCGAGATCGGCGAAGGTCGGTGTCACCAGGACAACTTACCGCCGCGACGCCCAGTGTGCGGCCAGCCGCACATTTGGCACCGAGCGTGCGGCTGGCCGCACATTCGCGTGGGGGCATCGCGTCACGTCAGCCTTCCAGGTCGCCCTCGGTTTCCAGCAGCGCCTGCCGCAGCCCGTTCAGGGTCTCCGGTTGCGGTGCCTCCCACATGCCGCGCCCGGCCGCCTCGAGCAGCCGCTCGGCCATGCCGTGCAGGGCCCAGGGATTCGATTCCGACATGAATTTCCGGTTCTCCGGGTCCAGCACGTAACGCTCGGTGAGTTGTTCGTACATCCAGTCGGCCATCACCCCGGCCGTCGCGTCGTAGCCGAACAGGTAGTCCACGGTCGCCGCCATCTCGAACGCGCCCTTGTATCCATGCCGCCGCATCGCCGACATCCAGCGCGGATTGACGACGCGCGCGCGGAACACCCGGGTGGTCTCCTCCGACAGGGTGCGGGTGCGGATGGCGTCGGGGCGGGTGTTGTCGCCGATATAGGCGGCCGGGGCCTGGCCGGTCAGCGCGCGCACCGTGGCCACCATGCCGCCGTGGTACTGGAAATAGTCGTCGGAGTCGGCGATGTCGTGTTCGCGGGTGTCTGTGTTCTTGGCGGCCACCGCGATACGCCGGTACTGCCGGTTCATGTCGTCGACAGCCTCGCGGCCTTCCAAATCGCGGCCGTAGGCGAAGCCGCCCCAGGCGCTGTACACGGCGGCGAGGTCGGCGTCGTCGCGCCAGTTGCGGCTGTCGATCAGCTGCAGCAATCCAGCGCCGTACGTGCCCGGCTTGGAACCGAAAATTCTTGTGGTCGAGCGGCGTTGATCGCCGTGCTGGGCCAGATCAGCCTGGGCGTGCGCACGGACATAGTTCTCCTCGGCGGGCTCGTCGAGGTCGGCGACCAGCCGCACCGCGTCGTCGAGCATCGTCACGACATGCGGGAAGGCGTCGCGGAAAAACCCCGAGATCCGCACCGTCACGTCGATGCGCGGACGGCCCAGCTCGGCCAGCGGGATCGACGTCAGGTTGACAACGCGCCGCGATGCGTCGTCCCATACCGGCCGGACACCGAGCAGGGCAAGGACTTCGGCGATGTCGTCACCGGCGGTGCGCATCGCCGAAGTGCCCCACACCGAGAGGCCGACAGATTGCGGCCACTGCCCGTGATCCTGGCGGTACCGGGTCAACAGTGAATCAGCAAGCGCGACACCGGCTTCCCAGGCCAGGCGAGACGGTACGGCCTTGGGGTCGACGGAGTAGAAGTTGCGCCCGGTGGGCAGCACGTTCACCAGGCCGCGCAGCGGTGACCCGGACGGGCCGGCCGGGATGAATCGGCCATCTAGGGCGCGCAACACCTGCTCGATTTCTGCGGCGGTGCCGGCGAGCCTTGGCACCACTTCGGTGGCCGCGAATCGCAGCACCGCGGCGACGTCGGCGTTGTCGGTGATCCGTTCGGCCGCATCGGCATCCCAGTCCGTCGCCTGTAAGGCGGCGATGAGCTCGCGGGCCACGAGCTCGGTTTGATCGACCGTGGTCCGGTCATCGGTGCCGTCCTCGGCCAGCCCCAGCGCCTGCCGCAATCCGGGCAGGGTGTGCTCGCCGCCGAACAGCTGGCGTGCCCGCAGGATCGCCAACACCAGGTCCAGTTGTGCCTCACCCGTCGGCTTTTGCCCCAAGATGTGCAAGCCGTCGCGAATCTGGACATCCTTGATCTCGCACAGCCAGCCATCGACGTGCAGCAGCATGTCGTCGAATGAGTCTTCTTCGGGCCGTTCGGTCAGGCCCAGATCGTGGTCCATCTTCGCGGCCCGCATCAGCGTCCAGATCTGCTGCCGGATCGCCGGCAGTTTGCCCGGATCCAGGGCGGCGACGCTGGCGTGCTCGTCGAGTAGCTGCTCCAAACGCGCGATATCACCGTAGGATTCGGCGCGGGCCATCGGCGGGATGAGGTGGTCGACCAGAACGGCGTGCGCGCGCCTTTTGGCTTGTGTGCCCTCACCGGGATCGTTGACCAGGAACGGGTAGATCATCGGCAGGTTGCCCAGCGCGGCATCCGGGCCGCAGGCCGCCGACATGCCCAGCGTCTTGCCGGGCAGCCATTCCAAGTTGCCGTGCTTGCCCAGATGCACCACCGCGTGCGACCCGAAGCCGGCATCCAGCCAGTGATAGGCGGCCAGGTAGTGGTGGCTGGGCGGCAGGTCGGGGTCGTGATAGATGGCGACCGGGTTCTCCCCGAAGCCGCGGGGCGGCTGCACCATCAGCACCAGGTTTTCCGATTGCATTGCGGCGATGACGATTTCGCCGTCGGGATCGTTGCTGCGATCCACAAAAAGTTTCCCGGGCGCCGGGCCCCAGTGCTCGGTGACCGCGTCGGTGAACTCGGTGGGCAGGGTGGCGAACCATTCGCGGTAATCCTTGGCGGACACCCGGATCGGGTTGCCGGCGAGCTGGCCTTCGGTGAGCCAGTCGGGGTCCTGGCCGCCCCGCTCGATCAGCGCGTGGATCAGGGCGTCGCCGTCGTCGGCCTCGACGCCCGGCAGTTCACCCACCCGGTAGCCGTGATCGCGCATCGCCCGCAGCAGCGCGACGGCGCTTGCCGGTGTGTCCAATCCGACCGCGTTCCCGATGCGGGCGTGCTTGGTGGGATAGGCCGAGAACACCAGGGCTACCCGCTTATCCGCCGGGGCGACATGGCGCAGCCGCGCGTGTCGCACCGCGAGCCCCGCGACCCGGGCGCAGCGTTCCGGGTCGGCGACATAGGAGATCAGCCCGTCCTCGTCAATCTCCTTGAAGGAGAACGGGACCGTGATGATGCGGCCGTCGAACTCGGGCACCGCCACCTGACTGGCCACGTCGAGTGGACTCATGCCGTCATCGTTCGCGCGCCACTGGGCGCGCGGACTGGTGAGGCACAGCCCTTGCAGGATCGGGATATCCAGGGCGGCAAGGTGTTCGACGTTCCAGCTGTCGTCGTCGCCACCGGCGGACACCGTGGCCGGCTTCAGTCCCCCGGCCGCCAGGACGGTGACCACCATGGCATCGGCGTCGCCGAGCCGTTGCAGCAGTTTGGGTTCGGCGGTGCGCAGCGACGCGCAATAGACCGGCATCGGCCGTGCGCCGGCTTCCTCGATGGCCTGGCACAGCGCCTCGACGTAACCGGTGTTGCCGGCCAGGTGCTGCGCGCGGTAGTACAGCACGGCAATCGTCGGGCCGTCGGTACCGGCGGCGTGCGGTCGCGGCAGCTCTCCCCACGTCGGCGTCACGACCGGCGGGGCGAACCCGAACCCGGTCATCAACACGGTGTCCGAGAGGAAGGCGTGCAGCTGACGCAGGTTGTCCACGCCGCCGTGAGCCAGATAGATATGCGCCTGCACGGCAATGCCGGCCGCCAGCGTCGACAGACCGGTCAATTCGGCGTCGGCGGCCTGCTCGCCGCTGACCAAGACCGTCGGCACCCCGCTGGCGAGCACCGTGTCGATGCCGCTTTGCCAGGCCCGGTAGCCGCCGAGGATCCGCACCACCACGATGTCGACGTCGGCGAGCAGGTCGGGCAGTTCGTCTTCCGAGACCCGCGACGGGTTGGCCCACCGATAGTTCTTCCCGCTGGAACGGGCGCTGATCAGGTCCGTATCGGATGTCGACAGCAGCAGGATGGTCGGCTCAGCCACCCATCATTCGTACCGCAGTGTCGCCGCGATCCGAGCGGCGACCTCTGCTCCCACCTGTCGCGAGTGCCCGCTCGTGCCCGGGACGTAGCGGTCCGCGAGGGCGTCATAGTCGGCGCCGGCGATCGACCCGTGGTCGGCGGCCAGTTCGACCACGTCCACCGGCCAGCCGACATCCTCCAGGCGGCCGGCGAAGTCTCTGCTGGCTTGCACCGGCACGACGTCATCGTCGAGGCCGTGCAGCAACGTGAACGGCGTGCCGACATCGGCGGCGTCAAGCTCGTCGGTGAGCGGCGCACCGGAGATCGGATCGGGGACCATGAACGCTCCCGCGAGACAAACCGTGTGCGCGGGAGTGAAGTCGAATCGCATCGCGCGCAGCGTCACCCCCGCCGCGGCGGCACCGCCCATCGACCACCCGACCAGCACGATGCGCTCCGCATCGGTGGCGACGTTGCGGGCGAACTCCAGCGACCGCAGCAGATCCGCCCGCCCGCCGTCCTCGGCATGGGAGTTCCAGTCGGGTGCCACCACGACGGCGCCACGTTCGGCCAGCGTCCCGGCCAGTGGGCCGACGGCGGCGCGGGCATCGGTTTGCGCGCCATGCCACAGCAAGATCGTGAATCGCGCATGCTCGCCGAAGACGTCGGCCATGCGGCCCGGGGCATATTCCACCGTCCTCACGGGCACCAGGATGCCCGCGCCGCCGCGTGTTCAATCCACGCGGTGTGACGACGCGCGCGACCCTCCCGCGATTGATCAGCTGGCGA
>NZ_LZMB01000130.1 GCF_001673555.1 Mycobacterium sp. 1165178.9 | reverse complement strand
GGGCTCCCCGGGCCTCCGCGGCGGTGAGCTCGTCGCCGGCCTTGTCGATCTCCGAGGTCACCTCGAGCGTGGACGGCTTGCGGTCCGACCCGCCGCTCACCCAGCCGGCGCCCACCAGATCACCGTCGAGCGTGACCGCGCGCAGGTTGGAATGGGCAGCCACCAGCGCCAGCGCCTGGTCCAGGTCGTCGACCACCGCGACACCCGAGAGCATGGCCGTGATTGCGCCACGCAGCCGGGGCGGCGCGTCGATCAGGTCGAGCGCCCACAGCGCGCCTGGCGGGGCGGCGTGCGGCGCCGGCTGGGCGGCGGGCCAGTCGCCCAGCACCAGCGCCGCGCGCCCGCCGTCCGCCGCCTTGAGCGCGGCGACGGCCGAACGCGCCGCGCTGAAGCCCTCGGCCGCCAGTGCGTCGGCCGCCGATCCCAGCACCGCGGCCAGCGCCGCCTCGTAGCCGGAGCGAATTTTGACCAGCTTGGCCATGGGCCCCAAAAGGCCTGTGCCGCCGTGGTTTTGGGTGAGCCACGCCGCGCCGTCCTTGCGTTCCAGCCCGATCGCGAGCGCGTCGATGCGGGCTCGCAACGAGGCCACCTGGCGTTCGGCGTCTCGCTCGGCGGACTGCAGTTCGGCCACCCGCTCGTCGGCGAGCCGCAACGCGGCGACGGTTCGCTCGTGGTGTTCGTCGAGGCCCACCTCGCCCTGATCGAGTTCACCGACGCGGCCCTGGACGGTCTCGAATTCCACCTTGGCCTGCTGCGCGCGGGCGGCGGCCTGTTCAATGCGCTCGGATAGGCGCGCCACGCTGTCATCGATCGATTCGACGCGCGCCCGCATCGTCTCCACCTGACCCGCCAAGCGCGCCAAGCCCTCTCGACGATCCGCCTCCGCGCGCACCGCCGCCATGTGGGCCCGATCGGCCTCGGCGGCCTCGCGCTCACGCTCGGCCAATTCGGCACGGGCGCCATCCAGCCGGGTTCGCGCGCCGGCCAGATCGGCGAGCAGCTGGCGCTCGGCGACCGCGACCTGCTCGGCCTCGGCTTCCAGCGCGTCGGGGTCGGTGTCGCTGGTGGCAACCGGCCCCACGTCGAGGTGCTGCGCCCGCTCGCTGGCAATGCGCACGGTCGCGGCGACCCTTTCGGCCAGTGCGGACAGCGCGAACCAGGTGTGCTGAACCGACTCGGCCCGCCTCGAAAGTTCACCCACCGCCATTTCGTGCGTGGTCAGCTCAGCGGACGCCTCGGCCAGCCGCGAGGAGGCCTCGTCGTGATCGCGACGCATGGCGGCCTCGGCCTCGAAGATGGCCTCGCGCTCGCCCTGCCGGTTGACCAGGTCGTCGGCGGCCAGCCGCAGCCGGGCGTCACGCAGGTCGGCCTGGATCGTCTGGGCGCGACGGGCCACCTCGGCCTGGCGGCCCAGCGGCTTGAGCTGGCGGCGCAGTTCAGTGGTCAGGTCGGTGAGCCGGGCCAGGTTCGCCGCCATCGCGTCGAGTTTTCGGAGGGCTTTTTCTTTGCGCTTGCGGTGCTTGAGCACACCGGCGGCTTCCTCGATGAACGCGCGACGGTCCTCGGGCCGCGATTGCAGGATCTCGTCGAGCTTGCCCTGCCCGACGATGACGTGCATCTCCCGGCCGATCCCGGAGTCGCTCAGCAGTTCTTGAACATCCATCAAACGGCAACTGGTGCCGTTGATTTCGTATTCGCTGGCGCCGTCGCGGAACATCCGCCGGGTGATGGACACCTCGGAGTATTCGATGGGCAGCGCGTTGTCGGAGTTGTCGATGGTGACGGTGACCTCGGCGCGGCCCAGCGGGGCCCGCGACGAGGTTCCGGCGAAGATGACGTCTTCCATCTTCCCGCCGCGCAGCGTCTTGGCCCCCTGCTCCCCCATGACCCAGGCCAGCGCGTCGACGACGTTGGACTTGCCGGACCCGTTGGGCCCGACGACGGCGGTGATGCCCGGTTCGAAGCGCAGAGTCGTCGGCGAGGCGAAGGACTTGAAGCCCTTCAGCGTCAGACTCTTGAGGTACACGGCGAGCCAGACTACCGCTCGAATCGCCGCCGGCGGCTTCACCGAGGGGTGTCGGCTCGCCCGAAACATGGCCGTGCTTCGCGTGGTGGGCGCACTGGTCACAGTGGTCACATCAGCCACGGGGAATGGTGTTTATCGCCCTGCGAAACGCGCTAGCGCGTTTTCGAATCAAGCCATCGAATCCCCAGCCGGTGCAGGTGTGACTGATGTGACGCGCAGAGCCGCGACGTGCCTCAACGCTCGACGAAACCCTCGAACCGCTCCTGCGGTTGCGACCAATCGGCCACCACTTTGTCGACGTGTCCGGGCCGCGAGGGCCACGCCTTACCACCCTCCAGCAGGTGCAGCAGCTTCTCGCCGGCCGCGCGTGGCCCCTGGGCGACCACCAGGACGCGGCCGTCGGCCTGGTTGGCCGCGTAACCGGTGAGGCCCAATTCCAGCGCCCGGCATCGCGTCCACCACCGGAAACCGACGCCCTGGACCTGCCCGTGCACCCAGGCGGTGAGCCGGGTATCAGGCTCCGACATCGCTGACCTCGAAGTTGACGGTGGTACCGGACTTGAGCGTGCGCCCCACGGTGCAGACCTGGTCGATGGCCCGATTGATCACGACCAGCAGGCGCTCCTTCTCGTCGTCGGCAAGGCCCGACAGGTCCAGTTCCAGGGTCTCCTCCAGCAGCGGGTAGCGCTCCTGCTCGCGGTCGGCCGTGCCGGAGACCTTGATGACCGCCTTGTAGTCCTCGCCCAGCCGGCGGGACAGCGGCAGGTCGCTGGACATCCCGCTGCACGCCGCGAGCGCGATCTTGAGCAGCTCGCCAGGGGTGAACACGCCGTCGACGTCCTCGGAACCGACCAGCACCTGGGCGCCGCGTGAGCTGTAGCCGGTGTAGCGGCGAGTTCCGGTGCGTTCCACCCATAGTTCGGCCATGGCTTATTTCTACCGGGCGCCGAGACTTTGGCGCACGGGCATACTGCTTGGCATGGCCACCGTGGTCGCATTCCATGCCCACCCTGACGACGAGGTCGTGCTCACCGGCGGCACTCTGGCGCGTGCGGCCGCAGCCGGGCACCGGGTGGTCGTGGTCACGGCAACCGACGGGCGCGTCCACAACGAAGACGCAAACCACCGCCTCGACGAATTGCGTTCGAGTGCAGGCGTTCTCGGGGCACAACGGGTGGAGTGCCTCGGGTATGCCGACAGCGGCTACGGTCCGCTGTTCTACCCGGATCCACCCGGCCGCGTCCGATTCGGGCGTGCGGACGTCGACGAGGCCGCCGGGCGGCTGGCCGGCATCCTGCGCGACGAAGGCGCCGACCTGCTGCTCAGCTACCAGCCGAACGGCGGCTACGGCCACCGCGACCACGTGCAGGTCCACCACGTCGGCAAGCGTGCCGCCGAACTCGCCGCCACTCCGCGGGTGCTCGAGGTGACGATGCCGCGCGAAATGCTGCTCCGCGTGAGCGATATCGCGCACCTGTTGCGGCTTCCCGGTCCGTACGAACGCGACATCGTCCGCGGCGCGTACGCCCCGCGCGCGACAATCACCCATCGGGTCAACGTGTTTCGCTTTGCGCGCCAGAAGCGAGATGCTTTGGCCGCGCACCGTTCTCAGATCGGCGATTCCGGTCTGGCCGCTCGGGTGTTCGGGTTACTGCTCCGGTTGCCGCCCGAAGTGTTCGGTGCGCTGTTTCGTCACGAGTGGTTCGTGGACCCGGCGTTGCCCGCCGGTAAGGTGCGCCGCGACATCTTCGAGTGAGCCGGACTGGCCGACAAAACGCTCAACCCCGTGGCCGCGGTTGGCATTTCGGACAATAGAACGACGAACGGTTCATGAACTTCTCTCGGCGCATCACCGCACCGCAGCGGCGGCAGGCTTCACCCTCTCTGCCGTACGCGTCCAGCGACCGGTCGAAGTATCCCGATTCGCCGTTGACGTTGACGTAGAGCGAATCAAACGAGGTTCCGCCTTTGGCCAGCGCATCGCGCATCACGTCGGCGGCCGCGTGCAGCAGGGCGGTCAACTGCTTGCGGCTCAGCGTGTCGGCGATCCGCGCGCCGTTCAGCTTGGCCCGCCACAGCGCCTCGTCGGCGTAGATGTTGCCTATGCCGGACACCACCTGCTGGTCGAGAAGTTGCCGTTTGATCTCGGAATGCTTGCGCCGCAACACTTTTACCACCTCCGCCGCATCGAATCGGGGGTCCAGCGGGTCACGCGCCAGGTGCGCGACCGGCTGCGGCAACACGCTGCCGTCCATCTCGACCAGATCGGCGAGCATCCACCCACCGAAGGTGCGCTGGTCGGCGAAACTCAGCACGGTCCCGTCGTCGAGCAGCGCGGAGATCCGGACGTGGTCGGCGCGCGGAACCTTACCCAACAGCATCTGCCCGCTCATGCCGAGGTGGACGACCAACGCCGTGTCCGATTCCCGCCCAGCGGGTTCCGTGTCGAGCAGCAGCCACAGGTATTTGCCGCGCCGATCGCTGCCGGTGATCCGCGCGTTCAGCAACCGGGCGGTGAGGTCCGCGGGACCCGCTTCGTGCCGACGCACCGCGCGCGGATGATGCACCCGCACTGCGGTGATCGTCTTGCCGACGACGTGGGCGTGCAAGCCGCGGCGCACCACCTCGACTTCGGGCAGTTCGGGCATCTAGACGGACACCATCTAGTTGGGCGTCGTTCCCGCGGGGTCCAGCACGTCGAGTGTCTTCCAGGTGGCCGCCGCGGCCTTCTGCTCGGCCTCCTTCTTGGAGCGGCCGACACCCGTGCCGTATTCGGTTTCCGCCACCACGACCACCGCGGTGAATTCCTTATCGTGGTCGGGGCCGGTGGAGGTCACGACGTAGGACGGCGCGCCCATGCCGCGGGCCGCGGTCAGTTCTTGCAGGCTGGTCTTCCAGTCCAGCCCGGCTCCCAGCGTCGGCGCGGCATCCAGCAGCGGGCCGAACAATCGCAGAATCACCTCGCGCGCAACGTCGATACCGTGATCGAGGTAGATCGCGCCCAGCAGCGACTCCATGCCGTCGGCCAGGATGCTCGATTTGTCGGCGCCGCCGGTGTTGACTTCCCCACGCCCTAGCAGCAGATGGACCCCGAGACCCCCGTCGCACAGCTTGCGCGCGACGGCGGCCAGCGCCTGGGTGTTGACCACGCTGGCGCGCAATTTGGCCAGGTCACCCTCGGTGCGGTCGGGATGGCGGTGATACAGCTCGTCGGTGATGGTCAGGCCCAGCACGGCGTCGCCAAGGAATTCCAGGCGTTCGTTGGTCGGCAAGCCCCCGTGTTCGTACGCATAACTGCGATGCGTCAGCGCCAGGGACAGCATTTCCTCCGACAGCTCAACCCCGAGGGCGTCGAGCAGCGCTCGCCGTGAACTCACCGCCTGCCCCGCGGCTCGTCCGACTCGGCGCTGAACATGCCTGCCAGCTTGGCCCACCGTGGATCGATGCGATCGTGCTGATGGGCGGGCTCGGCCGCCAGCGAAACACCGCATTCAGGGCACAGCCCCGGGCAGTCCGGGGTGCACACGGGCGAGAACGGAAGCTCCAGACCGACGGCGTCGACGATGGGCTGCTCGAGGTCGATGGTGTTGTCGACGATGTGGCCCACCTCGTCTTCCTCGGTGGTCGCCTCGGTGGCGCTGTCGGGGTAGGCGAACAGCTCCGTGAGCCGCACTTGCACCTGTCCGTCGAGCTTGGCCAGACAACGGGAGCATTCGCCGACCGTGGGGGCGGTGACCGTCCCGGTCACCAGGACGCCCTCGGACACCGATTGAACCTGTAAGTCCAGCTCGAGTGGGGCGCCCGCCTCGATCGCGATCATGTCCAGCCCGATGCGCGACGGACTGGGCACGGTTTTCTGCCACGTCACCATCGCCCCGGGGCGGCGCCCGAGCCGGGTGATGTCGAACGCCATCGGCGCGGCCAGCCGTGACGTCGCGCCGCGGGCCGATGGGGTGCTGTGCTGCCGCGTCATAGTAGGAAATCCTACGGCGCCGACCGCATAATTCCAGGGCGTGCGCCCCGGCTTACAGCCGCTAAGCGGCTAGCGCACGGCGTAGTCGTGGGTTCCGGCCGCCGTCCGCAGTTGGTGACGACCGCGGCCGACCGACCGCAGGGTGCCGTTGAGGAATTCCTCGAACTCGGCCAGCTTGTTGTCGACGTAGATGTCGCACTCGCCGCGCAACCGGTCGGCCTCGGCATGCGCCGAGTCGATGAGCCGGGTGGCCTCCGCGTTGGCAGCCTCCACCACGCTGTTCTGCGAGACCAGTCGCTGCTGCTCCTTGATGCCCTCTTGCACGGCCTTCTCGTAGGAGATGTTGCCGTTTTCCAGCAGCCGATCGGCTTCGGCCTGGGCACGGCCAACGCTTGCCTCGTACTCGCGCTTGGCCGCCGTGGCGATGCGCATCGACTCTTCGCGGGCCTCGCCGACCATCCGCTCGCTGTGCTGGCGCGCTTCGCTCACCATGCGATCGGCTTGCGCCTTGGCGTCCGAGAGCAGCCGGTCGGCCTCCGAGCGGGCGTGGTTGAGCATCGACTCCGACTCGGTGGTCGCCGAGGACACCATGGACTCGGAGTGCGCCTTGGCGTCCTGCAGCATGGAGTCGCGCGCGTCCAGGACGTCCTGGGCGTCGTCCAGTTCGCCCGGGATCGCGTCCTTGATGTCGTCGATCAGCTCCAGCACGTCGCCCCGGGGCACCACGCAGCCGGCCGTCATCGGAACGCCACGGGCTTCTTCCACGATGGCGCTGAGTTCGTCCAGCGCCTCAAAGACTCGATACACGGCCATACCCTCCTGGCGTCTGCAAAGCTCTTGTTGTTACCAGTGTGCCTGGTGTTGTCTCTGTGACAGCGGTGGCGACCCCGGTGTGTCGGGTATTTGCCCATCCGTGCTATTTGCCAGCGATTCTAGGTCGCGGACGGCCGAGGGCCCTATCTGGACCGTCAATTTAGTGCCGACGGGGCCGGGCGCCATCCCGCCGATGCGTACCGCGTTCGCCGTGGCCGATACCCCTATGGGGTATGCTCGACCGAAGACGCAGCCACCCTCGACGCGAGTCGCAGGAGGACACAAGTGACGGTGCTATCAGCGGTCGGGCACGCTTTGACGCTCGCGGGGTCGATGACGTGGGAAATCCTGTGGGCGTTGATTCTGGGCTTCGCCCTCTCGGCGGTGGTGCAGGCCGTCGTGCGGCGCTCGACGATCGTGGCGCTGATGGGGGACGACCGGCCGCGCACCCTGGCGGTCGCGGCCGGGCTGGGCGCGGCATCGTCGTCGTGCTCGTACGCCGCGGTGGCGTTGGCCCGATCGCTATTCCGCAAGGGCGCCAACTTCACCGCCGCGATGGCGTTCGAAATCGGCTCCACCAATCTGGTGGTGGAGCTGGGCATCATCCTGGCCCTGCTGATGGGCTGGCAATTCACCGCCGCCGAATTCGTCGGCGGCCCACTGATGATCGTGGTGCTGGCCGTCCTGTTCCGGCTGTTCGTGCGATCTCGGCTCGTCGACGCCGCCCGCGAGCAGGCCGAGCAGGGAATCGCCGGCTCGATGGAAGGCCACGCCGCCATGGACATGTCCATCCAGGGTGAAGGCTCGTTCTGGCGACGGCTGTTCTCCCCGGCCGGCCTCACGTCGGTTTCGCACGTGTTCGTGATGGAGTGGCTCGCTATCCTGCGCGACCTCGTCCTAGGGTTGCTGATCGCGGGTGCCGTCGCGGCCTGGGTGCCTGAAAAGTTCTGGCAGGTCTTCTTTTTGGCCGATCACCCCGGTCTCTCGACGATCTGGGGGCCGATCGTGGGGCCCGTGGTGGCGATCGTGTCCTTCGTGTGCTCGATCGGCAATGTCCCGCTGGCCGCAGTGTTGTGGAACGGGGGCATCAGCTTCGGCGGCGTCATCGCATTCATCTACGCCGACCTGTTGATCCTTCCGATCCTGAACATCTACCGCAAGTACTACGGCACTCGGATGATGCTGACGCTGCTGGGCACCTTCTACGCCGCGATGGTCGTCGCCGGGTATTTGGTCGAATTGGTCTTCGGCACAACTCATCTCATTCCGACGCAGCGCAACGCCATGGTGCTGGAAGCGTCCATATCGTGGAACTACACGACCTGGCTCAACATCGGGTTCCTGGTGCTCGCAATCATCCTGGTCGCCCGGTTCATCGCGTCCGACGGTCTGCCGATGGTGCGCATGATGGGCGGCGCTCCCGATGGCGGCCAGTCCGAGCATCAGCACTGACCGCCCCGGACCTCGCCGGCCCCCGAATCAGGATCGTTCCGAAAGCCTTTCCCGCAAGCGGCGATTCACCGGTTCGGGCAGCAGCTCTGACACGTCACCACCGAGCATCGCGACCTCTTTGGCCAGCGACGACGACACGAACGAATAGCGAGGGGCGGTCGCGACGAAAAAGGTGTCCACGCCTGCGACGTGTTTGTTCATCTGCGCCATCTGCAGCTCGTATTCGAAGTCGGTGCCGGTGCGCAGCCCCTTCACGATGGCCGTCATGCCGCGCGATCGGACGAAGTCGACGACCAGACCCTGCCCGGCTTCCGCGCGGAGGTTGGGCAGGTGTGTCGTCGATTCGTTGATCATCGCGATCCGCTCGTCGAGGTCGAACATGCCCTTCTTGGCGGGGTTGGTCAGGATCGCCACCACCACCTCGTCGAACTGAGCCGACGCACGCTCGAAGACGTCGATGTGGCCCAACGTCACCGGGTCGAACGACCCCGGGCACACCGCGCCGCTCATGCCGGCGCTCCGACGCGAAGGGGCGGTCTCCGCACATCGGCGATCATGACGAATGACGGTACACGCCCACCTCACTCACGCTCGGCCAGCTCCAGACGGGTGTCGCCGTAAACCCGTGGCGGCCACACCGACCAGCCGGCCGGCCAATTCAGCGGGGTACCGCCGGCGGCCCGCTCCACCACGGCAACGCTGCCCTCGTGCACCCAGCCGCGCGCGGGCAACGCCGCCAGCACGGCCTCGACCTCGGCGGCGTCGACGTCGTAGGGCGGGTCGGCCAGCACCAGATCGAACGCGGCGGCGGTTCCGGCCGCCAGCACGGTCGCCACCGCTCCCCGGCGCAGCGCCGCGCCGGGCAGACCCAGGGTTTCGATGTTGCGCGCGAGGACCGATCCGGTGCGCGGGTCCGACTCCACGAAGAGCGCGGCGGCTGCGCCGCGGGATAGGGCCTCCAATCCGAGTGCGCCCGAACCGGCATAGAGGTCAAGCACTTTGAGGCCGGTCAGTTCCAGCCGGGCGGTCAGAATGTTGAACAGGGACTCGCGGACGCGGTCGGTGGTGGGTCTGGTGCCGCGCGGCGGGACCGCGATGCGCCGGCCGCCGGCCGCGCCGCCAATGATCCGGGTCACCTGCAGATACCTACAACAGCGTCGACCAGTAGTCCCAGAACCGCGCCATGATCAGCAAGAACACGGCGGTGAACCAGAGGGCGGCGACCGACCAGCGCCATTGCAAAAGCGCCGACCCGAAACCGGCCTGCCGACGCTGCGATATCGGACGATAGGCGATCGAAACAACCACCACCAGTAGCGACATGGTGACCGCCCACACCACCATGCAGTACGGGCAGAGCGCGTTGATCCGATACAGGCTCTGGAAGATCAGCCAGTGCACGAACACCGCACCGACCGCCACGCCGATCGTCAGCCCCACCCAATACCATTGCGGCAAAGCCACTTTCGTCAACGCCAGCACCCCGGTGACGACCACCACGGTGAAGGCCACCAGCCCCAACAGGGGGTTGGGGAAGCCCAGCAGCGACGCCTGCGGGGTGATCATCACCGACCCGCAGGACAGAATCGGGTTGATGTTGCAGGACGGCGTATACGACGGGTCGAGCAGGATGTCGATCTTCTCGACCGTCAGCGCCATCGAGGCGGCCAGGCCAATCAGACCGGAGATCAGCACCCACCAGGCGCTGAGCGCCGGAACGCGCGCCGCCGCAGACGGATCCGGTGTCAGGTCGCCTGCGCGATCGGCAGCTTCAGTCGACACCGCACCGGTCACGTGGAGGCCGGGGCGACCGCGCCGTCGATGCCCGGAATGTTGCCCACGATTTCTTTGATCTTGTTGACCAGCGCATCCGGCGTCGAGGGGTCGTAGTCGTCGCCGTTGATCTTGATGGTCGGCGTGGCGTTGATATGTGCGTTCGCCGCTTCGCCGGTGACCTTGGGCAGGTACTTGCCGCTGTTGATGCAGTCCGGCACCTTGCCCGCCACCCCCGCCTCGCGGGCGAGTTCGATCAGCCGCGCATTGTCCGGGAACGTCTTGCCGGTTTCGCTCGGCTGGATGTCGGTGCTGAACAGCGCGGAGTGGAAGCGCCGGAACGCGTCCTGGTTCTCGTCGGCCACGCACAGCGCCGCGGCGCCCGCGCGCGACGAATAGTTCTGGTTCCGGGCGCTGTCGAGGATCGACACCATGTTGTAGTCGGCGGCGATGGCGCCGATGTCGATGAGCCTGGAGACCGTCGGGCCGAAGGTGCGCTCGAAGTTGCCGCAGGCCGGGCACAGGAAGTCCTCGTAGAACGTCACTACGGCCTTGGGATTGCTGCTGCCGGGCTGGGTGACCAGCTTGCTCGACGTCACCCGCACCGTGTCGCCGGGACCGGTGGGGCCGGGCTTCTTGTGGTGTGACGTGACGATGTAGAAGACGAGGGCGACCGCGAAGATGATTACGAATGCGGTGCCGCCGATTTGGACGAGCCGGCTCGACTTACCGCCAGAAGCCGACTTCATGTCGAATCGCGGGGGACGTTTGGGTTTGTCGGCCACAGGTTCCCTGATCTTTCGGTACGAGTTGTCGGTCTGCCCGTTTGCGGACAAAGCGATCGGACAAAGCGTCTCTAGGTTACCGGCGCCGGCGGCTCGACCAATCAAACCCGGCTCAGGTGTGCGCGCAGCGCCGAAATCAGCTCGCTGGTCGCCACCATGCTGTCACCGCCCAGCGGGAACAGATTGATGAAGCCATGCGTCAGCGAACCCAGGTACCGCAGGTCCACCGCGATCCCGGCGGCCCGCAGCGCCTCGGCGTAGCTCTCGCCTTCGTCGCGCAGCGGATCGAACCCGGCGACGGCGATCAGCGCGGGCGCCAGTCCGGTCAGCGATTCGGCCAGCGCCGGCGACACTCGCGGATCGGTCCGGTCCAAACCCGAACCCCGCAGATATTGGGATTCGAACCAGTCGATGTCCCGTTTGGTGAGCACGAAGCCGCGCGAGAACAGAGTCAGCGACCGGTTCTTCGCGGTGAAATCGGTCCGCGGATAGATCAGCCATTGCAACGCCGGCGCGGGGCCGCCCTCGTCGCGCGCTATCTGGCTGACGACGGCGGCGAGGTTGCCGCCGGCGCTGTCCCCGCCGACCGCGACCCGCCCCGGAACAGCGCCGAGCTCGCCGGCGTGCTCATATGCCCAGGTGAACGCCGCGTAAGCATCGTCGATCGCGGCCGGGGCCGGATGTTCGGGGGCCAACCGGTAATCGATCGACAACACGTGAATTCCGGCATCGCGACAGATCAGCCGGCACAGCGCGTCATAAGTGTCCAGGTCACCGATCGACCAACCGCCGCCGTGATAGAAGACCAGCAGAGGTGCGGCCGCGCCACCGGCCGGACGGTAGTGCCGCGCCCCGATCCCGCCGGCCGGACCGGGCAGCGACAGCTCGTCGACGTCGACGTGGATCTGTGGGCCGGGCAACCCCACGATTTGCTCGCGCAGCTGGGTGCGCGATGCGTGCGCATCGTCGTCGACGACCAGCCCGTCGATGCCGACCGCGCGCAGGCCCGACAACATCAGCTGCAAGGTCGGGTCCAGCGTGTTGCCATCGATGATGACCGAACGACTGCGGACCAGGCCTCGCCGCAGCGCGGTCGGGATCCACGGGATGACCTTGGTCCCGAGACTGGTGAGGGCGCCCTGAATGCGACTGGCCAGCGGCACCGACGCGTGATCGGCTCCAAACTGAACTGCCGGCGCGCCTGACAGAGGCCTGGTCATGAACAACCCCCTTACGACAACACGTGCTAACGCTCGACGACGAACGGTTATTGCTCCCGCCGCCCATCGCCTGTCAAGGCTTACCGGCCCCGGCGGCCACCAAACGGGCGGTCAACGCTGCCGTCGGTCACCGGCCTATCGGCGACTAACTGTACGGGGTGGCCCGCCCGGGGCCGACGCCACGCATAGACACCCGTCCAGGTGTTGATTAGGTTGCCTTTACAGACTCGGTAATATCGTGGTCCCCAAGTCGGTGAGCTTTCATCGGATTGCGAGCAACTTCGACGTGTTCGATATCGAACTGAGCGCCTCGAACTCGGCGCCGAACGGCGTCGACCTGTAGCTCGATGACGGAAACCGGCTCGGTGCACAATCTCGAACCTTCAATTTCACAGGCAGGTGAATGAATTGGCCGGCGAGTCGGGCTCCGCCTCACCCTCAATCGCTCTCAACGACGAAAACACGATCCCGGCCCTCGGTTTGGGTGTTGCGGAATTGTCGGATGACGAGACGGAACGCGCGGTGTCGGCTGCGCTGGAGATCGGCTGCCGGCTGATCGACACCGCCGCCGTCTACGGGAATGAAGCCGCCGTCGGGCGCGCGATCGCCGCCTCCGGGATTCCCCGCGCCGAGCTGTTCGTCACCACCAAGCTGGCCACTCCTGACCAGGGTTTCAAGGGGGCGATGGACGCGTGCAACGCCAGCCTCGAGCGCCTCGGGCTGGATTACGTCGACCTCTATCTGATCCACTGGCCGGCCCCGTCGCTGGGGACGTACGTGAACTCCTTCGGCGGCATGATCCAGTCCCGCGCGGAGGGTCAGGCCCGCTCGATCGGCGTCTCCAATTTCACCGACGAGCACCTCACGACGGTCATCGATCTCACGTTCGTCACCCCGGCGGTCAACCAGATCGAGCTGCATCCGCTGCTCAACCAGGAAGCGCTGCGAAAGACCAACGCCGAGCACAACGTCCTGACCCAGTCCTACACGCCGTTGGCGCTGGGCAAGCTGAACGACAACCCGACGGTCAATTCGGTCGCCGGCGAATACGGCAAGACCGCATCGCAGGTGTTGCTGCGGTGGAACCTGCAGCTGGGCAATGCGGTCGTCTTCCGGTCCGCCAATCCCGAGCACATCGGGTCCAACTTGGACGTGTTCGACTTCGAGCTGGCCGACGAGCACATGGACACGATCAACGCGCTCAACGACGGCACTCGGCTGCGCCCGGACCCGGAGACCTACGAAGGGTCGTAACCCGCTACCCCACCGGGCAGGTCGCCGCGGCCTGACGCAGCACGCCGGTCGACGCCAGGTCCACCGGCAACGAGTAACCGCGCAGCACCGCGATGAACTGCATGGCGTACTGACATGCGAACGCCACGTTCGGCGGCATCCACTGCGCCGGCGCCGAATCGCCCTTGTCCTGATTGGCCTGCCCGTCGACGGCCAGCAGGTTGGCGGGATCGTTGGCGAAGCGCAGCCGCTCGAGGGCGGGCCAGCCGTAGGCGCCCATGTCCCAGGCGTAGGCGAGCGGCACGATGTGGTCGATCTGAACGGATTCGCCGACCTTCGGGCCGCGCTGGAACGCGATGGTCTTGTTGGTGTAGGGATCGAGCAACGTGCCGGTGGCCACGGCGTCCGGACACCGTTTGACCGACACGTAGGTCTTGTCGACGAGGTCGCGGTTGAGGATGTCGTCGCGGGTGTCGCATCCGTTGTGTCCCATCGGGGCGTCGTTGTCGTCGTCCCAGGCGTCGCCGAAGGCCGACCGCAGGTAGTCATAGCGGTGCTGGCGCAGCGCCACGACGGCGATGCCCCCGAGCACATCGGTGCCGGGCAGGACCGTCGGAACGTCAGCGCGCGCGGCGTATTCGGCGGAATGCCGCGCGCTCGAGGATCCCACCGTCTGGTAGGCCACCAGCAGGGCGAGCGCCGCCGCCGCGGCCAGCCATAGCAGCACTCTGCGGTTCACGACTTGTCCAAGTATTCGATGCGGTCGGTGTCGGTGAATCGTGCGGCCAGCACGGCCAGGTCGGGGTTCGAGCGGTCGTCGGTGTAGGCCTGCACGCAGAAATCCCGCGCCGCCTCGATGAACTCCTGATGGTCGGCCAGGGACAGCAGCCTTAACGTGATCGCCTTACCGGACTGGTTGCGGCCCAAGACATCTCCCTCCCGACGTTCCTTGAGGTCGAGATCGGCCAGGACGAAGCCGTCCAGCGTCTCGGCCACCGCGCGCAGCCGCCGGCCTGCCGACGAGTTCGGCGCGGACCAGCTGGCGAACAGGCACAGGCTGGGATGCTGGCCTCGGCCGATCCGGCCGCGCAGCTGATGCAACTGACTGATCCCGAACCGGTCGGCGTCCATCACCAACATCACGGTGGCATTGGGGACGTCGACGCCCACCTCGATGACGGTGGTGCACACCAGCACGTCGACCTCGCCGGCCCGAAAGGCCGCCATAGCGGCGTCCTTCTCCTCGGCCGACAGCCGCCCGTGCATCAGGCCCAGCCGCAGACTCGCCAGCTCACCGGAGCGCAGCCGGGCGTACAGGCCCTCGGCGGTCTCCGGCGCCTTGGCGTTAGGCTCCCGATCCCCCGGGTCGTCGCTTTCGTCGATGCGCGGCGCCACCACATAGGCCTGGCGTCCGGCGGCCACCTCCTCGGTGATGCGCTGCCAGGCCCGGCTCAGCCACGCGGGCTTGTCCTTGACGAAGATGACATTGCTGGTGATCGGCTGGCGGCCGCGCGGAAGTTCGCGCAGCGTCGAGGTTTCCAGGTCCCCGTACACGGTGAGCGCTACGGTGCGCGGAATGGGTGTCGCCGTCATCACCAGCAGGTGCGGCGTCACCCCGGGACGAGCCTTGGCCCGCAACTGGTCTCGCTGCTCCACACCGAAGCGGTGCTGTTCGTCGACCACCACCATGCCCAGGTTGTCGAATTCCACCGCGTCCTGCAGCAGCGCATGAGTGCCGACGACGATGCCGACCTCGCCGCCAACGATCTCGGCGCGGATCTGTTTTTTCTGGGCGGCGGTCATCGAGCCAGTCAGCATTGCCAGCCGGGTGCCGTTGTCCGCGCCGCCCAGCTGGCCCGCCGTCGCCAGCGGACCGAGCACATCGCGAATCGACCGGAGATGTTGGGCCGCAAGCACTTCCGTTGGAGCCAGCAGCGCGCACTGATATCCGGCGTCGACCATCTGCAGCATCGCCAGCACGGAGACGATCGTCTTGCCGGAGCCGACCTCACCCTGCAGCAGACGATTCAGCGGGCGGGTCGCCGCGAGCCCGTCGGTCAGCACCCCGAGCACCTCGCGCTGCCCCGCGGTCAGCTCGAATGGTAAGCGCGCCAACAGTTCTGCGGCCAAGCCATCCGGACGCGGCGGCGCCGAGGGCCCCGACTCCGACAGCTCGCCGTGACGGCGGCCCACCAGCGCCCACTGCAAGCCGACGGCTTCGTCGAAGGTCAGGCGCTCGCGGGCCCGCTGGCGCCGGGGCTCGCTCTCGGCCAGATGGATGTCGCGCAACGCCTCGTCTTCAGTGACCAGGCCGAGTTTCGCGCGCAGGCCTTCGGGCAGCGGATCCGGCACCGGGTCGAGCACGTCGAGCACCTGGCGCACGCACGAAAAGATGTCCCAGCTCTGCATTTTCGTGCTGGCCGGATAGATCGGGAAGAAGTGGCGTTCGTAGGCGTCCAAGAGTTCTTCGCCGCTGGTCGCACCCGAGGCATTGGCGATGTTCTTCAAAGATCGGGTCCCGCGGTTGCGTCCATCCGGCGAGTCGAGGATGAGGAACGCCGGGTGGGTCAGCTGCATGACGTTGTTGAAGAATCCGACCTCGCCGGAGAGCATCACCTTGGCGCCCTTGGTCAGGTCCTTTTTCAGGTAATTCGCGTTGAAGAACGTCGCGGTCACCTTATTGCGCCCGGCGCCGAGGGTGATGCGATGGCACAACTTCTTCGGCGTCTTCTTCATCGGGAATGTCTTGGTTTCGGCGATCGTGTCGATGATGGTGATGTGCTCGCCCGTTTCGGGTCGCTCGCCGTCGGCTTCCCACCGCGTCGCGCCCTCGGTGTAGCTGCGCGGGTAGTGGCGCAACAGGGCGTCGACCGTGCGGATGCCGAACACCTCGTCGAGCGAATCGGCGGCCTTGGCGCCCACGACGAAGTCCAGCCGGTCGCTCAGCGACACCATCGCTACTCGACCCCGATCAGCAGCGCGTCCCCGTGGTGGCCGGTGCGGTAGGTGACCAATTCGGTCCCGGGGTGGTGATCGTGCATGTGCTCTTCCAGGAGGTCGGTAACCGCGCCCGCGTCGCCGTCGGAGTCGATGTCGGCACCCAGCAGCACCGTCACCAGGTCGCCGCCGGAGGCCAGCAGGAGATCGAGCAGACCGATCGCCGCCCCGACCGCATCGGCGGCCACGATCAGCACCTCGTCGCCCGCGATGCCCAGGCCGTCGCCGGGTCGGCAGCGGCCCGCCCAGGTGATGGCGCTCTCGGTGGCGATGCGCACCGAGCCGTGCCGCGCCGCGCCGGCGGCGCGGGCCATCGTGTAGCCGTCGTCGACCGCCTGCCGGTCGGTTTCGTGCACGGCCAGCGCGGCCAGCCCCTGCACCATCGACCCGGTCGGGATCGGCACCACGTCTATCCCCCAGCCGATGGCCGCGGTGCAGCCGGCCACCAACTCCTCGGCCGGCACGTAGCCATTGGGCAGCACCATCACCTGGGCGGCGCCGGTGTCGACGACGGCCCGCATCAACTGGTGCGCGCTGATATTGGTGACGGGATCGGGCACGGCCGGGTCCCGCTGCAGCACGCAGGCACCCTCGCCGGCGAACAAGTCAGCTGCGCCGTCGCCGTCGACCACCGCCAGCACCGCACGCTCCCGCGTCCACCCGCCTGCGGGCAGCCCGGGGGTGCCGGAACTCAACGCCGAGATGACGATGCGGCTGAGCCGCCCGACCGCCAGCCCGGCCTCCACGGCGGCGCCGGCGTCGTCGGTGTGCACGTGGACCGAGTAGGTGCGCTGCGCCGACGACGGCGCGGACGCGATGCCGACCGAGTCACCCAACTCACCCAGTCGGTCGCGCAGCGTGTCCGCCGCCGTGGGCTCGCAGCCGTCCAGCCGGTACATGACCTCGAACTGGGGCTCGGGGCGCTGCGCGGACGCAGCCGGCGGCTGAGCTCGCGGCGTCAGCTCGTACACCGCGCGGGCCGGCGCCTGCCCGGTGATGGTGGACCGCAGCGCGTCCAGCAGGACCAGCAGACCCCGCCCGCCGGCATCCACGGCGCCGGCGTCGGCGAGCACGTCGAGTTGTTCGGGGGTCTTCTCCAGGGCGACCACCGCCGCGTCGCCGGCGGCGATGATCGCCGCCACCAGTCCGTCCCCGGCTCCGGCGCACTGCGCGACGGCGTTCGCGGCCGCCCGCAGCACCGACACGATGGTCCCGGGGACCTCCTCGCCGCCCATCGAGCTGATCACCAGCTCCACGCCGCGCTGCAGCGCGGCACCCAGGACGACGACGTCGATGTGGGGCAGCTCACCCCCGGCGTCGGCCGCGGCGGCCACGGTGTCGTCGGCGACGCCGCGCAGGATCTGCGACAGGATGACCCCGGAATTGCCGCGCGCCCCGTTCAGGGCGCCGGCCGACAGTGCCGCGGCGGCCCGCGCCGCGCAAGTCGAGCCGCCGTCCGCGCCGGCGCCCACCTTGGCCTCGGCCAGCGCCGAACGCATAGTGAACAGCATGTTGGCGCCGGTATCGGAGTCGGCGACGGGGAAGACGTTGAGCCGGTTGATCTCGTCGATGTGCGTGATCAGGTCGCTGACGGCGGTGTGCGCCCAGTCGCGCAGGGTGATCGCGTCCAGGAGACGATCCTGCGACGTGTCAGCAGTGCCCAGGGTGACCCACCTCCTCCGCGACAGTTCCGGGGTGGGCGCCAGCGTAGCCGTGCGATGGAGCCGCCGCCTTCAGTTGCTCGGCGCCGTTGCGAGAGCCTGAGCGGTAAGCATCAGATCCATCGAATCGACGTGGTCCTCGACGCCATTCACTCTCGTCAGGATAAACCGCGGGCGGGCCTAATAGCCCTGCCTGGTACCGGGATTGGCCTGCCCGACGAGCATGCGCTGATTGCTTCCGTCGCGGCTCACCCCGTAGCGACTCATCTGATAGTTGATCGACGCGCACGCGGCGGCCACCGGGTCCCATGCCGAGTTCGACGTGCCCGCTTGGTGAAAAGCCGCGAAAGTATCCGGCATCACCTGCCAGGGACCACGGGTTGCGTGTAGCGGGCCCCCGTCGAGCTGGGGCGGCCCGTAGGCGTTGCTGTCCGAGAGGTTGATGGCATTCGAGTGAAACTGAGCCTCGTGATCGGCGATGGTCATCATTCCCTCGATCCAACGGCCGCGGGCCGGCGCCTCGGTAATCCCTATCCGCGTAAGTGCCTCTTCCAGGTAGCCGCGGACCGCGTCCGGACCGTCCGGCCACGCTCCTCGGCCGTCGAAAGCCACCTCCCGCAGCTGGATCCCACGCGGGGCGGCGGCGGGCACGGGCACCGCAGCGCGACGACCATCGGGCTGCCACCAAGACGCTGCGGCGCCGGCTCGACCGGACCACGACGCTTTCGGCCCCGGCCCGAAGTCGCCGGCCGGGGTGTTACCCGAGGTGCCACCGATTGCGACGCTGCCCAGCGCCGTCACCACCAGATAAGCTGTCGCGACCCGTCGCAACCGCGATGCCAACCGTCGTACGCCCGCCGGACGGCCCCGCCGGTTTTCGACGCGGGCGGAGCCAGCGGTGTTCTCGGCGCGCGCAAACACTCCGCGCACTCCCCTCAAGCCTGCCGAAATTTGCTTCCCAGCCTCATCCGCAGCTCCGCGCGGGCCGGCACCACCGGGAAGAAGACTTCAGCCATGACCGGCGCCGTCCACGCCTGATACGGGAACGCGCCTACCCTCGGCGGCGACGCCATCCTAGCGGCGGTTCAGCCCTGCAACCCCGACGCGACGGGTAACTGTGATCGACTGCATGCCGACGCCGCCGAGGGCTCCAGCACACAGCTGACCCGGCCTGACCGCACGTAACCTGCAGGATGACCGTTTTGGTGGTTGCCACCGCAGTCGGTATTCTGGTTGAGCCCGGGTGAACCTGGGCTGTCCCGGCCAGATTGCCGGACCCCCGAGATTTGAGGAGCTTGAACAATGGCCGCTGTGTGCGACATCTGCGGGAAAGGCCCCGGCTTCGGTAAGTCGGTGTCGCACTCCCACCGCCGCACCAGCCGCCGGTGGGACCCGAACGTCCAGACCGTGCACGTCGCCCGTCCGGGCGGCAACAAGCAGCGTCTGAACGTCTGCACGTCCTGCATCAAGGCCGGCAAGGTCGTCCGGGGCTGACGGCAGCCGTCGTCACATGACGACGTGGCCGGCGTCCACGGGTATCGCCGCGCCGGTGATGTAGCGCGAGCGCGGTCCGGCCAGCCAGAGCACCGCTTCGGTGACGTCCTGCGGTTCGACCAGCGGCACGTCCGGCAGCAGCATCTGGGAGACGGCAGGATTCGGGTTTTCCAGCATGCGGTTGACGACGAAGTCGTTGAGGATCATCGGCGTCATCACACCGGCCGGGTGGATAGAGTTGACCCGGATTTTATGCGGCGCATAGGCATTGGCGGCCGAACGCATCAATCCCACCACGCCGTGCTTGGATGCGGCGTAGGCGAACATCGCGGAACTGCCGTCGCCGCCCCGCCCGGTCAGACCCTGCGACGAGCTGATCATCACGATCGAGCCGCCCCGGCCCTTGCGGATGATCGATGGCACCGTCGCGAGAAGCGTGTGCCAGACCCCCTTGAGGTTCGTGTCCACGATCGAGTTGAACACCGGCTCGGAATGGGCGTCGGTGTCACCGATCGCGACCACTCCCGCGTTGGCGATGACGATGTCCACGTCTCCGATGGCGTCGAGCGCGCCCTGCACCCCGGCTTCCAGCTGTGCCAGGTCGCGCACGTCGGCGACGACGGGTACGGCCTTGCGCCCGGCGGCTTCGACCAGCCGTATGGTCTCCTCGAGATCGGCCTTGGTCCCCAGGGCGTAGGGGATCGCCTCGAGATCGGCGCAGATGTCGACGGCGATGATGTCTGCGCCCTGCTCGGCCAGCGCGACGGCGTGGCTGCGGCCCTGCCCGCGCGCGGCGCCGGTGATGACGGCGACCGTGTTGTCGAATTCACCCATCACTACACCTCCAGGGTCGTGCCGGTCTCGCGTTCAGCGAAGGCCACCAGCCGCGCGGCCGTGTCGTAATCGCAGGCCAGCGGCGTGCGGCCGATCAGCACCGGGCCGCCGCGCAGCCCGAACCTGCCAGTGACCCCGACGTAGCTGCCCGGCGGAATCGGCTCGCTGATGCAGTAGAGCGTGGGCGCGGCGCCCTCATCGATGTCGTTGGCCAACCGGTCGGCCACCATTTTGACCCCCTTGTGCGCCAGCGACATCAGCGGCGAGTCGCCCAGGTTCGACAGGTTCGAGGCCACCCAGCCCGGGTGGGTCAGCTGCGTGACGATCGGCGACCCGGCCGCGCGCAGCCTGCGGTCCAGCTCCAGGCCCCACAGCATGACCGCGAGCTTCGACTGCGCGTACGCGCCCAACCTCGTCCACTTGTGGCGGCGCAAGTGCAGGTCATCGAGCCGCAGCGTCGCCGAGCGGTGCGCGTCGGACCCGACGTTGATGATCTGCGAGCGCACCTTTCCCAGCAGCAGATTGGTCAGCGCGAACGGCCCGAGCAGGTTGGTGCCCAGTGTCATCTCGAAGCCGTCGACGGTCTCGGTGCGCCGGTCGGTCAGGGCGCCGGCGTTGTTGATCAGAATGTCGACCGGCTCGTCGATCAGGCCCGCAAAGGCCCGCACCGACGACAGGTCGGCGAGGTCGAGCTTGACCACAGATGACGAGCCGCCGAACTCGGACGCGCGTTGCTCGCCGAGTTCGGTGTTGCGCACCGCCAGGATCACGTGCGCGCCGGCTTTGGCGAGCGCGCGCGAGGTGCCCAGCCCGACGCCATTGGTCGCTCCGGTCACGATCACGCGTTTGCCGGTGAGGTTGCCGAGCCTGCTCGGCGTCCACGGTAAGGTCACGGCGATCCAGAGTAATGGTCGGTTCTATGTAAGTTGGACCGGTTCTGCCAACATAAGAGCGGAAGACTCCCGAGGCGGTTCGACATGAGTGACAGCGCCACCGAGATCACCAACCTCATCTACACCTACGCGCAGCTTCTCGATGGTGGCGACCTGGACGGGGTGGCCCGGCTTTTCGAGCACGGCCGCATCTGCGGGATCCAGGACGGCCCGCCGGAGACGGTGTTCGCCGGTTCCGCGCGGGTGCGGGAGATGTATGACATGGCCACGCGGATCTATGACGACGGCACCCCGAAGACCAAACACAACACAACCAACGTGCAGCTCTACATCGACGAGGCGGCGGGGACCGCGCGGAGCACGTCCTACTACTGCGTCACGCAAGCCACCGCCGACCTGCCGCTGCAGGTGATCGTGACCGGGCACTACAAGGACACCTTTCACCGGGTGGACGGGGCGTGGTGCTTCGACAGCCGCACCATGTTCGTCGACCAGGTCGGCGACGTCAGCCAGCATCTGAAGTTCTGACCCGTGGCATCCGCGAGCGCGTCCGACGGCCCATTCGACCCGGCCGCCGTGCTGGCCGATGCGCAACGCAAGGAAGAGCTGACCGATTGGGGCCCGGGCGAATTCGAGGGACCACTGCGGGTATTGCTGGACGATTACGCGGGCGCCGACTTGAACCCCATCGGCGTGCACATCCTGCGCTCGGGCATCGTGCACAGCCTGCGGATGAGGCTGCGCGCGCAGGAGTGGATCCGCCGCAATCCGGAAATCCTCGACGAGCGGATCGCCGCCCCGATCGTCGTCGTCGGGATGATGCGCAGCGGCACCACGCTGCTGCAGCGGCTGTTGGCCGCCGACCCGCGCTTTGTCTGCGCGTACGGGTGGGAGGTCGTCGAGGCCGCGCCGCGGCTCAACTATGAGTTCACCGGCGCCCCCGATCCGCGCATCGCGATCAGCGAAGCGCGAGAAGCGAAGTCCCGCGAACTGGCGCCCGAATTGTTTTCGATCCATCCGATGTACGCCAGGGAGGCCGAGGAGGAGATCGTCTTCCTGGCCGACGCGTTCTTGTCGCACGTGCCCGAGTCGGGCGCGCACCTGCCGCGATACCGAACCTGGCTCGACGCCCAGGACTTCTCCCCGGCCTACGGCTACCTGCACCGCATGCTGCAATTCCTCCAGTGGCAGAAGCGCCAGCGCGGCGGGCGGGGCCGGCGGTGGGTGCTTAAATCGCCTGCGCACCTTGGATATTTGAATCTCTTGCGGGCACGGTTTCCCGATCTGCACATCGTGCACATGCATCGTGACCCGCGCACCACGATCGCCTCGGGGGCCAGCCTGAACGCGACCCTGCATGCGATGCACGCCGATGCCGTCGACCCGCGTCGGGTGGGTGCGGAGTGGCTGGAGCGGATGGGCTGGGCTAACGATCGGGCCATGGCGGTCCGCGACGGATGGGCCGATGAGGGCGCCGTGGTCACCGACATCGGGTTCGACGACGCGGTGGTCGATCCGATCGGTCAGGTGGCACGCGTCTATGACGCCGTCGGCCTGCCGCTCACCGCCGCCGCCGAGGAGGCGATGCGGCGTTGGCTGGCGCGCCGTCCCCGGGAGGCGCCTCGCCCGCCCTATGGGCTGCAGAACTACGGCCTGCGTCCCGAGCAGGTCGACGATCGATTCATGTTGTACAACAAGCGTTTCGGACAGCACATCGGAGGAACAGCACATGCCTGATCACCCGGTCGCGACGGCGTCCCAGCACGAACAGGAGCTGGCGGCCCTCGACCTGATCGAGCACCCGACCGTCAAGGCCGCCTACCGCACGGTCGCCGAGACGTGGCTCGGTCGCGCCAGGGCGTCGGACGCGATGCGGGAACGGTTCGACGAGGCGTTCGCCGAGGTGATGTTCTCGGCGGCGGTGTGGTCGTCGAATCAGGACAAGCTGCGGCCCAAGGTCAGCTGCATCACCCGCCTCGCGCACCCGGTGGATGGTCGCAGCGTTCCCGGATCGCGTTGGGGTATCGACAATCCCGACAGTGTGTACCGGGTGATCCCGATCTCCGGGGACGAACGTTACGAAATCCACGGCCGGGTCGGCGAGCACCGCATGACCGAGAACTACTTCACGCTGTGGGACGCGCACATGGGCACCGTCGCCGTGCTCAACGGCCGCACCATGCGGGTCGAATCCGACTGCAGCTACACCATCACCGTCGACGCCGAACCCGCCAACGGGCGGCCCAACCACGTGCAGACCTCGCCGGAAGCCCACGAGTTCTACATCCGCGACGTGCTGCTGGATTGGGGTTGCGACGACCCCAATCACATCGAGGTGCAACGACTTGGCGGCCCGCCGACCACCCCGGCCCGCACACTCGACGAACAGGCCGAGGCCACGGCGGCGATGATGGATTACTTCGCCGACTTCACCGGCAAGCTCAGCCACGGCGTCTACAAGATGCCGGCCAACCATTTCAACCTGGCCTGGTCGGCCGACAAGGTCGGCGCGATGCGCAACCAGGTCTACGTCATGGGCCGGTTCGACCTCGCCCCCGACGAGGCGTTCGTCGTCGACCTGAATGACGGTGGCGCCGAATACTTCACGGTGCCGCTGAGCAACATCTGGGGCACCACTTTGGATCTCGTCGATCGCACCGGCAGCCTAAATAAGGCGCAGTCGGTCGCGAACGAGGACGGCTCCTACACCTACGTGATCTCGCCCGTCGATCCCGGCCTGGCGAACTGGATCGACTCCGACGGCTTGCGGGAGGCCATTTTGACTTTGCGCATGGCGGAGTTCGGCGAGGGAGGTCCGCGCGAAGACCTCGGCGCGCGCGGGCGAGTGGTCAAGCTCGACCGGCTCGACGCCGAGGTGCCGCACCTGCCGCGGGTGAGCGAGGAGCAGCGGGTGACGGAGCTGGCCCAGCGACGCAAGGCCTATCTGCGCCGCCTGCCGGAAGGGACGATCTAGTGTCGCGCTGGCTGATCACGGGGTGCTCCACCGGCTTCGGTCGCGAAATCGCTCGCGCCGCACTGCAAGCCGGCCACAGCGTGGTGGTGACCGCGCGGCGGGCCGAGGCGGTGGCCGATATCGCCGATGAATTCGGTGACCGTGCCCTGCCCCTCGCCCTCGACGTGACCGACGCCGCCCAGATCGCGGCGGCGGTGTCGGCGGCCGACGCGGCGTTCGGCGGGATCGATGTCCTGGTCAACAACGCCGGCCACGGGTATCTGTCCTCAGTGGAAGAGGGCGAGGACGCCGAGGTGCGAAAGCTGTTCGACGTGAACTACTTCGGTGCGGTCGACATGATCAAGGCGGTGCTGCCTGCCATGCGCAGCCGCGGGTCGGGTCACATCATCAACATCTCCTCGATGACGGGTCTGGTGGCCAACCCGCCCAACGCGTATTACTCCTCGACCAAGTTCGCGCTGGAGGCGGTGACCGAGGCGCTGGCCGCCGAGGTGCGCCCGCTGGGCATCAAGGTGACCGCCATCGAGCCGGGCGCGTTCCGCACCGATTGGGCGACGCGGTCGATGAAGGAATCGGGTACGCCGATCTCCGACTACGCCGACGTGGCCGCGCGCAAGGACCTGATCAAGCAGTTCGCCGATCACCTTCCCGGTGATCCGAAAAGGGTCGCCGACGCGGTGCTGATGGTGACCACGCTCGACGAGCCGCCGCTGCGGCTGCTGCTGGGCCGTGACGTGCTGAAGGCCGTGCGGGACAAGATCACCGCGATGTCGGAGTCGATCGAGGAGTGGAAAGCCGTCACCAAGGACGTCAATTTCGCGGACTCATGACGCCACTCGCCGCGACATATAACCCACGCACACGACACGCAGCGGGGAGTATGCCAGGTTTACGAGGAGCGGTGCATTGAACGTCAGTCGCGCACGATGAGGACCGTCTTGCCGGCGCGCCTGCCGGTGTCACGGCTTTCATAGGCCTCCCGGCCCTCGTCGAGGCCGAACGTCTGGGCGATCGCAACGTGCAACCGGTCGCCGTCAACCAGCGCGGCGAGTTCGTCGAGCTGATCCCGGTTCGGCGTGACGATGAAGAACGTTGCGGTGACGCCGAACTCGTCGGCCCTGCCATCCGGCGGCGGTGCCGACAAGGTGACCAGCCGGCCCCCTCGGCGCAGCACGGCGAACGACCGCTCCAGCGTTTGGCCGCCGACCGTGTCGACGACGACGTCGTAGCGGGCGCCGGTGTCGTCGAATGCCTCGGCGCGCACGTCGATCACCCGTTGCGCGCCGCAGCCGCGCAGGAGATTGGCGGTGCCGCTGCGCACGGTCGCGGTCACCCGGGCACCCAGCAACGCGGCCAGCTGAACCGTCAGCAGGCCCACTCCCCCGGCGCCCCCGTGGACCAGCACGGTCTCGCCCGGTTGCACGGCCGCGTGGTCGACCAAAGCCTGCAGGGCGGTCAGGCCGGCCAGCGGCAGCGCGGCGGCGACGACGTGCGACACCGTCGACGGCTTGGTAGCCAGGTCGGCGGCGGGCACGGCGACGAAATCGGCCGCCGCACCGTCGCGGTCGAACCCGATCAACCCGTACACCTCGTCACCTGGCGCGAAATCCGTCACGTCGGCGGCGACCGCTTTGACGACGCCCGAAACTTCGTGCGACGGGATCACCGGGAGGCGGCTGGCCCCGTCGCGAGTCCAGGTCTCCTCCCAGGTCAGCTCGTCGAAGGTGATCCCGGCCGCGTGTACGGCCACCAAGACTTCGCCGGCGGCCGGCACCGGTACCGGGGCACGTTCGAGCACGAGCTCCTCGGGACCGCCCCGCCGGTGCGCCCGCAGCGCGGTCATCTCGGTCATGGCAAGCGCCAATCGATCGCGTCGGCACCCATCTCGGCCAGCAGTTCGTTGGCACGGCTGAACGGGCGCGAACCGAAGAACCCGCGCGAGGCCGACAGCGGCGACGGATGCGGCGACTCGATGGCGACGCAATTCCCTTGGGCGAGTATAGGTTTGAGAGTCGAAGCGTCGCGGCCCCTGGTGGCCATCCTGTGGGGCCGCGACCGCTCTGTCAGCGCCCGGATAGCGCACTCGGTCACCGTCTCCCACCCCTTGCCGCGGTGCGACGCCGGATTGCTGGGGCGCACGGTGAGCACCCTGTTCAGCAGCAGCACGCCGCGTTGCGCCCAGGGCGTCAGGTCACCGCACGAGGGTTGAGGATGGCCCAGGTCCGCGGCGTACTCCTGAAAAATGTTGGCCAAACTGCGCGGCAACGGCCGCACCTCCGGTGCCACCGAAAAGCTCAGACCCACAGCGTGTCCGGGCGTCGGGTACGGGTCTTGCCCGACGATCAGCACCCGGACGTCGTCGAAGGGATAGGTGAAGGCGCGCAACACATTCGGGCCAGCAGGCAAGTACCTGCGCCCGGCCGCGATCTCGGCGCGCAGGAATTGCCCCATCTCGGCCACCTGGTCGGTCACCGGCTGCAGCGCAATCGCCCAGCCGGGATCCACCAGTTCACTCAGCGGACGCGCGGTCATCATCGGCCCTTCGCGATCGCGTAAACGGTCACCGCGTCACCCTAATACGATTGCCAGCCCGCGTAGCCGCTGTACTCCTGATCGTCGACGAGCACTCGGGCCGGCCCGTCGAGAACCCGACCGATGATGCGCCATCCGGCCGGCGCTGGACCCGCGAAACACGCCGCCAGGGCGTGGTCCTCGCCACCGCCCAGCACCCAGCGCCAGGGATCGGCGCCGACCGCGGCCGCGGCGGCGCCAAGCGCATCGCGGTCCGCGGTCAGCGCCGCCGTGGACAGATCCATGCCCACCCCGGATGCCTCGGCGACATGACGCAGGTCGGCGACCAGGCCGTCGGAGATGTCGATCATCGCCTGCGCACCCCCGGCCGCGGCCACCGCTCCCTGACCGTAGGGCGGCTGCGGCACCACATGCCGGCGCCGCAGCTCATCGAAGCCCTCAATATCGTTGCGCCACAGGTCAAATCCTGCCGCCGACCGGCCCAGGTCACCGGCGACGGCGATCAACGCACCGGGCTTCGCGCCCGATCGGAGCACCGGTGCGCGCCCGTCGGAGTCGCCCAGGACCGTCACCGAGATGACCCACTGCGGGCAGTGGACCAGGTCACCACCGGCGATGCCGGCACCGAATCGTTGCGCCTCGTCCCACATTCCGTCGACCAGCGCGTCCACCTTCGCCGCCGGCGTATCACCGGGTGCTCCGAAGGCGACCACGAATGCCGTCGGCCGCCCGCCCATCGCCTCGATATCCGCGGCGTTCTGGGCGATCGCCTTGCGGCCGATGTCGTGCGGCGTCGACCAGTCGAGCCGGAAGTGCCGATCCTGCACGAGCATGTCGGTCGACACCAGCGCGGGGCCATCACCCGATGACACCAGCGCCGCATCGTCACCCGGGCCGAGCACGACCGCGGCAGGTTGCTCGCGCCCGCGCACCAGGCGATCGATCACGGCGAACTCACCGAGTTGCCGCAGCGACGGGGACTCGCCCGATTCGTCTTGCACGCCACCTCCTTCGGCGCGTCACGGTCCGGTGCGGGCCCCGGCCGACCATAGGTCCCCGCCCGTGGAACGGACCGCGCCAGTGTAGAACTTCGCGCTACATGCGGGGTTTTCTCGTCCCGAGAATAAATTGGCACGTGAGTAAATGCGGGCGATAGTGGTTAGCAGAGAAGGAGGTGCGCGGGCGGTGGCAACCGAATCGGACGCCGATGCCGGGCCGCCGCGCGCGCTGATCATCGCCGCGATCGCGCTGGCCGTCGCGACCATCGGCGTGATCCTGGCCATCGCGGCGACCCGCGAGGCGCCCCCGCGTTCGGTTGCGATTCCCGAGGTTCCGGCGCCGCAGGCCGACGGGGCCGCATGCCGGGCGCTGATGGGCGCGCTGCCGCATCGGCTGGGGGATTACCAGCACGCGCCGCTCGAGCAGCCGGCCCCGCACGGCGTCGCCGCCTGGCGAAGCGGGGCGGACGGTGACCCGGTGGTGCTGCGTTGCGGGCTCGATCGTCCGGCCGAGTTCGTCCTGGGATCCCCGATCCAGGTTGTCGACCGGGTGCAGTGGTTCCAGGTGCGTTCCGAACAGCAATCCG
The DNA here is from genome assembly GCF_001673555.1 of Mycobacterium sp. 1165178.9. Classification (GTDB taxonomy): domain Bacteria; phylum Actinomycetota; class Actinomycetes; order Mycobacteriales; family Mycobacteriaceae; genus Mycobacterium. The sequence goes on along the minus strand of NZ_LZMB01000130.1, from coordinate 8,855 downwards.
CGGGTGACGCGGGCCGATCCACCTGGTACACGGTGGATCGCGGAGTCTATGTGGCGCTCACGCTGCCGACCGGATCGGGACCGACGCCGATTCAGCAGCTATCCGAGGTGATCGACCGCAGCATCCCGGCGGCGCCCATCGACCCCGCCCAGCCCCGTTAAGTCGATGGTGGCGACCCGCATCGCCCGGCCACGCCGCGCTCGCGATCACCGCTAGGTCGATGGTGGCGACCCGCATCGCCCGGCCACGCCGCGCTCGCGATCACCACTAGGTCGATGGTGGCGACCCGCATCGCCCGCCACGCCGCGCTCGCGATCACCACTAGCGCAGGCCCACTCCGCGAGCCAACGCAGTCTGGACCATCGTCGCCAGCAAGGTCGCGTAATCCACACCGCTGGCCGCCCACATCCTCGGGTACATCGAGATCGTGGTGAATCCCGGCATCGTGTTGATCTCGTTGAGCACCGGCCCGTCTTCGGTTAGGAAGAAGTCCACCCGGGCCAGCCCTTGGCAGTCGATGGCCTGGAACGCCCGGACCGCCAATTGGCGCACCGTGTCGGCGGTTTCGTCGTCCACCTTGGCGGGCACGTCCAATTCGGCCGCGTCGTCGAGGTATTTGGTGGAGAAGTCGTAGAAGGAATCCTCGCGCCCGCGCACCCCGGCCACCCGGATCTCGCCCAGCGTGCTGGCTTCCACTGTGCCATCGGGCATTTCGAGCACACCGCATTCCAGCTCACGACCGACGACCGCGGCCTCGACGATGACCTTGGGGTCATGCCGGCGCGCCATCGCGATGGCACCGTCCAGCTGATCCCAGCTCGACACCCGGCTCACACCGATCGAGGAGCCGCCGCGGGCGGGTTTGACGAACACCGGCAGGCCCAGCCGCTCGCACTCCTCGGGGCGCGGCCTCGTGTGCGACTGGCGCAGCACCGCGTAGTCACCGATCGGCAAGCCCTCGGCGGCGAACAGTTTCTTGGTGAACTCCTTGTCCATGCCGGCCGCGCTGGCGAGCACGCCGGCCCCCACATAGGGCACACCGGCGAGTTCCAGCAGACCCTGGATGGTGCCGTCCTCGCCGTAGGGGCCGTGCAGCACCGGAAACACCACGTCGACCGACGCCAACACCTCACTGGCACCGGGCGCGAGCGACATCAGCTGGCCGCTGCGCCGAGGGTCGGCGAGCAGTGCCAATTCGGTTCCCGATGCCGCGGTCACCTCAGGCAGCTGCCGGTCGGTGATCGCCAGCGCGGCGGGGTCGCCATCGGTGAGGACCCACGAACCTTCCGGAGTGATGCCGATCGCGAGCACGTCGAATCGCTCCGGGTCCAGGTTGCGCAGAATGCTGCCCGCCGAGACGCACGAGATGGCGTGCTCGTTGCTGCGCCCGCCGAAGACGACGGCGACGCGCACCCGCTCGCCTGAGCTGGGGCGCGGCGACCGCTGGCTGGCATTCACAATCTCAAGAGGCTACCGGGTGGCGCCGGGCCCGGTCGGGTGGCGGGCCTAGGCATGGCCTTCATACGACTCGGCGCCGTTTATTCGGGCTTGGTCCTGCGGCCCAGGAGCAGGGCCATCGCCTCGTCCACCGACAGCCCTTTGTGGCACACGCGGTGCACGGCGTCGGTAAGGGGCATTTCGACGTCGTAACTAGCGGCCAGCGCCAACACCGATTCGCAAGACGTCACACCCTCGACGACGTGCCCGTCGCCGCCGTCGGGCGTACCGGCCAGCACCGACTGGATTGTCGCGCCCCGGCCGAGCCGCTCGCCCAGCGAACGGTTACGCGAACGCGGTGAGCTGCAGGTCGCAACCAGGTCGCCCACACCGGCCAGCCCCGCCAGCGTCGCGCCCTTGGCGCCGAGCGCAATCCCCAGCCGCATGATTTCGGCCAACCCGCGGGTGATGATCGCCGCCGTGGTGTTCTCGCCCAGTCCGACGCCGACGGCCATCCCACACGCCAGGGCGATGACGTTCTTGCAGGCGCCGCCGATCTCGGTGCCGACCACGTCGCTATTGGTGTACGGGCGGAAGTAGCCGCTGTTCAGCATGCGCTGCAGGGCGACCGCGCGGCCCGAGTCGCTGCACGCGATGACGGTGGCCGCGGGCTGGGATGCGGCGATTTCGCTGGCCAGGTTCGGCCCCGAGATCACCGCGACCTGAGACGGGTCGACGCCGACGACCGAGACGATGACCTGGCTCATCCGCATCAACGTGCCCAGCTCGATGCCCTTGGCCAGGCTGGCCAGGGTGGCGCCCTCCCGGATCAGCGGCGCCCAGCGCTCGAGGTTGCCGCGCATCGTCTGCGCGGGCACGCCCAGCAGTACCGTCGACGCGTCGCGCAGCGCTTCGGCGGCGTCGGCGGTGGCACGGACGCCCGGCGGCAGCAACGTGCCCGGCAGGTAGTCGGGGTTGGATCGGGTGGAATTGATCTGCTCGGCGAGCTCGGGCCTGCGGGCCCACAGCGTGACGCCGGCCTCGGGTCCCCCGGCATCGATGAGCACTTTGGCCAGCGCCGTGCCCCACGCCCCGGCACCCATGACCGCGACGGCGCCCGATGATGCGCTGGTCATGTATGACCTCCTGTCCGGTCGGGGTTGCTCACGCGGCACGTGCAGCCGCTACACCCTAGATCAGCGACGGACCGGGCGTCACGCGAGTCAGTGTGTCCCGCGCAGGGCGGAGCGTCGCCGGTGTTGGCGAGCGACCCGCATCCCGTCGCTGGCAGGATGACTCCTCATGAGCGGCATACGAGCCGACGGCGCAGGCGATGTGGCGCTGATCATCGCCGTCAAGAGGCTGGCGGCGGCCAAGACCAGGCTGGCCCCGGTGTTCTCGGCGCGCACCCGCGAAAGCGTGGTGCTCGCCATGTTGATCGACACCCTGACCGCCGCGGGACGGGTCCGATCGCTGGGTTCGATCACCGTGATCACGCCCGATGACGCCGCGGCCGCGGCGGCCCTCGAGGTGGGAGCCGACGTGCTGGCCGACCCGACACCCGAGGGTCATCCCGATCCATTGAACAACGCCATCGCCACCGCGGAACGCGCGGTGGGGACTTCCTTCGCCAATGTCGTTGCGCTGCAAGGGGATTTACCGGCACTGCAGACCCAGGAGCTTAGCGAGGCGATCGCCGCCGCGCGCCAGCACCGGCGCAGCTTCGTCGCCGACCGGCTCGCGACGGGCACCGCAGCATTGTTCGCGTTCGGCGGCCCGCTCGACCCGCGGTTCGGCTCCGATTCCTCGGCGCGGCACCGCAGTTCGGGTGCGATCGAGCTGACCGGCGCCTGGCCGGGCCTGCGGTGTGACGTCGACACTCCCAACGATCTCGCCGCCGCGCGCCGCCTCGGGGTGGGGCCGGCGACCGCGCGCGCCATCGCGACACACTGATTCGATCAGCAACCTGTCCGGCGGGTAAACGTCATCCCAACGGCGAACGGATGTCCCTCGAGCGCTAGCAGCACGCGCGCATGATGAGCAATGATCGCAGGGTGACTGAAATCGAAGCTGAGGCGCGACCCGACGAGAATTTGTGGCATGCGGGCGACTCGGCCGTGGCGGCGCCACCGGCTGCGACGCAGGCCGCGCTGACCGATCTCCCGGACGACCGCTACCTCAATCGCGAGCTGAGCTGGCTCGACTTCAACGCCCGCGTGCTGGCGCTCGCCGACGACAACTCGCTGCCGCTCCTGGAACGTGCCAAATTCCTGGCGATCTTCGCCTCCAACCTCGACGAGTTCTATATGGTGCGCGTCGCCGGCCTCAAGCGCCGTGACGAGATGGGATTGTCGGTGCGCTCCGCCGACGGTTTGACGCCGCGCAAGCAACTTGCGCTCATCGGGGAACAAACTCAGCGGATCGCGACCCGGCACGCGCGGGTGTTCCTCGATTCGGTGCGGCCCGCACTCGCGGAGGAAGGCATTCACATCGTCACGTGGGCCGACCTCGATCAGCGCGAGCGCGACGAATTGTCGGCTTATTTCACCGAACAGGTCTTCCCCGTTTTGACGCCACTGGCCGTCGATCCCGCGCACCCGTTCCCGTTCGTCAGCGGGCTGAGCCTGAACCTGGCGGTCATGGTGCGTCAGCCCGAGGACGGCGGGCAGCACTTCGCCCGAGTCAAGGTGCCCAACAACGTCGATCGCTTCGTCGAGCTCGCCGCCATCAGCAACGCGGACGACGGCGGGCGGACCATCGTCCGCTACCTGCCGATGGAAGAGCTGATCGCGGCCTTCCTTCCTCTTCTGTTCCCCGGCATGGAAATCGTGGAGCATCACGCTTTCCGCATCACCCGCAACGCCGACATGGAAGTCGAAGAAGACCGCGATGAGGATCTGCTGCAGGCGCTGGAACGGGAATTGGCGCGCCGGCGGTTCGGCCCGCCGGTGCGACTCGAAATCGCCGACGACATGACCGAGGCCATGCTGGAATTGCTGCTGCGCGAACTCGATGTGCATCCCGGTGATGTCATCGAAGTCCCCGGCCTGCTCGACCTTTCGTCGCTGTGGCAGATCTACGGCCTGGACCGGCCGGCACTTAAGGACCCGGCGTTCGTCCCGGACACCCACCCCGCTTTCGCCGACCGCGAATCTCCCAAGAGCATTTTCGCGACGCTGCGCGAAGGCGACGTCCTGGTGCACCACCCGTACGACTCCTTCTCCACCAGCGTGCAGCGATTCATCCAGCAGGCCGCCGCGGACCCCAACGTGCTGGCGATCAAGCAAACGCTGTATCGCACCTCCGGCGATTCGCCGATCGTGCGGGCGCTGATCGAAGCGGCCGAGGCCGGTAAGCAGGCCGTGGCACTCGTCGAGATCAAGGCGCGTTTCGACGAACAAGCCAACATTCGTTGGGCGCGCGCACTCGAGCAGGCGGGCGTGCACGTGGTCTACGGGCTGGTCGGCCTCAAGACGCATTGCAAGACTTGCCTAGTGGTGCGCCGCGAAGGTTCGGCCATCCGGCGGTACTGCCACATCGGAACCGGCAACTACAACAGCAAAACGGCCCGCCTGTACGAGGATGTCGGCCTGCTGACGGCGAACCCCGATATCGGCGCGGACCTCACCGATTTGTTCAATTCGCTGACCGGTTATTCGCGTAAGGTCTCCTATCGCAATCTGTTGGTGGCACCGTACGGAATTCGCGCCGGCATCATCGAACGCGTCGAACGCGAGATCGAAGCACACCGGGAAAGCGGAAACGGACGCATTCGCTTGAAGATGAACGCGCTTGTCGACGAGCAGGTGATCGATGCGCTCTACCGGGCGTCGCAGGCCGGGGTGCGCGTCGAGGTCGTGGTGCGCGGCATCTGCGCGCTGCGCCCAGGTGCCGAGGGGTTTTCCGAAAACATTTTCGTCCGCTCGATTCTCGGCCGTTTCCTGGAGCACTCGCGGATCATCCATTTCCGCAACATCAACGAGTTCTGGATCGGCAGCGCCGACATGATGCACCGCAACCTCGATCGGCGCGTGGAGGTGCTGGCTCAGGTCAAGGACCCCAAGCTCACCGCGCAGCTCGACGAATTGTTCGAATCCGCACTGGATCCCTCGACCCGGTGCTGGGAACTGGGGCCCGACGGGCAGTGGACGCCGTCGCCACAGGAGGGCCATTCCGTACGCGACCACCAAGTATCGTTGATGGAGCGCCATCGCAGTCCCTAGCTCTGTGCGGTTGTATTCCGGTCGTTTCTCCCGGCCGCATCCCGATCAGGCGTGCGGCCCTGAAGTGAATTGATCTGCAGGAGTTGAGGTGCCCACCCAGAATTCGTCCGCCGCACGGCGCTCTGGAAGCCGAGTAGTGTATGCCGCCGGTGCAGTGCTGTGGCGACCCGGCAATGGTGATACGGGCAACCACGACATCGAGATCGCCATCATTCACCGTCCCCGGTATGACGACTGGTCACTGCCCAAGGGCAAGGTGGACCCCGGCGAGACGGCCCCGAGGGCGGCCGTGCGCGAGGTACGGGAGGAGACGGGTGCCCACGCCATCCTCGGCAGGCGGCTCGACTTGGTGAGCTATCCAATCGACCAGGGCGTCAAAAAAGTCTTCTACTGGGCGGCGCGCTCCATCGGCGGAGAATTCGTGCCGGGCAACGAGGTGGACGGGCTGGTGTGGCTGCCGATCGCCGAGGCGATGCAGAAGCTGGACTACACGCAGGACCGAAAAGTGTTGCGGCACTTCAACAAAAAGCCCGCGGACACCCAAACCCTGTTGGTGGTCCGGCACGGCACCGCGGGCCGCAAATCGCGTTTCTCCGGCGACGACGCCAAGCGGCCGCTGGACAAACGTGGACGCGCGCAAGCCGAGGCACTGGTGCCGCAGCTGCTCGCATTCGGCGCGTCACAGGTGCACGCGGCCGACCGCGTCCGCTGCCACCAGACCGTGGAACCGCTTGCCGAGGACTTGGACGTGCCCGTGCACAACGAGCCCACCCTCACCGAAGAGGCCTATGCCAAGAACGCGAAACGTGGACGCCACCGAATCCTGGATATCGCCGAGGAGCAAGGCACGCCCGTTGTCTGCACTCAGGGCAAGGTGATTCCGGACTTGATCGCGTGGTGGTGTGAGCGCGATGGCGTGCGGCCCGACAAATCGCGCAACCACAAGGGCAGCACCTGGGTGCTCTCACTGTCAGACGGACGGTTGGTGGCTGCCGACCACATCGGCGGCGCGGTGGCCGCCAACGTTCGGGCCTAACGTGGTGGCGGACCGTCCGTCCCCCGCAAGCGGGTGAGGGCACCTCCCGCTCGGGGGGGCGTACCTCCGCCGCCGCTAACGCACGAATACCCTTCGGGGGCTTCACTGCCGCCCGAAGGGTACTCGTGTCTAGAACTTGACTCCGCTACTTGCGGCCGCGACGAGCTGTCGTCTTCTTTGCGGCCGCCTTGCGGGCCGGAGCCTTGCTCGCAGCCTTGCGGGCCGGAGCCTTCTTAGCCGCAGCCTTCTTGGCCGGAGCCTTCTTGGCAGCAGTCTTCTTGGCCGGAGCCTTGGTCGCCGCCTTGCGAACTGGAGCCTTCTTGGCCGCAGTCTTCTTGGCGGGAGCCTTGGTCGCGGCCTTGCGGGCCGGAGCCTTCTTAGCCGCGGCCTTCTTGGCCGGAGCCTTCTTGGCCGCGGCCTTCTTGGCCGGGGCCTTCTTCGCCGCGGTCTTCTTGGCCGCGCCGCCACCTGATACGACACCGCGCTTGACCGCGGGGCCGTCCGACGGGAGGCGCTGTGCGCCAGACACAACCGCTTTGAACTGTGCACCGGGGCGGAACGCCGGGACGGACGTCGGCTTCACCTTCACCGTCTCACCGGTCCGCGGGTTGCGGGCCACCCGCGCTGCGCGACGCCGCTGCTCGAACACACCGAACCCGGTGATGGTGACGCTGTCGCCCTTGTGTACCGCACGCACAATGGTGTCGACAACGTTCTCGACCGCTGCGGTCGCCTGTCGACGGTCCGTGTTCAATTTAGTTGTGAGCACATCAATGAGCTCTGCCTTGTTCATCAATCCCTCCGACACTAGTGGTCCTCGATTTGAACCGACTAGTGGACACGGTAAACCCTCACCCAGCAAATTTCCAAGAGCCACGCGCAATTTCAAGGCAAAGCGTGCGCTGTTTTCGCAATCCGCTTGCCGCCCTTGACCGGTGGAGGGTGTTAAAAATCGGCTCGGTTTAGTTAGCCGATCAAGCAGAAAATCGGCTTTACTCGGCCGTCGAAGAGGTGGGCAGAGTGCGCGGTTTCCAGTCCGGATACGCCGCCTCGAATGCCTCGATTTCGTCGAGTTTGCGCAGCGTAAGGGCTATATCGTCGAGACCTTCGAGCAGTCGCCAAGCGGTATGGTCGTCAATCTTGAACGGCAGCACCGTCGTTCCCGCGGTGATATTTCGATCTTGAAGATTGACAGTGATTTCCAAGCCCGGACTCTGCTCGATGAGCTTCCAGAGCAGTTCCACACCGTCCTGAGAAACTTCGGCCGCCAGCAGCCCCGCCTTGCCGGCGTTGCCCCGGAAAATGTCACCGAACCGAGACGAGATGACCACCCGGAACCCGTAGTCCATCAGTGCCCACACCGCATGCTCACGCGATGATCCCGTCCCGAAATCGGGTCCTGCCACTAGCACTGACCCGCGGTCAAAGGGGCTGAGATTTAGTACGAATGACGGATCCGACCGCCAACTGGCGAACAATCCGTCCTCGAAACCGGTTCGGGTGACACGCTTCAAATACACCGCCGGAATGATCTGATCGGTGTCGACATTGGAGCGCCGCAGCGGCACACCGATACCGGTGTGGGTGTGAAATGCTTCCATGCTCATCCCTTCACAGTCGAATACGTCAGCTCAAATCGGCTGGAGCTGACAATCTGCCGCGAACCGCTGTCGCTGCGGCAACGGCCGGAGACACCAAATGCGTGCGGCCGCCTTTACCCTGGCGCCCTTCGAAGTTGCGGTTGGACGTCGCGGCACACCGCTCCCCCGGCGCAAGCTGGTCGGGATTCATCCCCAGGCACATTGAGCAGCCCGCTTGGCGCCATTCGGCGCCTGCGGCGGTGAAAACCTCACCCAGCCCTTCGGCTTCGGCCTGCGCGCGCACGCGCATCGAGCCCGGCACGACGAGCATCCGCATGCCCGACGCGATCTTGCGTCCGCGCAGCACATCGGCGACGACCCGCAGATCTTCGATACGACCGTTGGTACAAGAGCCCACGAACACCGTGTCAACGGCGATGTCACGCATCGGCGTGCCTGGTCGAAGGTCCATATATGCCAACGCTTTCTCAGCCGCCTGGCGCTGCGCGTCGTCGGTCATCAGCTCGGGATCCGGCACCGCGTCGGCCAACGGCACACCCTGGCCGGGGTTGGTGCCCC
>NZ_LZMB01000129.1 GCF_001673555.1 Mycobacterium sp. 1165178.9 | reverse complement strand
GATGGTGACGCACGAGTTGATGGCCACCCGCTCGGTGGCGCCGGCGATGAAGGCCTGCGCGGTCGTCGAGTGCAGATAGTGCGGCCCGGACAACTCGACATGGTCGATGGGGATGACGAGATGCTCGGGCACCGCGATCATGTCGTAGCCCCATCGGTCGGCGCATTGCATCATGCGTCGCTGGTCTCCTCCGGTGACAGCGGCCTCCCAGGGCTGCGTAATCGCCTTGAGGCGCAGCAGGTGCGGAACGGGGAAGGCGAATTTCACGGGCGTCCCAGCCAGCGGTCCATGTCCTCCAATCTAGGGGGCGATGTTGTTAACCTGGCGACATGGACTCCGAAACGGACCCTGCCAGCCGAAAGCTGACCAACGCAGCCCTCGCCGCCACCAGCTGGGCGCTGCTGGGCATGATGTCGTACGAGGAGGAAGTCTCGGGCTACGACCTCAAAAAGTGGATCGACTGGAGCGTCGACCTCTACTACTGGAGCCCGTCGTACAGCCAGATCTACACCGAGTTGAAGAAGCTGGAATCGCTGGGATTGGTGACGTCGCGTGTCGAACGCGACGAGGGCACCCGCAGCCGCCGGCTCTACAAGATCACACCGGCGGGTATGGACGCCGTCACCGAGTGGACGAACCATGCGCCCGTGGACCCGCCGGTGCTCAAACACTCTGTGCTGCTGCGCGTTACGTTCGGCCACCTCAGTAACCCGAGGCGGCTCAAGGAATTACTCCAGGAGCACGTAGCGCACGCCGAATCCAGGCACCGCAAGGCGGTTGAGGACGCCGAGGGAGCCGAGGCGGAGCCCGCGTGGGCGTACTCGGTGCTCGCGCTGCGCTGGGCGGCCAAGTACTACGCCGCCGAACGCGAATTCGCGCTGGAAATGATCAAGGAGATCGACGAGGCCGACGCGATCCTGCAGACTGCCGCGAAGGGTGGTTTGGGCAAGCCGCGCCCAACGCCCGGCTACTGGCGTGAGGTCGAAAAGCAAGTTCAGGCCAAGCGCGAAGCCGACTAGCTCGATGCCGGCGACCGGTTTCGCGCACCCGTCGGCTTGGGGAACCGTACGCAAGATTATGAATATCCGAAACGGATAGCGTAATCACTTGTGCCACTGTGGTTTCAACGGGCACAACGCCGGGGTTTCTGTCGGTCGGCTCCGATAGTTTGACGGTGTGGGTGCAACCGACCAGCAGGATGTCGATGCGGTGTTCGACGCACTGGATGCCGCCTGGGATCGAGCCCGCGCGCTGAACTTCGACGCGCTCAGCCCGCGCCAACAGTTGGCGGTGTTGCGACGCTGCGAAAAGCAGCGCCGGCGCATCCCGGCCGTCGAGCATCCGCTGATTAATTCCCTTGCCCGCCAAGCCCCCTCCCTAGAACTCGGCGGCACAGTGGTCCATGCCATCGCCGAGGCCACACTGATCAGCCGCAGCGAAGCCTCCCGGCGCATCAAAGAGGCGCGCGATCTGGGGCCACGCCACGGCCTCGCCGGCGAACTGATCCCACCCTTCCTGGCCGCCACCGCCGCCGCCCAACTCGACGGCGCGCTGGGAGCCGGTCAGGTCGCGGTGATTCGTAAGTTCTACCATCAGCTCCCCGGTTGGGTGGACTTCGCGACCCGCGAGAAGGCCGAGGCGCAATTGGCCTAGGAGGGCGGCCGGTTTCGTCCCGAACAACTGGCCGGGCTGGCTAACGCGCTCGCCGATGCGCTCAATCCCGATGGCACCTTCACCGACGAAGACCGGGCGCGTCAGCGCGGGCTGGCGCTAGGTAACCAACAAGCCGACGGCATGTCGCAGTTGCGCGGCTGGCTGACGCCCGAAGCGCGTGCCACGCTGGAAGCCGTATTGGCCAAACTCGCCGCCCCCGGCATGTGCAACCCCCTCGACGAAACGCCGTGCGTGGAGGGCGCACCCACCCAAGACGCCATCGAACGCGACCCGCGCTCGGCGGCCCAGCGCAACCACGACGGATTGCTGGCCGCCCTGCGCGGCGTGCTGGCCTCTGGGGAACTGGGACAGCACAACGGGTTACCGGCCTGCATCGTGGTCACCACGACGCTGGCCGAGCTGGAGTCGGCCGCCGGTCGCGGCCTGACCGGTGGCGGCACCCTGCTGCCGATGAGCGACGTCATCCGCCTGGCCCGACATGCCCACCACTATTTGGCGATCTTCGACAAGGGCAACGCGCTGGCGCTGTATCACACGAGGCGGCTCGCCTCGGCGGGCCAGCGAATCGTGTTGTACGCCAAGGACCGCGGCTGCTCGAACCCTGGGTGCACCGTGCCGGGCTACTACTGCGAAGTCCATCACGTCACCGACTACGCCACCTGCCACAGCACCGATATCAACGACTTGACCTTCGCCTGCGGGCCCCACCATCGCCTGCTGCGCCCCGGCGGCTGGATGACCCGAAAAAACGGCCGCGGCGACACCGAATGGGTTCCGCCTCCGCACTTGGACACCGGCAAACCCCGCACCAACACCTTCCACCACCCTGAGAAGCTGCTCAGCGATGGAGACGACAACGACAGCCCGGAGGCCGAAGACACGTCGTAGACGGCGGCGCTGCGGGCGACGATCCGCTTAGTCCGGCTGCGGCACGCTTGCCGCGTCCCGCGCCGCGATGTAGCCGTACACCAGTCCCTGCGCGATCGTTGCTCCCGCACCCGGGTACGTCGCGCCGAAGGCGTTCGCGGCGGTGTTGCCGACGGCGTAGAGCCCCGCGATCGGCCCGCCGTCTTCGCGCAACACCCGCGCCCGCTCGTCGGTCTTCAGCCCACCGCAGGTACCCAGGTCGGACAGCACCATTTTCACCGCGTAGAACGGGCCGTTGACCAACGGGCGCAGGTTGGGGTTCGGCCTGATGGTCGGGTCACCGTAATAGCGATCGTAGGCGCTGCGACCCCGGCCGAAGTCGGGATCCTCACCGGCAGCGGCGTTTTGATTGAAGCGCGTCATCGTCGCGAAGAAGTCCGATACTCCAACCCCGATCCGGGTGCCCAGATCGGTGAGATTGTCGGCCCGCACCGCGATGCCGGCGTCATACCAAGCCTGCGGGATGCGCATCCGCGGAAACAGTTCCGCGCCAAAGACATAGCTGTTGCGGTACTGCTGATCGAAGATGATCCACATGGCCTCGACCGGGTTGCCGGAGCGCTCCAGCCCGAGCAACCGCTGACCGAAGGACATGTAATCTTCCGCTTCGTTGGCGAACCGACGGCCGTTCTGATCCACGATCAGACAGCCCGGCAGCGACCGCTCGGCAAGCATCACCATCGGCGCCTTGCCGGGCAGGGGCGCGACGGCAGGGAACCACCACGCCTGATCCATCAGATCGATGTCGGCACCGACCTCCTGGCCCGCGCGGATTCCGTCACCGGTGTTCGCGGCCGCACCGAGACTGAAGTTGGCGCCCAACGATTCCGACTGGAATTTCCACCGCATGTCCATGTGATGGTCGAAACCACCGGTGGCCAGCACCACGCCTCGCCGCGCGGTAATCGTTACCTCACGCCCGCCGTGCTCAACGACGGCGCCGGTCACACGGTCGCCATCGCTGGCGAGGCGCGCGAGCGTGGTGCCGGTCCATACCGGGATGCCGGCACGCAGCACCCCGGTGAACAGCCCGGCCATCAGGCCCTGACCCCCTGCGGCGTAGCGCCGGCCCACCATACGGCCGGCCACGCCCTGCGCCAGGCGCTTGCCGTAGACGGGAATCCCCTTGCGCGGCATCCGGGCCACCAGATTCATCCACCGGTAGTCGGCGCCCGTCGTCGGCATCGGGACAGTGACCTCCATCAGGCCGGGCTCCAGCCGGGTGCGGTACTCGCCGAGCATCGAGGTGTCGAAGGGGCGGCACTCACAGGTGCGCCCGGCCGCGCTGCCGCCCGGTTCCTCGGGGTGGTAGTCGGAATAGTCACGGGCCCAAAACAGCCGCAGCGGCGTCGTCCGGCGCAGCATGTCGACCGTCGCGGACACGTGCGCCACGAATGCCGCCGAGCGTGGCGCCGGCGCCGACCCCGAAACCACCGCATCCAGGTAGGCGCCGGCACGCTCCGAGGTGTCACCGGCGTCCGCTTCGGCCAGCACCGGGCTGGCCGGTAGCCACAATGCACCGCCGGAGCGGGCGGTCGAGCCGCCCACATGCGACGATTTCTCCACGATAAGCACCGACAGCCCCGATTCGTGGGCCGCCAGCGCCGCGGCCATGCCGGTGCCGGAGCCGACGACGAGCAGGTCAACGCATGCGTCCGCCACGGGAAGTCCGGCGGGAATCGTCGCGCTGTGCGTCGTCACGTCCGCAACGGTAAGCCGGAACGACGCGGCGCAGGAAGCACCGTCCTGATCAGTGGAACAAGGGGGTCCCGCGGCCCGGTCCGGGGGAGTTAGATCAGGCCTATGACGTCGCAGAACGAGGCTGACGAAATTCGGTTCATTGAAGCGCAGGCCGCACCGACGCGGTTCGCCCGCGGCTGGCACTGCCTGGGGCTGACCAGGGATTTCGGTGACGGCAAACCGCACGCGATCAACGCCTTCGGGCAGAAACTCGTCGTCTTCCGCAGCGGGGACGGAAACATCAACGTGCTCGACGGATACTGCCGGCACATGGGCGGAGACCTGTCCCAGGGCGAGGTCAAGGGCAACGAGATCGCCTGCCCGTTCCACGACTGGCGTTGGGGCGGCGACGGACGCTGCAAACAGGTGCCCTACAGCCGGCGCGCCCCCAAGCTGGCCCGTACCCAAGCGTGGACCACGCTGGAGCAAGACGGCATGTTGTTCGTGTGGAACGACCCGGAGCGCAAACCGCCACCGCCGGAGGTGACGATCCCGCGCATCGAGGGCGCCACGAGCGATCAGTGGACCGATTGGCACTGGTACACCACGGTCGTGGGAAGCAATTGCCGCGAAATCATCGACAACGTCGTGGATATGGCGCACTTCTACTACATCCACGGTGCGTTGCCCACCTACTTCAAGAACATCTTCGAAGGGCACGTCGCGACGCAGTACATGAACGGCGAGGGCCGTCCCGACATGGGCGGCACCGAAGGCGCGCAGATGCTGGGCAACACCTCGGTGGCGTCCTACTACGGTCCGTCCTTCATGATCGACGACCTGACCTATCACTACGAGCACGGCGATGCCAAGACGATCCTCATCAATTGCCACTATCCGATCGATGCGAATTCTTTTGTGCTGCAATACGGCATCATCGTGAAGAAGTCGGAAGCGATGCCTTCAGACGAGGCGATGCAGACCGCGATCAAACTCGGCGACTATGTCAAACTCGGTTTCGAGCAGGACGTCGAGATCTGGCGGCACAAGGCACGCATCGACAACCCGCTGCTGGTCGAGGAGGACGGCCCGGTCTACCAATTGCGGCGCTGGTACCAGCAGTTCTACGTCGACGCCGCCGACGTGCAACCGGACATGGTGGACCGCTTCGAATTCGAGCTCGACACCACCCGGCCCTACGAGGCATGGATGAAAGAGGTCGAAGCCAACATGGCGGCCCGGGCGTGATGACGCTGAAATCGCCGGTGCCAGGGGATAATCGGCTCGACGAGATGCCGATGGTGCCGGTGGTGTGCCGCAATTGTGGCGCGCGGGTGCTCGCCCGCAAGAGCAGCTGGAATCAGACCAGCGTTCAGTGGAACGCCGACGCGACAGCCCGGTGTGCCGAGCGCGCCGACGCGCAGAAGATAGCGACACCGGGGAGCCGGGGTGTCTTCATCGTGTGTTCGGCGCTGAGTGCCTCGATCCTGGACGCCGTGCGCCGCGGAGATTTGTCTGTCGTCGACGAGAAGGACCACGCAGCAGACTAATTCAGACGTCACGGGTGTGCCTATCCCCGGGGGATCTCGTCCTTATGCCGGGGGCAGTACGAGTAGATGCTTTGGGCGACGAAGAAACCGGTGTGAAACTCGGGCAAACTGCTGCTGGCCAGCACTTCCTGCATCACCTGCAGGGGCGTTTCGCCGGTGTCGAGTCGTGCGCACACGTAGTGAGCGGCTTCGATGGCGTGTCCGGCCGAGGCTTGGTCGATGATGCCCTGCTCCTCGAGGGCCGCCAGAAATTTCTCGTCGGCGGTATCGGCGTTGGCGATCGGCGCCGCCGCCAAGAGGGCAACCGATGCGGCCCCCAAGATGGCGAGCGGGCGGGCAACCATGTCTGACGGGCTCCCTGAGTGGGTGGTCTTGCCGAAACCGGATCGGCCGGTCACGACCGACGCGTCGGTTGTTTGGCCTCGATCTTGCCTAGGGCGTGACGACGTCTCCGATTATCGGGCAGTTGCACCGGTGTGATGACCGCCGGGCACCTGCGCGGTTGGCGCGGCGACGAAATCACGACCTATTTCCACATTGTGGCTCGGCGAGGCCGAGGTGTTCCCGCGGCGTGATGAATACGCCTTCGGCCTCCACCGTGACACCGTCAGCATTAAGGAGATGGCCGCCCGCGTACGTCTTGGTGCCATCGATCCGCTCGATCCACGCCTCGGCTCGCAACGCTCCCAACCGTGTGGGGCGCAAGTAACGCACCGTGATGGTGCCCGTGTAAGCCGGTTTACCCGGCCGATGCGCCGTCGCACCCAGGACATGATCCAGGATTAAGGCGCACATCCCACCGTGCACATGACCGGGCGGTCCCTCGTAGCCTGCGCCGAGGTGAATGTCGGCATGCACGCCGCCCGCCTCGTCGTGCTGGACGACCAGGGGAGGGGCGATCGCGTTACGCAGCCCGACGGCAACATTGCCCCAAACAATGTTCGCACCTTCGGAATTCGTGCGCACACCAAACGACCCAGGCATCAGTCGCGTACTCAATAACTCGACGGTTTGGTCGACGAGAGCCAACGCCTTCGCGACGGCTCGCTCGTCGGCCTCGCTGCGAATGGTGACGTCGATGAGTCGCCGCACTGACTCCGTCAGTCGTTCGTGGGTATCAGTCATGTGCGCCACCGTCCGTCGGCGGTGTCGTAGAGCACCGCCTCGAGGGCATGCCCATCGATCACGCCAGCTGGAAGGCGCTGATCGGCGCCTCTACGGGATAGACGGCTGGCCCGCCCAGGTCGTAGGCGGCGTTGAGAGCCCCGATGAATGCCGAATCGTGCAGCGGCTCACTGGGAATGTCGAGTTTGATGCCCTTGGAATTGACGTCGTCGACCATCATGTCGATGGCCTTCTCGATCGTCAGGTCGTCAGAGCCCTCCATGTTCTTCTTCAGCTCGTCGTAGTCGGAGAACACCTCGGCCGACCAGTGCACCAGGAACCGCAGTTCGTCCGTGTGGTGTCGGGCGATCACGGCATCGCCGTTCTTCAGCAACCAGTAGTCGCGATCGCCGGGATCACCGGTGAACATTGTGTCGAAAGCAAGCCCGGCCGGAATCTGTTGTTGCAGAGGCCCGTTGGCCTCGCCACGGTGCACCATCATCTCGTTCTGCACCACCACTCCGCGGTTCCTGATCGGGGGCAGAAGCCGCTTGGGTGGCTTCAGCGGTCCGTCGGGCCAGTAGGTGAAACCGCTGCCGGCGTCGAGAGAGAACCAGGTGATCACCTGTGCCATCTTGATGAGGTAATCCTGAAATAGGCCGGACTTGCCCATTACGCTGGTGAGCCAGGTCGGCGCGTTCTCATGCCGCACGCCGCGGAAGCTCGGCGAGTCCAAGTGCCCCGGATCGCGGTTGGCGCAGGGGCCGTTGATGTTGAAGAGCATCAACTGCGGTTTAGCGTATTGGGCGCCCCAGTAGCCTTTGGCCATTTCGAGGAACCGCGCGTTGTAGAAGCAGTCGTGCAGCTGCGGGTATAGCGCCGCGCCGTGATTGGCAAGGTAGCCGCGGAAGGTGGGTGTGAGGAAAAGATCCAGCGACGGGGTGAACCCCTCGGGAAAGACCCCGCTCATGGTCGCGATCAATTCGTCGGGCGACGCGAAGTGTTGCGCGATGATCAGCTTCCACGGTCCCTCGGTGCGCACCACGTCGAGCAGGCGTTCGCGTTGATCGTCGGTGTACACGTTGTCGATCTCACGGGGCGGCGCGGCCGGCCGCAATACGTCGGAAAGTTCCATCCGCCGCTCGTCGGTGAACATCAGCTGTCTCCCTCTGCCAATCCTGCGTTGGCATGATTGTGCGCGGCGTCAGCGTGCCGCGGCGGTGCCCTGACCGGTGATTGGGACGTCAAATTGGACCGGGTGCGCGAACTTCGCTCGCAGCAGCGCGCCGATCTCTGCGATGGCGAGCCTGCCGCGCGCCGTGGCGTCAGAACGCATGAGAAAGCCGTGGTACATGCCCGGATAGCGGGTCATGGTGGTTTGCACTCCCGCGTCGCGGAGCCGGGTCGCGTACCGCTCTCCCCAGTCCCGGATCGGGTCGCAAGCCGCGCTCACCACGATCGCGGGTGGCAGCCCGGACAGATCGGATGCGTAGGCCGGAACCAGGTACGGGTCGCGCGGCGCCCCCGCGATGCCGTCGCAGAGTTCGTGCATGTAGTCGATGTCGTCGTGCGCGAGTAGCGGGGCATGGGGAAGCGCCGTGAGTGACGGAGCCGTCATGTCGCGATCCAGACCTGGGTACAGCAGCACCTGCGCACAGATCGCCGGGCCGCGACGGTCGCGTGCGGCCAGCGCAACTGCGGCCGCCAGGGACCCGCCCGCACTGTCGCCGACTACCGCGACGCGGCCGGCATCGACGCCAATCTCGTGGGCGTTGCGCGATACCCACACACTCGCGGCGTACGCGTCCTCGAACTGGGCGGGTGGCGGCCACTCCGGAGCCAATCTGTAGTCGACGGCCACGACGGTCGCTGCCGACGCCGACGCCAATACCCGGGCCAGCGGTTCGAACGAATGATTCGAGCCCATCACCAGCCCGCCGCCATGGAAGTAGACCAGCGCCGGCTGAACGGAATCATCTGTGGGACGGTAGATCCGGACAGGAACGTGCCCGGCCGGTCCGGGTATGGACGCGCCGCTGATGCTGGCCATCGCGGGCATTTCATCGGGCAGCGGGGCGGATTCGATTGCCGCGCGCACCGTCGCCAGTCCGCGCTGGCGCATCGGCGGGATCGCTCCGAACGTCGCTGCCCGCGCGGCGGCGTCGGGGTCGAGTGCCGGCATCATCTCAGCGCCGGATGACGCTGCGCGGCAAGCACATTAGCACGCTCTTGCATGGCTGACGCGACGGACTGCTGGGTGAGCAGATAGAAGCGGCCCTCGGCGGCCTGCTGGAACACCGTCTCGGCTGCCGCCAGGGAGTCCATGGCCGCGGCTTTGACGTCGAGCATGGCGGTGCGTTGAGCCTCTGCCGCGGCGGCATCGCCGGCGTTGGAATCGACGCCGCCTGCCGACTCGAAGATGTTGGACACCACCGCGCCGGGCAGCACGGCCTGGACGTGGATGTGGAACCTGTCGTCGGTTGGCGGTGTGGTGGCAATCCCGTTGCAGGCGCCCTACATCATGAGCAAGCACGCGGTCCTGGCGTTGACCGAATGCCTGCATCTGGATGTAAAAATGGCCGGTCACGAGCACCACATCCACGTCCAGGCCGTGCTGCCCGGCGCGGTGGTGTCCAACATCTTCGAGTCGGCAGGCGGCGTCGATTCCA
>NZ_LZMB01000128.1 GCF_001673555.1 Mycobacterium sp. 1165178.9 | reverse complement strand
CGCCGGTAAGGTAGCGCTGCAGGTTCGGCGCGATGGTTTGCGCAATCTGCTCGGGCGGTAGCGACTTGAACGGCTCCAGTTGCAGGATGTAGCGCGCCATCACCACGCCTATCAGCTGTGACGCGACGAACTGGATGCGGATGGCTCCGCTTCCGGGCGGATTGTCCACGCGGGAGCCGACTTCGACGGCGATGACGTCCTCGATGAAGGTCCGGAACAAGTTGGATTCCGAACCGGCCAAAATCGATCGCAGCGTGGCGATGAACGCCGCGCCGATCTCGGAATCCCACAGTTGCAACAACGTCGACGGGAGCCGGTAGCCGAGCTCGTCGACGGGTACCTCGCGCAACGGGCCGATGATGGTCATCGGGTCGATCGGGATGTGTACGGCAGCGGCGAACAGCTTCTCCTTGGTGCCGAAGTAGTGATGCACCAACGCCGAATCCACCCCGGCCGCGGCGGCCACCGCGCGGATCGAGGTGTTACGAATTCCATTGCGCGCGAACAGCTCCCGTGCGCCCTCAAGGATGCGGTCGCGGGTGTCGGAGTTCCCGGCCGGCCGACCCCGCCGACGGCGCCCGGCACTGGTGGTTGTCACTAGGACCCTCCGTGCCGACCCGCAGCGCCCGGTCCCCCGCAAGCGGGTGGGGGTACCTCCCACTTGTGGGGGCGTACCCCCAGCGCGCGCCTTGCGATCGCCACTAGGGCGTCCGCCGGCGCAGCGTCGCCGCGGCCAGGCACAGCGCCGCCAGGGCGAAGCCCAGCACCACGGCGATGTCCCGCACCGCGATGAACGTCAGTTCCGGGTGCGCACCCACCTGCTGCAAGGCCTCCAGCGCATAGCTGGCCGGCAGCACGTTGCTGATCCATTGCAGCCAGTGTGGCATCAGCGCACGCGGCACGATGATGCCGGCCAGCAGCAGCTGCGGCACCATCACCAACGGGATGAACTGCACGGCCTGAAACTCGGTGCGGGCGAACGCACTACACAGCAGGCCCAGGCCGACGCCCAGCACGGCGTTGACGATCGCGATGAGGAACACCCACGCCGGGCTGCCGGCGGTGTCGAAATCCAGCAACCAGAAGGACACGATGCACGCCAGAATCGCTTGCGCCGCAGCGGCGATGGAGAAGGCGGTGCCATAGGCGATCAGCAAATCCAGGCGGCGCAGCGGTGTGGTCAGAATGCGCTCCAGCGTCCCCGAGGCCCGTTCCCGCTGCATGGTGATCGCCGTGATGATGAACATCACGAACAGGGGGAACAGGCCCAGCAGAATCAGGCAGGCGTTGTTGAACGGCGTCGGCCCGCCGGGGCGGTGCGGGGCGTTCTGGAACATGAAGTACATCAGACTGATCACCAGGACCGGTACGAACAGGATCATCGCGACGCTGCGATGGTCGGCGACCAGTTGGCGCAGGATTCGCGCGGTGGTCGCGGTGTAGCCGCGCAGGCTCAGCCCGCTTCGCGCATGGTGCTGCGCTTGATGATGGACAGAAACGCGTCCTCCAGTGACGTGCATCCGGTGTCCTCTCGCAGTTGGGTCGGGGTGGTGTGGGCGACCAACCGGCCGTCGCGCATCAGCAGCAGGTCGCCGCAGTGATCGGCTTCGTCCATCACATGGCTGGAGACCAGCAGCGTGGTCCCGGTGCGGGCCAGCTCGGTGAACTGCTCCCAGAGGTCCGCGCGCAGCACGGGATCCAGGCCCACGGTCGGCTCGTCGAGCACCAGCAGGTCGGGCTGACAGACCAGTGCGCACGCTAGCGAAACCCTGGTGCGCTGACCGCCGGAGAGGTTGCCGCACAACGCGGTCCGGTGATCGGTCAATCCGACGCGGTCGATGGCGGCATCGGCGGCCTGGCCGTCGAACCCGTAGAGCGCCGCGAAATAGCGAACGTTGTCCACGATCCGCAGGTCGTGGTAGATGGTGGGGTCCTGTGGCAGGTAACCGATGCGGTGGCGCAGTCCGGCGCTGCCGGCCTCTTCACCGAGCACCGTGACGGTGCCGTGAGAAATGATCTGGGTGCCGACGATGCAGCGGATCAGCGTGGTCTTGCCGCAGCCGGACGGGCCGAGCAGGCCGGTGATGCTGCCGCGGGCGATCTGGACGGAGAAGTCGTGCAGAGCTGGGCGTTTGCCGCGGACAACGCGCAGATGCTCGATGCGGACCGCCGGCGCGGCCGGCTCGGCAATTAATTCATCATGCGATGAACTCATCATGCGATGAATAATCGTCCGGTCGCGTTGAGTTGTCAAGGCCGACGTTGAAAGAGAGGCGGTCACTGGGCGGGAGCGCGGGTCACCCATGAAGTGACGTGTGAAACCGCTAGCGCCGGCGCTAGCGCACTGCGGAATCGCCAGGAGAAGGCGCCGGCGGCGCCCTAGTTGAAGCGTTCGCCGGTGGCCGGGCGCCGTTGCGGCAGATGGCCGTGCACGCCCTCGGCGTAGGCCGTTTCGGCGTGCTGAGTGAGGTCGACACCGGTGGTCTCGTCCTCGGCGCTGACCCGGAAACCCATCAGCCGGTCGATGACCTTCGCCAACACGAACGTCATGGCGAACGCATAGAGCGCAACGACGCCGATTGCCAGCGCCTGCTTGCCCAACTGGCCGAATCCGCCCCCGTAGAACAGGCCCTGCGCTCCCGCCGTCATGACCGCCGTCGCGAACAGACCGATCAACGACACCCCGACCACGCCGCCGACGAAGTGCACGCCGACAACGTCGAGTGAATCGTCATAGTTGAAGCGCAGTTTCGCGCCCACCGCGAACGCGCACACGATGCCCGCCGCCAACCCGACGACCGTCGCGCCCAGCGTGTTGACCGTTCCACAGGACGGGGTGATGGCGACCAGGCCGGCGACCACACCCGATGCCGCACCGAAAGTGGTGGGGCGGCCGTCGCGGATCTGTTCGACCGAGAGCCAGCCGAGCATGCCCAGGCACCCGGCGACCAGCGTGTTGAGGAAGATGGCCGCGGCAGTTCCGTTGGCGGCCAAGGCCGAACCGGCGTTGAAGCCGAACCAGCCGAACCACAGCAGCCCGACGCCGACGAACAGCAAAGGCAGGTTGTGCGGCCGCATCGCGTCCTTTTTGAACCCGATACGCGGCCCGAGCACCAGCGCCAGCGCCAGTGCGGAAGACCCGGAGACGATCTCGACGACGAGCCCGCCCGCGTAGTCAAGGACGCCCAGCTTGGCCAGCCAGCCGCCGGGTCCCCAGACCCAATGCGCGACAATCGAATACACCGCGATCGCCCACACCGGGACGAAAACCATCCAGGCGGCGAACTTGGCGCGGTCGGCGATCGCGCCGCTTACCAGGGCGGCCGTGATGATCGCGAACGTCAATTGGAAGGTGGCATACAGCAGTTCGGGAACCGTGCCGTGGGTGGTGTCGGGGGTGATGCCGAGCATCCCGAAATGCCTGAGGTTGCCGACGAGTCCGCTGACTCCGTCCTCGGAGAACGCGATGGTGTAGCCGACCAGCAGCCACGCCACCGTCACCAGCGGTATGGAGATGAAGCTCATCATCATCATGTTGAGCACACCGGTGGTGCGGACCATGCCGCCGTAGAAGATCGCCAGGCCGGGGGTCATCAGCAATACCAGTGCGGTGCTGGCCAGCAGCCACGCCGTGGCGGCGGGATCGATCGCATGCATGAGGTGGGCTCCTTCTCGCGGCCCCTGGGGTCACGGGACACCGGGATACTGCCACGTCTGGTCTGCCGGTAGGTTCGTTGGGTTGAAGAAAAGAGGATTCAGGATCTGATGTGGTCGAGGCTCGAGGACGCTTTCGCGAAGGCACGGCTGCGGCGCAACTGTTGGTCGACCCGGTCGAGGCCGCGCGCCGGTTATTGGGCGCCACCCTCACCGCGCGGGGTGTGAGCGGGATCGTCGTCGAGGTCGAGGCCTATGGGGGAGTCCCCGACGGTCCCTGGCCAGACGCCGCCGCGCACTCCTACAAGGGCTTACGCGCCCGCAACTTCGTGATGTTCGGACCCCCCGGGCGGCTGTACACCTACCGCAGCCACGGCATCCACGTCTGCGCCAACGTCTCGTGCGGACCCGACGGCACCGCAGCCGCGGTCTTGCTGCGCGCGGCCGCCATCGAGGACGGCACCGACGTCGCGCGGGCCCGCCGCGGCGAGTTGGTGCACACCGCCGCCCTCGCGCGCGGTCCGGGCAACCTATGCTCTGCCATGGGAATCACCATGGACGACAACGGCATTGACCTATTCACGCGCAACAGCCCGGTAACCCTCGAACTGCACGAACCGCTGACCGCGATGGCCGGGCCGCGCGTCGGCGTCAGCCAGGCCGCCGATCGGCCATGGCGGCTGTGGCTGCCCGGCCGCCCGGAGGTTTCGGCGTATCGCCGCAGCCCTCGCGCGCCGGCCCCGGGCCGCAGCGACTAGCCGAACGGTTCCGGGGTGGAAGGATCTTGGATCATGGGCGACATGATCATCGACGAGTTGGGCTGGCGCGGCCTGATCGCGCAGTCCACCGACCTCGATGCGCTGACCGCCGAAGCCCGGGGCGGGCCGATGACGGTATACGCCGGCTTCGACCCCACCGCGCCGAGCCTGCACGCCGGACACCTGGTGCCCTTGCTGGCGTTGCGCCGGTTCCAGCGCGCCGGCCATCGTCCGATCGTGCTCGCCGGAGGGGCCACCGGCATGATCGGTGACCCGCGCGACATCGGGGAGCGCACCCTCAACGAGGCGGACACCGTCGCCGAATGGACCGAGCGCATCGGCGGGCAGCTGCAACGCTTCGTCGACTTCGACGAGTCACCCACGGGCGCGGTCGTCGTCAACAACCTGGACTGGACCCGCCCGCTGTCGGCGATCGAGTTTCTGCGCGACATCGGCAAGCACTTCTCGGTCAACGTGATGCTGGACCGCGACACCGTCCGTCGGCGTCTCGAGGGCGACGGCATCTCCTACACCGAGTTCAGCTACATGCTGTTGCAGGCCAACGACTATGTCGAGTTGCACCGGCGCTACGGGTGCACCCTGCAGATCGGCGGCTCCGATCAGTGGGGCAACATCATCGCCGGCGTCCGGTTGGTGCGCCAGCAGCTGGGTGCCTCGGTCCACGCGCTGACGGTGCCGCTGGTGACCGGCGCCGACGGCACCAAGTTCGGCAAGTCCACCGGGGGCGGCAGCCTGTGGCTGGACCCGGCGCTGACCACGCCCTACGCCTGGTACCAGTACTTCTTCAACACCGCTGACGCCGACGTGATCCGGTACCTGCGCTGGTTCACCTTCTTGACGGCTGACGAGCTCGGCGAGCTGGAACAGGCGACCGCCGAGCGTCCGCAGCAGCGCGCCGCCCAGCGGCGGCTGGCGCGCGAACTGACCGTGCTGGTCCACGGCGAGGCGGCCACAGAGGCCGTCGAGCACGCCAGCCGGGCGCTGTTCGGGCAGGGCGAACTGGACCGGCTGGACGAGGCCACGCTGGCCGCCGCGCTGCGCGAGACCTCGGTCGCCGAACTCAAACCCGGCGGCCCGGACGGGATCGTCGACCTGCTGGTCGCCAGCGGCCTGTCCGAGAGCCGCAAGGCCGCGCGACGCACGCTCGGCGAGGGCGGCGTCTCGGTCAACAACGTCCGCATCGACAGCGAGGAATGGGCGCCGCAACCGTCGGACTTCCTGCACGGCAAATGGCTGGTGCTGCGCCGCGGCAAGCGCACGGTCGCCGGGGTCGAAAAGCTCTAGCCGCGTTATCCCGACTAGCCCTTTCGGGGCCGCAACCACGTGCGCAAAACGCGCACGTGCACAAATCTTTACCTCACCGTGTCGTTCACGTGACCCTCGGGGACCACTGTTGTCACGGTGCTTTTCGCGACGCGTCTGCGGTTGACCGTCCTGCCGGTCCTGGGGGTGAGCATCGGCCTGATGGCGCTGGCGTTGTCGGCGCCCATCCGGGCCGACATGGTGAGCAATGCGTTCCTGTCGGCACTGACGAATGCCGGGATCGCCTATACCCAGCCGACCGGCACCACGGCGATGGGACAGTCAGTGTGCCCGATGCTGTTCGAGCCTGGCGGGTCGTTCGACCAGGTGACCTCCAAGATGGCCGAGGGCAACGGAATGTCCTACGAGATGGCGGGCCGGTTCACCATCGTCGCGATCGCGACCTACTGTCCGGCGCTGATCGCGCCGCTACTGGGTAACCGGCCGCATAGCTAGGCGGCGGGCTCCCCGTATTCTCGGCTGCGTGGTCGACGACAGGCAAGGACACCGCGGCGAGCGGCGGGGGCGGCCGTCGTCCGGCGGCTGGTCGGGTCCGGGGCGTGCGCGCCCGGCCCAGCCGCAGAGCGCCGGGCGCGGGGAGGGCCAGGCCGACCGCGCGCCGCAGGACGGGCCGCCGATACCGCCCGGCGTGGACGCCAAGCAGCTGGCGCCCGAGATCCGGCGCGACCTCAGCACGCTGGACCGGGCCACCGCCGACGCCGTCGCGCGCCACCTCGTGGCCGCGGGCGAGCTGCTCGAGGAAGACCCGGAGGCCGCCTTGCGTCACGCCCGGGCGGCGCGCGCCCGATCCAGCCGGATCGCCAGCATTCGGGAAGCGGTCGGCATCGCCGCCTATCACTGCGGTGACTGGGCACAAGCGCTCGCCGAATTACGCGCGGCACGCCGGATGGGCAGCAAGTCCTCGCTGCTGGCGCTGATCGCCGATTGCGAACGCGGACTTGGCCGTCCGGAGCGGGCGATCGAACTCGCGCGCGGCCCGGAGGCCGCCGAGCTCAGCGGTGACGACGCCGACGAGTTGCGCATCGTCGCCGCCGGGGCGCGCGCGGATCTCGGCCAGCTCGAGCAGGCGCTCACCATCTTGTCCACGCCGCAACTGGACCCGGCCCGCACCGGTACGACGGCCGCACGGCTGTTCTACGCGTACGCGGACACTCTGCTGGCGCTCGGTCGCGGCGATGAAGCATTGCAGTGGTTCCTGCATTCTGCGGCCGCGGACGTCGACGGCGTCACCGACGCCGAAGACCGGGTCAGTGAACTCGGCTGATGACGGAGCAAGATCACACTAAAACCCTTGCGCAGCAATATGACTGCCTGCTGATCGATCTGGATGGCACGATGTTTCGCGGCCGTCAGCCCACCGAGGGCGCGGTGCAGACGCTGGCCGAGGTGCGCAGCCGCGCGTATTTCGTGACCAACAACGCCTCGCGCAGCGCCGACGAGGTCGCCGCACACCTGACCGACCTGGGCTTCACCGCCGTCGCCGACGACGTCGCCACCAGTGCGCAAAGCGCGGCGCGGCTGCTGGCCGACCAGTTGCCGCCCGACTCACCGGTGCTGATCGTGGGCACCGAGGCCCTGGCCGACGAGATCACGGCGGTCGGACTGCGGGCGGTGCGCAGCTACGACGACGGCCCGGCCGCGGTCGTGCAGGGTCTGTCGCAAACCATCGGGTGGCCGGAGCTGGCCGAGGCCGCGCTGGCCATCCGGGACGGGGCGCTGTGGGTGGCGTCCAACGTCGACCTGACGTTGCCCACCGAACGCGGGCTGCTGCCCGGCAACGGATCGCTCGTGGCCGCGCTGCGGGCGGCCACCGGCGGCGAACCTCAGGTCGCGGGCAAGCCGGCGCCCGGGCTGCTGCGGGATGCCGCGGCCCGCGGTGACTTTCGCGCCCCGTTGGTGGTCGGGGACCGGCTCGACACCGACATCGAGGGCGCCAACGCCGCCGAGTTGCCCAGCCTCATGGTGCTCACCGGGGTCAATTCCGCGCGGGACGCGGTCTACGCCAAGCCCTCCCAGCGCCCCACCTATATCGGCCACGACCTGCGTTCGCTGCACGTTGAGGCGGGGCGGCTCGCCGTCGGGCCGCAGCCGGGCTGGCGGGTCGACGTCACAGACACGGCGATCACCGTCGGTGGCGACGGGGCGGACGACAGGGATGACCTGTCGATCGTGCGCGCGGTCGCCGCCGCGGTCTACGCGCGCTCCGACTCCGGTGAGGTGCGCATCGAGGCCGCCGACGACCGGGCGCGCGCTGGGTTGCAACGCTGGTCTTTGGTGCACACCGACTGACGGGTGACTAGCGTAGGAACGCGATGACTATCGATCCCGATGAGATTCGCGCTGAAATCGACGCCCTGCTCGCGCGGCTACCCCAGCCCGGGGACGGCGAAGACCCGGAGAAGGTGCCTTCGCTCGACGAGCTCGAAGAAATAGCACGCCGCCTGTCCGAGGCGCACGACGTGCTGCTGGCCGCGCTGGAGTCGGCGGAGAAGGGCTGAGTGCGCGGATGTCTCGACGCGCCCGCGTTGACGCCGAGCTGGTCCGGCGCGGCCTGGCCCGGTCCCGCCAGCAGGCCGCCGAGTTGATCGGTGCGGGGAAGGTCTGCATCGACGGGATGCCGGCGCGCAAGCCGGGCACCGCGGTCGCCGTCACCGCGGCCCTGACCGTCGCCGAAGACGGCGAGCGCGGCTGGGTGTCGCGCGGAGCGCATAAGCTGATCGGGGCGCTGGACGCCTTCGAGATCTCGGTCGCGGGCCGTCGCTGCCTGGATGCCGGCGCGTCGACGGGGGGCTTCACCGAAGTCCTGCTCGACCGCGGGGCCACCGAAGTGGTTGCCGTCGACGTGGGATACGGCCAGCTGGCCTGGTCGCTGCGCAGCGACGCTCGCGTGGTCGTCGTCGAACGGACGAACGTTCGCGACCTCACGCCGGAGGCGATCGGCGGACGGGCCGACCTCGTGGTGGCTGACCTGTCGTTCATTTCGCTATCCACGGTTTTGCCGGCGCTGGCTGGATGTGCCACACCGAACGCGGATATCGTTCCCATGGTGAAGCCGCAGTTTGAAGTGGGCAGGGGACTGGTCGGCGCCGGTGGTGTCGTGCATGACCCCGGCCTGCGCGCCGACGCCGTGCTGGCGGTCTCCGGTCGCGCCGGCGAGCTGGGCTGGCACACCGTCGACGTCACCGCCAGCCCGCTGCCGGGGCCGTCGGGCAACGTCGAGTACTTCCTGCGGCTGCGCGCCCAGGCCGATAGCCCACTGGCCGGCGACGAACTGGTGACGGCGGTGCGACGCGCCGTGGAAAGCGGGCCACAATGAACGAAAGCGCGCCACGCACCGTGTTGATGGTGGCCCACACTGGCCGAGACGAGGCCACCGAGACCGCGCGGCGCGTGCAGAAAGTGTTGAGCGACAAAGGAATCGAGCTTCGTGTGCTGTCCGCCGAGGCGGTCGACAAGGGGCCGATGCATCTGGCCCCCGATGACATGCGCGCCCTGGGTATCGAGATCGAGGTGGTCAACGCCGACCCGCGGGCGGCCGAGGGCTGCGAACTGGTGCTGGCGCTGGGCGGCGACGGCACCTTCCTGCGGGCCGCGGAACTGGCCCGCAACGCCAACATCCCGGTGCTCGGCATCAACCTGGGCCGCATCGGCTTCATGGCCGAGGCCGAGGCCGAGGCGATCGACCGGGTGCTGGATCATGTTGTCGCACGCGATTATCGGGTGGAGAACCGGTTGACGCTCGACGTGCTTGTGCGGCACGGCGGCGACGTCTCGGTACACGGCTGGGCGCTGAACGAGGTCAGCCTCGAGAAGGGTCCGCGGCTGGGCGTGCTCGGGGTGGTCCTCGAAATCGACGGGCGTCCCGTGTCTGCTTTCGGCTGTGACGGGGTGCTGGTGTCGACGCCCACCGGATCCACCGCCTACGCGTTCTCCGCGGGTGGGCCGGTGTTGTGGCCGGACCTCGAGGCAATCCTGGTGGTACCCAACAACGCTCACGCGCTGTTCGGTCGCCCCATGGTGACCAGCCCGGACGCCACCATCGCGATCGAGATCGAGGCCGACGGCCACGATGCCCTGGTGTTCTGTGATGGTCGCCGCGAAATGTTGGTCCCGGCGGGCAGCCGGCTGGAGGTAAAACGTTGCGACACACCGGTGAAATGGGCCCGGCTGGACAGCGCCCCGTTCACCGACCGGCTGGTGCGCAAATTCCGGTTGCCGGTGACCGGGTGGCGCGGGAACTGACGGCCTTAGCACTGGTGCTGACTGAATGCTGACCGAAATCCGCATCGAGTCGCTCGGTGCCATCAGCGCCGCGGTCGGGGAGTTCGACCGCGGCCTGACCGTGTTGACCGGCGAGACCGGTACCGGCAAGACCATGGTGGTGACCGGGTTGCACCTGCTCGGCGGTGCCCGCGCGGACGCGACCCGGGTGCGGTCCGGTGCCGATCGGGCGATCGTCGAAGGCCGTTTCACCACAACGGATCTCGACGAAGCGACGATCGTGAAGCTGGATGACGTGCTGGACGCCTCGGGAGCAGAACGCGACGAGGACGGCAGCGTGATCGCGCTGCGCTCGGTCAGCCGGGACGGACCGTCGCGCGCGTATCTCGGCGGCCGCAGCGTGCCGGCCAAGTCGCTGGGCGACTTCACCGCCGGGCTGCTGACCCTGCACGGTCAGAACGACCAGCTGCGGCTCATGCGGCCCGAGGAACAATGCGGCGCGCTGGACCGGTTCGCGAAGGCCGGCCCCGCGCTGGAGCGCTACTGCAAACTGCGCGACGCCTGGCTGTCGGCACGTCGCGACCTGCTGGACCGCCGCCACCGGATGCGCGAGCTCGCGCTGGAGGCCGACCGGCTGAGCTTCGCCCTCAACGAGATCGATGCGGTGGACCCGCAACCCGGCGAAGATGATGCCCTGGTCGCGGAGATCCTGCGGCTCTCCGAACTTGACACCCTGCGCGAGGCCGCTGCCGGGGCCCGCGCGGCCCTGTCCTCCGATGAGGCGGACGGATCCGGATTCAGCGCGACCGACAGCCTGGGAAAGGCAAGGGCCGCATTGGAATCGACGGACGACGCGAAGCTGCTGGCGTTGGCCGGCCAGCTCGGTGAGGTGCTGACGGTGGTCGTCGACGCGGCCGGTGAGCTGGGCGGCTTCCTCGAGGAGCTGCCGGTCGATGCCAGCGCTCTGGAATCCAAACTGGCCCGGCAGGCTGAACTGCGCACGCTGACCCGCAAGTACGCCGCGGACATCGACGGCGTGCTGGCCTGGGCCCGTGAGTCGAGGGAGCGACTGGCTCAACTCGACGTCTCCGAGGAAGGGCTGGCCGCGCTGGCCAAGCGGGTCGACGAACTCGCGCACGAATTGGCCCGGGCCGCCGTCGATCTGAGCAACATCCGGCGCAAGGCCGCCAAGCGGCTCGCCAAGGAGGTCACCACCGAGCTGTCCGGGCTGGCGATGGCCGACGCCCAGTTCAGCATCGACGTCACCGTGGACGTCGCGTCGGCGTCCGAGGACGCCGCCACGCTCATGTTGCCCTC
Source organism: Mycobacterium sp. 1165178.9 (assembly GCF_001673555.1). Classification (GTDB taxonomy): domain Bacteria; phylum Actinomycetota; class Actinomycetes; order Mycobacteriales; family Mycobacteriaceae; genus Mycobacterium. Next base: position 937 of record NZ_LZMB01000128.1, on the reverse strand, counting down.
GGGCGAGCTGGCCCGCGCCGGCGTCGACGGCGTCGACCAGGTGGAGTTCGGCTTCGCGGCCCACCGCGGGATGGACCAGCTGCCGTTGGCGAAGAGCGCCTCCGGGGGCGAGCTCTCCCGGGTGATGCTGGCGCTGGAAGTGGTGCTGGCCGCCTCGGCGGCGGGCACGACGATGGTCTTCGACGAGGTCGATGCCGGCGTGGGCGGCCGGGCGGCGGTGCAGATCGGGCGGCGGCTGGCGCGGTTGGCGCGCACCCATCAGGTCATCGTGGTCACGCATCTGCCGCAGGTCGCGGCGTACGCCGATGTGCACCTGGTGGTGCATGGAGCCGGACCCAAGGGGACCAGTGTGGTGCGGCGGGTTGCCGACGACGAGCGGGTGGCCGAGCTGGCGCGGATGCTGGCCGGGCTGGGCGAGTCCGACAGTGGCCGCGCCCACGCCCGTGAACTGCTCGATGCGGCACAGAAGGATGAGATCTAACCGTCGGGAACACTTTATACAGATGTGACTAATGGGACTCTAGATAACTTCTGGGGCTGATGTTACGGCGCGCCTCCCATCCTCGCCGGGGCTTCGCGGACAGAATCGCCCCCATGAAGATGTCAGGCCTGCTTTCCCGTAACCCCGCCCGGCCGGGCCTCGTCGGCACCGCCCGCGTTGACCGGAACATCGACCGACTGCTGCGTAGGGTCTGCCCCGGCGACATCGTGGTGCTCGACGTCCTGGATCTGGACCGCATCACGGCGGACGCGCTGGTGGAGGCCGATATCGCCGCGGTCGTCAACGCGTCTCCCTCGGTCTCGGGCCGCTACCCGAACATGGGGCCCGAGGTGCTGGTCAACAACGGGGTGACGCTGATCGACGAGGCCGGACCCGACATCTTCAGGAAGGTCAAGGACGGCTCCAAGATTCGCCTGCACGAGGGCGGGGTGTACG
>NZ_LZMB01000127.1 GCF_001673555.1 Mycobacterium sp. 1165178.9 | reverse complement strand
GGCATGTGTATAAGAGACAGGGCCCTCGTGCCCGGCACTTCTTATATGTATGACAGCGAAGCCGTCGATTGCGGCTGCGGCTCAGCCGCGGCGTCCGCAGACCGGCCAAGCACCGATCCCTTGCGAGTGCAGCACGTTCTCGGCGACCCGAATCTGCTCCTCGCGGCTCGCGCCGGACGGGGAGCCCGAACCACCGTTGGCACGCCAGGTGCTCGGGGTGAACTGCAGGCCACCGGAGAAGCCGTTACCGGTGCTGATCCCCCAGTTGCCGCCCGACTCACATTGCGCGATGGCATCCCAGTTCACGCTGTACGCCCGGTGGACGGGAGGTGGCGGGACGGCTGGGCCAGGCGGCGGAGCATCCGGAGCCGGAGGCGGCGGAGCGTCCGGAGCCGGAGGCGGCGGAGCGTCCGGAGCCGGAGGCGGCGGAGCATCCGGAGCCGGAGGCGGCGGAGCATCCGGAGCCGGAGGCGGCGGAGCATCCGGAGCCGGAGGCAGCGGAGCGCCGGCGACCGGCGCGTTCGGGTCGAAGCCCGCCGGTACCTCGTCCGCGTGAGCGGTGGCCGACGGGATGGTCACGAGCGTGCCCGTGACCGCGGCGAGAATGAGCGTCTTTCGGACGTTCTTCAAGAATCTTCCTTTCGCGGTGCGCGCGCCAAAGCAAGCCCACGGATGTGGGCTGAAGCTGTCTGGTTGATGCCTGCTTTGAAACGTGCCGTCTGGGTCAGGCACGGCAGCGGCGGGCCAAGTCTGCCCGGCGGGTGCTACCCACCGACCACGGTCGGGCTCTCGCCGTCCGTGGCGCCGCTCGCACGCGGGTCCGTGGATTCAATTATCTGATTACTCTTCGGTAAACCCGTTGTGGGCTAACAGGGACCGTAGAGAACCTCGGCGCGTTCGTCATCTTGAGAAAACGGGTATCTCGTTTCGGTAACGGGCCGATCACGCCACGGCAGCATGCCCATCTACGCAGGTCATTGCAGCGTTTCCGGAGTCGAAGGGCGACTTGAACAGCCAATCACATGGTGAGCCGAATCACTTGCGTTTTGTGAGCTGGCGCACGTTTTATTTGCGGCCTTGCGAGCCGATTAGCCAGGGCTTCAACGGATCCGAAGGCCCTGCCGGGGCCCGCGTAGGGTACCGCAAAACTTCTGCGCACTTCATGCGCCCACACGATCAGAGGCAAATCTATTCGACTTCCCCTGCGCTACAGCATAATTCGGCAGATGCTCATCGTGTCCGACCCGGATACTCCTACGCGCAATGTATCCCCTTGATCGGCAATGCTTTTCATTCGCACATCAACGGCTGCAGGATCTTTCAACCAACATCCGCCGTGTCGAGTTCTTGTTATGGAGTGCCGTGGCATCGTCAACTTCGAGTGACTGTTATCCGCGTGGGCGAACGTGCTCAACCGCAACCCGATTTTGCTAAAAAGGCCGCGTCGCTTCGACAAAGTGTCCGACTGCAACGCGCCGCACAAATCGATAAACCCTCTTGATATCGCTTCAAATCACCACTGCTGCAACAGATCACGCTGGCAGCTGCCGCGCTTTAGGATTGCTCGACGCCGCCTCGCCCTAGCGGAATTGCGCAATGACGGAAATAGGCGAAGTGACGAATGCCGTTTTTTGAGCGCGATTCACTGGTGGCGCCGAATTGCGACCAAGTAAAGTCCGCCGGACGGATCGGCCCGGCGCTCACCCATCAGCTCCGCGACTGCGCGAGAGCGAGCAGGTCGCTCTCCGTGTTGACGTTGGCCAAAAAGCGCGATTCTGGCAGCACGATCTGCTGCGCGTCCGATGCGTCGATCAGGGCGCGCATGGAGCGCGCGCCGCCGCCGACCAGCCCGTCGATCCGCTCGGCCAGATCGGTGCGGTACACCGCGGCCAGGTAGTGGCTGCGACCGTCCCACGGCAGCACTATCTCGGCGTTGGTCTCGGTGGCCAGGCGCACCAGGTCGTCGATCAATTCCGCCGACAGAAGCGGCATGTCGACGGCGCAGACGAAGGCGTACCGGGCGCCCGCCTCCGCGGCCGCCCGCAGCCCACGTCCGGTCGCCGGCAGCGGCCCCTGGCCGCGCACCTCGTCGCGGATGACTTTCGCCTGCACGGCCGGCAACGGTTGCCCCGGCGCGGCCACCACGAAAACCGGCTCACAGCGCTGCGCAAGCACCCCGGCGACATATTCGAGGAGCGTGGAGGCGCCCCCAGGGCCGGGCAGGGTCGCCTTGTCGCGGCCCATGCGCCTCGATTCACCGCCAGCCAGCACTACCCCTGCTAGCGACACGGCCTGATCTGTGTCGTGTACCTGGTCGCCCACGTCAGTCGACGGTCCAGGTGTCGCGCCCGCGCAACAGCGATTGCAGCGCGGCGGAGTCGAACGGCTTCGCCGACTGGGCGGAGCGGACCTGGGAGCGTGCCGCGTCGTCGTAGGTAGGGCGGCTGATATTGCGGAAGATGCCAAGCACGGTGTGGTCGAGGTTCTGATCCGACAGCCGCGACAGCGCAAATGCGTAGGCCGAGTTATCGTCGTGCGCGTCGTGCACGACGATCTCATCGACGTTCACGTCGGCGGTCTTGGCCACCTCCAGGCTGAAGCCCGACTTCACCACGCAGTATTCGCCGTTGGCGCCGAACACAATTGGCTCGCCGTGGCGAACGTTGATCACCCGCTCCTCGGCGCCCTCCTTGCGCAGTGCGTCGAAAGAGCCATCGTTGAAGATCGGGCAGTCCTGCAGAATTTCGACGACGGCGGCACCCCGGTGCCCGGCGGCGGCGCGCAAGACCTCGGTCAGCCCGGCGCGGTCGGAGTCCAGCGCGCGACCGACGAAGGTCGCCTCGGCGCCCAACGCCAACGACACCGGGTTGAACGGCTGATCGAGCGATCCCATCGGCGTCGACTTGGTGACCTTGCCGACCTCCGATGTCGGCGAGTACTGCCCCTTGGTCAGCCCGTAGATCCGGTTGTTGAACAGCAGGATGGTGATGTTGACGTTGCGGCGCAGCGCGTGGATCAGGTGGTTGCCGCCGATCGACAGAGCGTCACCGTCACCGGTGACCACCCACACCGATAGATCCTCGCGGGCCAGCGCCAGACCGGTGGCGATGGCAGGTGCGCGGCCGTGAATCGAGTGGAAACCGTAGGTCTCGAGGTAGTACGGGAACCGGCTCGAACAGCCGATGCCGCTGATGAACACGATGTTCTCGCGGCGCAACCCCAGTTCGGGCAGGAATTGGCGGATGGTGTTGAGGATGACGTAGTCACCGCATCCCGGGCACCAACGCACCTCCTGGTCGCTGGTGAAGTCCTTGGCCTTCTGCGGCTGGTCCGTACTCGGGACCCCATCGTTTTTGGTCAGCCTCGGAGTTACCCCGAGGTCCGTGCCAACCAGGTCGGTCATTCGCTTGCTCCCGCCCCAACCGTTGCTGCCGTCATTCTGGCGACCATCGCCTTGTCTTGCTCGATCTCCGCCAGCGTGCCGCCCAGCGCGGCGCGGATGATGCGCCCGATCTCATCGGCGAGGAACGCGACACCCTGGACCTTGGTGACGGATTGCACGTCGACCAGATACTTGCCCCTAAGCACCAGCGCCAGCTGACCCAGGTTCATCTCCGGGCACACCACCATCGGATAGCGCCGCAGCACGTCGCCGAGGTTCGGCGGGAACGGGCTGAGGTGGCGCAGGTGCGCGTGGGCGACCTTGATCCGCTTGCGCCGCGCACGGCGGCAGGCCTCGCCGATCGGACCGTACGAGCTGCCCCAGCCGAGCAGCAGCAGCTCCGCGTCCCCGGTCGGGTCGTCGACTTCGAGATCGGGGACCGAAATCCCGTCGATCTTGGCCTGGCGGATGCGCACCATGAGGTCGTGATTGACCGGCTCGTAGGAGATGTTGCCTGAGCCGTTCGCCGCCTCCAGGCCACCGATGCGGTGCTCGAGCCCGGGCGTGCCCGGGACGGCGAATTGCCGGGCGAGCGTTTCCGGGTCGCGGTTGTACGGCTGGAAGGGTTCGTCCGGTTTGGCGAAGGTGTGCGCGATCGGCTGCAGCGACCCGACGTCCGGGATGCGCCACGGCTCCGAACCGTTGGCGATTGCGCCGTCGGACAACACGATCACCGGCGTGTGGTACGACACCGCGATCCGCACCGCCTCGATGGCGGTCTGGAAGCAGTCGGCCGGCGACCGCGGCGCCACGACCGCCACGGGGGACTCCCCGTTGCGGCCGTACAGCGCCTGCAGCAGGTCGGCCTGCTCGGTCTTGGTGGGCAACCCCGTCGACGGCCCGCCCCGCTGAACGTCGATCACCAGCAACGGCAGCTCGGTCATCACCGCGAGGCCCAACGCCTCCGACTTCAGCGAAATCCCCGGTCCCGACGTGCTGGTCACGCCGAGGGCACCGCCGTAGGAGGCGCCGATCGCCGCGCAGACGCCGCCGATCTCGTCCTCAGCCTGGAAGGTGATCACGTTGAAGTTCTTGTGCTTGGACAGCTCGTGCAGGATGTCCGACGCCGGCGTGATCGGGTAGCTGCCGAGCACGACCTGGATTCCCGCCAGTTGACCGGCCGCGACGATCCCGTAGGCCAGCGCGGTGTTGCCCGAGATCTGGCGGTATTCGCCCGACGGCAGGGTAGCCCGCGACACCTCGTAGGTGGTGCCGAACGCCTCGGTCGTCTCGCCGTAGTTCCAGCCCGCTTTCAGCGCGAGCACGTTGGCCTCCGCGATGTCGGGCTTGCGAGCGAACTTCTCCCGGATGAATTTCTCGCTGGCCTCAATCGGGCGCCCGTACATCCACGAGAGGAGGCCCAACGCGAACATGTTCTTGGCCCGCTGGCCGTCCTTCTTGGTGGCGCCGATCGTCTCGACGGCCCCGAGCGTCAGCGTCGTCATCGCGACGGAGTGCACCACGTAGTCCGACAACTCGTCGGTCTCGAGCGGGTTGGTTACGTAGCCCACCTTGGTCAGGTTGCGCTTGGTGAACTCGTCGGAGTTCGCGATCACCATTCCACCGCGGGGCAGGTCACCGATATTGGCTTTGAGCGCAGCGGGATTCATCGCGACGAGGACGTCGGGCCGGTCGCCGGCGGTCAGGATGTCGTAATCGGCGATCTGAATCTGGAAGGACGAAACGCCGGGCAGGGTGCCTGCGGGGGCACGAATCTCGGCGGGATAGTTGGGCTGGGTCGCCAAGTCGTTGCCGAAGAGCGCTGCCTCGGATGTGAACCGGTCTCCGGTGAGCTGCATGCCGTCGCCGGAGTCCCCGGCGAATCGAATGACGACTTGTTCGAGGCGCTGACGGGCAGATCCGTTGGGGGAAGCCCCATGTGAGTCTGATCCGGCTCCGCTGCCGTTCGGATCCACGTCTTTGCCCTCCACTTTGTTCCCGGACAGACACTCCGCCGACGTTCCAGGTTACGCGCCGTTGGAGCGCCCTCAGCGCACCAGCGCGTTTATGTCACTGCCGGTATCAATTATGGCATTTTCTTGAGGGTTGTATGGCGGTCCCTTATGCATGCCGCGCCGCCGTTTTGTCGGCAAAACGTCAAGTCAGCCGGGGCTACTGACGAGTACGAAACCAAACTGTGTTGTTGGTCACGTCGCCGCGCCAGCTACTGTCGTCCATACCGTGCCCGCCTCCGGCCGCCGCGATCTGGGCGCCGGATTTTGTCGCCGCCGGTTCTGGCATCGCGATCAGATACAGCATGAAGCCGGCCGCGGCGAGGGCACCCAGGAAGGCGAACGCGGCGTTGTAGCCGGCCGCGACAACGATCGAACCCGCCACCAGATTCGACACCGCCGCACCGGTGCCGGTCGCGGCCGTTATCGTCCCCAGGCTGATGTTGAATCGACCGCTTCCGTGCGTCACGTCCTGTACGACCAGGGGAAACAGAGCGCCGAACACGCCGGCTCCGACGCCGTCGAGCAGTTGCACACTCACCAGCCAGTAGGAATTGTCCGAGCAGGTGTAGAGGAATCCACGGACTGCCAGGACCGCGAATCCGGCCAAAAAGATCGGCTTTCGCCCCCACGAATCGGCCTTGGCTCCCGCGACGTAGGCCACCGGCACCATGACGACCTGTGCGGCCACTATGCAGCCGGCCATCCGCTCGGTCCCGACGTCTCTGTTGTGCCGGGCCAGGCGCTGACCGACCAGCGGCAGCATGGCCGCATTGGCGAAGTGGAACGCGATGACCGTCACGGCGAAGATCATCAGCCGCCGATTGCCCAGCAGCTCGGTGAGCCGGGACGGATTTTGGTGCGATTCGCCGGGGAGACGGTCCATGCCTCGGGCTACGTCGTGGTCGATCGCGTCACCCGGAATCCACAGTGTCGCAACAACGGTGCCGGCCGCCATGGTGGCCAGCACCCAGAACACCACGACCGGTCCGGAAGCATAGGCCAGGCCGCCGGTGATCGCCGCGGCGCAGGCGTTTCCGGCGTGGTTGAACGACTCGTTGCGTCCAATCCGCCGGGAGAATCGACGGGAGCCGACCAGCCCCAGGGTGATGGCGACCAGTGCTGGAGCGAAAACGGATCCGGCGATCCCGGTGAGTGCTTTGGGCATCGCCAGCGACCCCGCGGTGACTGTCAGGGCGCCGCCGATGATCACCGCCCGTTTGGCCGTGCTCCTATCCACCAGGGCACCGGCGGGACCCTGCGCAACGATCGCCCCGATGCCGCCGAACGCCATGACAAAGCCGATCGACTCCTGATCCCAATGATGGGTCAGCAGCAGGTAGATCGAGAGGTACGGGCCCAAGCCGTCACGGACATCGGCCAGCAGAAAATTCAGCAGGTCCAGGCCGTGCGCAAGACGCCGGGGAACGGCGTCACTCGGGATTCCGGTGCGCTTCAGGGCCTAGTTAGGCGCTCTTGTCCCGACGTTCCGAACGGGACGGCTTGCGCGGCACGATCGTCGGCAACACGTTGTCCTGGACCGTCTCCTTGGTCACCACAACCTTGGCGACGTCGTCGCGGCTCGGGATGTCATACATCACGGGCAGCAGGACCTCTTCCATGATCGCCCGCAGGCCCCGAGCCCCGGTGCCGCGGTGGATCGCCTGGTCGGCGATGGCCTCCAGAGCGTCCTCGGTGAACTCGAGCTCCACATTGTCCATCTCGAACAGGCGGGTGTACTGCTTGACCAGCGCGTTCTTCGGCTCGGACAGAATCTTGACCAACGACTCGCGGTCCAGGTTGGTGACCGAGGCGACCACCGGCAGGCGGCCGATGAACTCGGGGATCAGGCCGAACTTGATCAGGTCTTCGGGCATCACTTCGGCGAAGTGATCGGTGGTGTCGATCTCGGCCTTGGAGCGTACCTCGGCGCCGAAGCCCAGGCCGCGCTTGCCGACGCGCTCGTAGATGATCTTCTCCAGGCCGGCGAAGGCCCCGGCGACGATGAACAGCACGTTGGTGGTGTCGATCTGGATGAACTCTTGGTGCGGGTGCTTGCGACCACCCTGCGGGGGAACCGAGGCCTGGGTGCCTTCCAGGATCTTCAGCAGGGCCTGTTGGACGCCTTCGCCGGAAACGTCGCGGGTGATCGACGGGTTCTCGCTCTTGCGGGCGATCTTGTCGACCTCGTCGATGTAGATGATGCCGGTCTCGGCGCGTTTGACGTCGTAGTCGGCGGCCTGGATCAGCTTGAGCAAGATGTTCTCGACGTCCTCACCTACGTAACCGGCTTCGGTGAGGGCGGTGGCGTCGGCGATGGCGAACGGGACGTTGAGCATCTTGGCGAGCGTTTGGGCCAGGTAGGTCTTGCCGCAACCGGTCGGTCCGAGCATCAAGATGTTGGACTTGGTCAGCTCCACCGGTTCGTGCCGCGAGTCCCGGCCCTTTTCACCGGCCTGAATCCGCTTGTAGTGGTTGTAGACGGCCACGGCCAGCGTCCGCTTGGCGGTGTCCTGCCCGATGACGTATCCCTCGAGGAACTCCCGGATCTCGATCGGCTTAGGGAGTTCATCAAGCTTCACGTCGTCGGCGTCGGCGAGCTCCTCCTCGATGATCTCGTTGCAGAGATCGATGCATTCGTCGCAGATGTACACGCCGGGGCCAGCAATGAGCTTCTTGACCTGCTTCTGGCTCTTCCCGCAGAACGAGCACTTCAGCAGGTCACCGCCGTCTCCGATGCGCGCCATGGTGCTGAGGGCCTACTTCCTGTTCGCCGTTGGTCTTGCATGTGCCCGGATGTATTAACCGACGCTACCCGGTGGGTCGGGCCCGACGCGACCATAAGGGCCGAATCGCGTCGGTGGTATTCATGCATGTCCGTATGGATGAAACATATAGCCCGACGGTGCCCGTCACTCGCCAAAGACGCGCTTTGCGTGTCTTTGGCGTGTCGCGGTCGTAACGCGGTCGAGGCCGAATGCCCTACGACCCTGCTTCCGGTGGAGGTGCCAACCAATGCCAACAATCACGCGAGGCCTGGGCGGCCCCCCAAGAAATCACCCTACAGTGGCGACGTGGGTTTGGCTGCGGGCTTCGACTGGCCCAGCGGATCCGTGCTGCTCGACGGCGGCTTGGCCACCGAGCTCGAAGCGCGCGGCCATGACCTTTCTGACGCGTTGTGGTCGGCGCGGCTGCTCGCAGACGCCCCGCGGGACATCGCCGCCATACACGCCGCCTACTTTCAGGCCGGGGCCACGATCGCGACGACGGCCAGCTACCAGGCGTCGTTCGAGGGTTTCGCCGCCCGCGGATTCGATCGCCGAGAGACCGCGGGGTTGTTGCGGCGCAGCGTGGAGCTCGCCAAGGCGGTGCGGGACGACGCCGGCGTCGACGGCCTGCTCGTCGCCGCGTCGATCGGCCCGTACGGCGCGGCGCTGGCCGACGGGTCGGAATACCGCGGACGCTACGGCCTGTCGGTGGCGGCCTTGGCGCGATGGCATCGGCCTCGGTTGGAGATCCTGGCCGACGCGGGCGCGGACGTGCTCGCGTGCGAAACCGTGCCGGACGCCGACGAAGCGCAGGCCCTGGTCGAGCTGGTGCGCTCAGTCGGGAGGCCGGCCTGGCTGAGCTACACCGTCGAGGGCGACCGGACCCGCGCCGGGCAACCGCTGGCCGACGCGTTCGCGGTGGCGGCCGGCGTCGATGAGATCGTCGCGATCGGGGTGAACTGCTGCGCGCCGAACGACGTGTTGCCCGCGATTGCGACCGCAATGGCGGCCGGGAAGCCCGTCATCGTCTACCCGAACAGCGGTGAGCATTGGGACGCGTTGCGCCGCAGCTGGATCGGCCCGTCGCGGTTCAGCGCGGACCTCGCGGCCCAGTGGGTCGCGGCCGGGGCGCGGATCGTCGGCGGATGCTGCCGGGTCGGGCCCGCCGACATCGCCGAACTTGGGCGGGTCCTTAGGCCGAGTGTGTAACCACTGCGACAAATCGGCCGAAAACTCGCGACGAGTCCACGCTCGGCGTTGTCACCCGAACGCGTTACGCGGTTTGCGCCGAAAGCTTCCGGTACTCGAGCACGGTGTCGATGATCCCGTAATCCTTGGCCTCTTCGGCGGTCAGGATCTTGTCCCGGTCGGTGTCCTTGCGGACCGTCGCGGCGTCCTTGCCGGTGTGGCGGGCCAGGGTGGTCTCCATCAGCGTGCGCATCCGCTCGATCTCGGCGGCCTGAATCTCCAGATCCGAGAACTGCCCCTGGATCACGCCCTGTAACGACGGCTGGTGGATGAGCACCCGGGCGTTGGGCAGGGCCATGCGCTTGCCGGGCGTCCCGGCGGCCAGCAACACCGCCGCCGCCGAGGCGGCCTGACCGAGGCAAACCGTCTGGATGTCGGCGCGTACGTACTGCATGGTGTCGTAAATCGCCATCAGCGAGGTGAATCCGCCACCGGGCGAGTTGATGTACATGGTGATGTCGCGGTCGGGGTCCAGCGATTCGAGCACCAACAGCTGCGCCATGATGTCGTTCGCCGACGCGTCGTCGACCTGGACACCGAGGAAGATGATGCGTTCCTCGAACAGCTTGTTGTAGGGATTGGACTCCTTGATCCCAAAGCTGGAGTGCTCGATGAACGACGGCAGGATGTAGCGCGCCTGAGGCTGGGTTTCGGGGTTCACTGGGCTTCTCCATTGGTGATGTGTGCGGCGCGGGTGATGATGTGGTCGACGAAGCCGTATTCGAGAGCTTCCTGCGCGGTGAACCAGCGGTCGCGATCGGAATCCGCCTCGATACGCTCGATCGACTGGCCGGTGAATTCCGCGTTGAGCCGGAACATCTCCTTCTTGATGACCGTGAACTGCTCCGCCTGGATGGCGATGTCGGCCGCGCTTCCGGTCACCCCGCCGAGCGGCTGGTGCATCAGGATCCGGGCGTGCGGCAACGCGTAACGCTTGCCCTTGGTGCCGGCGGCCAACAAGAACTCACCCATCGAAGCGGCCATGCCCATCGCGTAGGTGGCGATATCACACGGCGCCAGCACCATGGTGTCGTAGATCGCCATGCCCGCGCTGATCGATCCGCCGGGTGAATTGATGTACAGCGAAATGTCCTTGGTGGCGTCCTCAGCGGCGAGCAGCAGAATCTGCGCGCACAACCGGTTGGCGATTTCGTCGCTCACCTCCGAACCCAGGAAGATGATGCGCTCGGACAGCAAGCGCTCATAGACCGAGTCCGTGAGGTTGAGACCCTGCGAATTTGAACGCATGTCAGTCACGACTGGGTTACCTGCTTTCTCGAGATCTGTATTCACGACACTAACCAACCGAGCCCGCTGTTTCGCGGCCGCGCACCCCTGAAACGGCCGCGTTCGCTCACAGCTTCATCGCGCGGTCATTCCCCGGCGTCGTCCTCGTCGGATTCGCCGGCCTGCGCCTCGCCGTCCGCTCCGGCCTCGTCGCCGTCGGAGCCCTTGCCGAAGAATTCACTGGTGTCGATGGCGTTTCCGGCGGTATCGGTGACGGTCGCGGCACGGATCACCTCGGCGATGGCCAGCGTCCGGCGCACATCGGCGAACATGGCCGGCAGCTGGTTGTTCTCCTGTAGGTAGGCCAACAGCTGCTGGGGTTCGATGCCGTATTGGCGCGACGTGGCGACCAGCCGCTCGGTCAGGTCGTCCTGGCCGACCTGGACCTGTAGCTCGTCGGCCAGGGCGTCGAGCAACAGCTGCCGTTTGACGTCCGTCTCGGCGGCGGTACGCGTCTCGGTCTCGAACTCTTCGCGCGACTTGCCCTGCTGGGCCAGCACCTCTTCGAGCTTGGATTCGTCGTGGTCAAGGCTGTGCAGGGCGTTGTGCAGGGCGCTGTCGACCTGGGCCTTGACGATCGCTTCCGGCAGCGGCACCTCGACCTGCTCGAGCAGCGCGTCGAGGGCGGCCTCACGGATGTTTTCGGCTTGCTGAGCACGCTTGGTGCGACCGACCTGCTCGCGCAGGTTGGACTTCAGCTCCTCGATGGTGTCGAACTCGCTTGCCAGTTGTGCGAACTCGTCGTCGGGCTCGGGCAGCTCACGTTCCTTGATCGACTTGACCGTGACGGTCACCTGCGCGTCCTTGCCCGCGTGCTCGCCGGTCGCCAGCTGCGCGGTGAACTCCTTGGGTTCGTCGACCGACAAACCGACCAGCGCTTCGTCCAGGCCCGCGATGAGCCGCCCCGAGCCGACCTCGTGGGACAGGCCTTGCGCGGCGGCGCCCGGGATCTCTTCGCCGTCGATGGTGGCCGACAGGTCGATCGAGACGAAGTCACCGTCGGCGACGGGTCGGTCAACACCGGTCAGGGTGCCGAATCGGGCACGCAGCGACTGCAGTTCGGCGTCCACGTCGTCGTCGCTGACCTCGATCGGGTCCACCGACACCTTGAGCTCGCCGGGGTCCGGCAGCGTGAGCTTGGGGCGGACGTCTACCTCCGCGGTGAAGGCCAGCTCCTCGCCGTACTCCTTCTTGGTGACCTCGATCTCGGGCTGGCCCAGCGGGTGCACCTCCGACTCGGCGACTGCCTGCCCGTACCGCGCGGGCAACGCCTCGTTGACGACCTGATCGAGCATCGCCTCGCGGCCGAACCTCGCCTCCAGCAACTTCGCCGGCGCCTTGCCCGGCCGAAAGCCGGGCAGTCGCACCTGGCGGGCCAGCTCCTTGTAGGCCCGCTGGAAGTCGGGTTCGAGTTCCGAGAAAGGGACCTCCACGTTGATGCGCACCCGGGTGGGGCTCAACTGCTCGACGGTGCTCTTCACGGGTGTGCTCCTCAATGCTCGCTCGTTGCTCGTTATTGGCGCCGGTGGGTCCTGCTCAGCACCGCGCCGGTCGTGCTGGTCGGGGTGACAGGATTTGAACCTGCGGCCTTCCGCTCCCAAAGCGGATGCGCTACCAAGCTGCGCTACACCCCGCGCTGACCTCGATGATCCTAAGGCCCCTCAACACCGGGTTGGCCACGGGCTTCGCAGCGACGTCGCAGGCCTCACGGAGCGATCACAAAACCGAGTCGATTAGATTTGATCTTTATCGCCAGCTACAGTCACGCTCGACTGAATACATGCGGGCGTAGCTCAATGGTAGAGCCCTAGTCTTCCAAACTAGCTACGCGGGTTCGATTCCCGTCGCCCGCTCGGGCTAACTATCTGCTCGATAGAAAGGCGCCATGAGCGACCTGAAGACCGACGCGTCAATCCATGGCTCATGCGCCTCGGACTTCGTGAGCGTTCGCGACGCGTTCGAGCGCAATTTCACGCACGGCGACGAAGTCGGCGCCGCCGTCGCCGTGTGGGTCGATGGGACTCTGGTCGTCGATCTGTGGGGTGGCTGGGCCGACGCGGCCCGTACCCGGCCGTGGCAGCAGAACACCCTGACCACCGTGCTGTCCGGCACCAAGGGCCTGTCGTCCACCTGCGTGCACCAGCTCGCCGACCGCGGGGAGCTGGATCTGCAGGCTCCCGTCGCGCACTACTGGCCCGAGTTCGCCCAGGCGGGCAAACAAGACATCACCCTGGCGATGGTGATGAGCCACCGATCCGGGGTGATCGGCCCGCGAGCCCGGCTGCGGTGGGAAGACGTCGCCGACTGGGACTACGTCTGCGAACGCCTGGCCGCCGCCGAGCCGTGGTGGAAGCCGGACACCGCGCAGGGTTACCACATGACCACCTTCGGTTTCATCATGGGCGAGGTGTTCCGCCGAGTGACCGGCCGGACCATCGGCCAATACCTGCGCAGCGAGATCGCCGAACCGTTGGGCGCCGACGTCCATATCGGCTTGCCGCTGAGCGACCAACACCGCTGCGCCGAGCGGGTCAACAAGCCGCACGCCCGCGATCTGCTGGCCGACGCGCACGCCCCCTGCGACCCGACCAGCCTCGCTGAGCACCCCAAGGCGGGGCTGTCCATCGCGATGGGATTCGCCCCCGATGACGAACTCGGCTCACACGACCTGAATCTGTGGCGCCAGCTCGAGTTCCCCGGCACCAACGGCCAGGTGTCGGCGCTGGGCCTGGCGACCTTCTACAACGCGCTCGCCCAGGAGAAGCTCCTCAGCCGCGAGCACATGGATCTGGTGCGGGTGTGCCGGGGCGGGCTGGACACCGATTTGGTGCTGGGCCCGCGGGTGGCCGATCACGGATGGGGGCTGGGTTACATGCTCAACCAGCGGTGCGTCAACGGGCCCAACCCCCGGATCTTCGGCCACGGCGGACTGGGCGGCTCGTTCGGGTTCGTCGACCTGGAGCACCGCATCGGGTACGCCTATGTGGCCAATCACTTCGACCCGACCAAGGCCAACGCTGACCCCCGCAGTCTGATCCTGTCCAACCAGGTCTACTCCGTGCTGGGAGTGATCTAAGGCATAACGCAGACACGCCCTGCCTATGGCAGGGCGTGTCTGCGTTGCGTGAGTTGTCGGATCAGCGGTGCCAGCCGGGTGGCGGCGGTCCACCCGGCCCGCCCGGGCCCCACCGGCCGGGGCCGCCGGGGCCTCCGGGTCCGCCCGGACCCCACGGGCCACCAGGGCCGCCGGGGCCCCAGCCCTCGCGGTGCCAGTCGTGGCAGCTGTTCCAGTCCCAGTTGTTGCCCCAGCCGGGGTCCCACCACTCACCGGGGCACCATTGCGGGAAGGGTCCGGGGTGAGCCTGCGCCTCGGTTGCGACGCCCAAGCCCGCCAAACCCAGCCCGCCGATTGCGAGAGCCGTTGCGGCCAAACGTGGAAGAGTTTTCACAGGACTATCTATACCCGTATCGATGCTTAGGCTAAACAATCGACGCCAGTGTTTCGAGCTGAGAGTTTCCTGCCAACCCGCACAGCGCCGTCCTGGCTGTTCGCGCCGGCCCGTCGGCTCACTTTTGGCATGTCGGGCACCAGAAGACGTTTCGGCCCTCCAGCACCGTCATGCGGATCGGATCGCCCGACACCCGGCAGGGTTCGCCGGTACGCCGATAGACGTAAGTGCGGGGCCGATCGGGCCGATATGACGGCGCGCCGTGGTCGTGTTCGGGCCGAACCACGATGATCTTGCCCCGGCGCAATCCGACCTTCATCAGCGCGACCAGATCGGTCCAGGCCGCGTCGAACTCGTCCTCGCGGATGTCGCGGCCGGGTCGGAACGGGTCCATCCGGTGGCGGAACAGCAACTCGCTGCGATAGACGTTGCCCACGCCGGCCATCACCGTCTGATCCATCAGCAGCGCGCCAATGGGCCTGCGGGACTTGGCAATCCGCTTCCACGCCCAGGATGGATCGGCGTCGCTGCGCAGCGGGTCGGGGCCCAGCCTGGCCAGGACGTCGCTGACCTGGCCTTCGTCGATGACTTCGCACACCGTCGGGCCACGCAGGTCGGTGCCGTACTCGGCGCCGATCATGCGCATCCGCACCTGACCGACCGCCTCGGGGATCAGCCCGCCGCCGGGCCGTTCCCATTCGGTGAAGGTGCCGTACAGGCCGAGATGCACATGCACGATCGGGCCGCCGGTGTAGTGGTGGAACAGGTGTTTGCCCCACGCGCTGGTGCGCTGCAGCACCCGGCCGTCGACCACGGCGGCCGAGTCGGCGAAACGCCCCTGTGGGCTAGACACCGCGACGGGAGCGCCGGCGTACCGGCGTTGGTGCAGCCGGGCCAGCCGGTGCAGGGTATGCCCTTCGGGCACGCGCAGACCTTCCCGGCGTCAGCCCGCCGCGCCGGGCACCGGCGGGGCTTGGTGGGTGCGTTCGTATTCGGCGAGGATGTCGATACGCCGTTGGTGGCGTTCGGCTTTCGACCACGGCGTGGTCAAGAAGGCATCGACGATGGCCAGCGCCTCGGGCACGGTGTGCATGCGGCCGCCGATGCCGATCAGTTGGGCGTTGTTGTGTTCACGGGCGAGCGTCGCCGTTTCGACGCTCCAGGCCAGCGCGCAACGGGCGCCGGGGACCTTGTTCGCGGCGATCTGCTCGCCGTTGCCCGACCCGCCCAGCACGATGCCCAGGCTGTCCGGGTCGGCCACGGTGCGTGTCGCCGCGGCGATACAGAAGGCCGGGTAGTCGTCTTCGGCGTCGTAGCTGAAGGCGCCACAATCGATCGGCTCGTGCCCGGATTTTTTGAGATGGTCGGTGATCTGCTGCTTGAGCTCGAATCCGGCGTGGTCAGAGCCGAGGTAGACGCGCATGCCCGCAATCCTTACACAGCCAACCGCGGCGCCGGTGGCGGCGATCGCGGTGGATCGCCGCCCGGCGGTTCAGTCGAATTCGGGCTTCTCGGTGCGGGTGCGCTTGAGCTCGAAGAAGTGCGGGTAGGACGCGAAGGTGACCGAGGCGTCCCACAGCTTGCCGGCTTCCTCACCGCGCGGAATCTTGGAGAGCACCGGCCCGAAGAACGCCACATCGTTGACGTGAATGGTCGGGGTGCCGACGTCGTCGCCCACAGCATCCATGCCGGCGTGGTGGCTCTTGCGCAGCGCCTCGTCGTACTCGTCGCTGTTCGCGGCCTCCGCCAACTCGGCCGGCAGGCCCGCGTCGGCCAGCGCCAGCTTGATCACGTCCTCGAGCTCTTTGTTGCCCTCGTTGTGGATCCGCGTTCCCATCGCGGTGTACAGCGGCCGCAAAACCTCAGCCCCGTGGGCCTGCTCGGCGGCGATCGCCACCCGCACCGGGCCGAAGGCCTTCGCCATCCGTTCGCGGTATTCGTCGGGCAGACCCTCGCGGTTTTCGTTGAGCACGGCCAAGCTCATCACGTGGAAGTTGACGTCGATGTCGCGGACCTTCTCCACCTCGAGGATCCAGCGCGAGGTGATCCAGGCCCACGGACACAGCGGATCGAACCAGAAATCGGCCTTGTTCTTCGCGGCGGCGTTCTCAGGCATGGCGGATCCTTTCGTGAAGTTGAAGTCTGATCTGCACAACCGTAGGCGTCTACGTCCTGTTCCCGATTTGCGCGACCCGTAAGTTGGACACGTGGCTCTCCCCAACCTCACCCGCGAACAAGCCGTCGAGCGCGCCGCCCTGATCACGGTCGCCAGCTATCAGATCGACCTCGATCTCACCAACGGCTGCGGAGCTCCCGGCGAACGGACCTTCCGCTCGGTCACCACGGTGGTGTTCGACGCGCTCGCCGGCGCCGACTCGGTCATCGACATCGCCGCCGACAGCATCCGCGGCGCCACGCTCAACGGGCGCGATCTGGACGTCTCCGGCTACGACGAGTCGACGGGTATCCCCCTGAGCGGGCTGGCCGACCGCAACGTCGTCGTGGTCGATGCGGACTGCCGCTACTCCAACACCGGTGAGGGTCTGCACCGGTTCGTCGACCCGGTCGACAACGAGACCTACCTGTACTCGCAGTTCGAAACCGCCGATGCCAAGCGCATGTTCGCGTGCTTCGACCAGCCCGACCTGAAGGCGACGTTCGACATGCGGGTTACCGCGCCCACGCACTGGAAGGTGATTTCCAACGGCGAGACGGTGTCGGTGAACGACGGCCTGCACACCTTTGCCACCACGCCGCGGATGAGCACCTACCTGGTCGCCTTGATCGCCGGCCCATACGCCGAGTGGAACGACACCTATACCGACGAGCACGGCGAGATCCCGCTGGGCATCTTCTGCCGGTCCTCGCTGGCCCAACACATGGACGCCGAGCGGCTTTTCACCCAGACCAAGCAGGGATTTGGCTTCTACCACAAGAACTTTGGCCTGCCTTACGCATTCGGGAAATACGATCAGCTGTTCGTCCCCGAATTCAACGCCGGCGCAATGGAAAACGCGGGCGCGGTGACGTTCCTCGAGGATTACGTCTTTCGCAGCAAGGTCACCCGGGCCTCCTACGAGCGGCGCGCCGAGACCGTGCTGCACGAGATGGCGCACATGTGGTTCGGGGACCTGGTCACCATGGCGTGGTGGGACGACCTGTGGCTGAACGAGTCGTTCGCGACCTTCGCATCGGTGCTGTGCCAAAGCGAGGCAACCGAGTTCACCGAGGCCTGGACGACCTTCGCGACGGTCGAGAAGTCGTGGGCCTACCGCCAGGATCAATTGCCTTCGACGCACCCGATCGCTGCGGACATCCCCGACCTTGCCGCGGTCGAGGTGAACTTCGACGGCATCACCTACGCCAAGGGCGCATCGGTGCTCAAGCAGCTCGTCGCCTACGTCGGGCTGGAGCACTTCCTGGCCGGGCTGCGCGATTACTTCCGCGCCCACGCCTTCGGCAACGCCACGTTCAACGATCTGGTCGCCGCCCTGGAGCAGGCGTCCGGACGTGATCTGTCCGACTGGGGCCAGCAGTGGCTGAAAACGACCGGACTGAACACGTTGCGGGCGGAGTTCGACGTCGACGATAACGGCAAGTTCACCCGGTTCGCGGTGACTCAGAGCGGAGCGACCCCGGGCGCCGGTGAGACCCGCGTGCACCGGCTGGCGGTCGGGATCTACGACGACGACGGAACCGGGAAGCTGGTGCGGGTGCACCGCGAGGAACTCGACGTCGAGGGACCCGTCACGGAAGTCGCTGCGCTGGTTGGTGTTTCGCGAGGCCGGCTGGTGCTGGTCAATGACGACGACCTGACCTATTGCTCGCTGCGGCTGGACGCCGAGTCGCTGCGCACCGCGCTGGAGCGCATCGCCGACATCGCCGAGCCGCTGCCGCGGTCGCTGGTCTGGTCGGCCGCATGGGAGATGACGCGCGAGGCCGAACTTCGCGCCCGCGACTTCGTGGCCCTGGTCACGGGCGGCGTGCACGCCGAATCCGAGGTGGGCGTGGCACAGCGGCTGTTGCTGCAGGCGCAGACGGCCCTGACGTCATACGCCGACCAGGACTGGGCCCGCGAGCACGGCTGGCCGCAGTTCGCCGACCGGCTGCTGGAGTTGGCGCGCGGCGCGCAGCCCGGCTCGGATCACCAGCTCGCCTTCGTCAACACGCTGTGCTCCTCGGTGCTGTCGGCCGGTCATGTTGC
>NZ_LZMB01000126.1 GCF_001673555.1 Mycobacterium sp. 1165178.9 | reverse complement strand
GTCTTCATCGGCCACACCTTTCTACTGGTGAGATACCGCGGCGGGCTGATCCCCCCGGCTAGCTGATGCTAGCGCGGTCTTTAGACGCGTGTTTAATATTGCGGAAACTGCCAAAAAAAGCTTTGCTGGTGAAGTTCGGGCTAATGCACTCGCCGCCGCGCTAGCGGATGCACGCCGCGGGAACCGTGTCGGCTTTCGCGACGGGCGCCCTCGTTCTGACCGACATGGCTCGCAGCCGTACGGCACAGCGCGAAAGTTGGCACAGACGCTGTTACCTCTAACCGTCGATCTGGCCTACACACAGCCTGAACAGGTGCCAGGAGATCTCGGCTTGCACGCCGGCCTGGTCCAGGTACTTGCGCCAGTCGCTACGGCGGAAGCTCCGCGCGATGGAGATGACCCCGTCCTCGCGCAGAATGCGATGCCACCCCATCAGGCGCGCCAGAGCCGGAAAACTGTAATACGGCAACGCGTGGCGGTGCAGGTCGACGATATGCCAACCGCGCTCGGAGTTTTCGTCGAGCCAAATCAAGAACTTGACAACATACTCGTCGTCGAGGTGATGGGTGAAGTCTGAACTGACGATGAAATCAGGGCGCTCGGCAAGCGAGTACTGAAATACGTCCGCCGTCTGGTACTCGATGTCCATCCATCGAGGCGTCGCCTCACGCGCGATGGCCGTGCTGCGCGGGTTTACGTCGATTCCCGACAGCCGCACTTTCAGCTCGCGGTGATGCGCCCACGTAGCAATAGCGCGCAACAGATCGCCATGCCCGCAGGCGACGTCCAACACGCTGACCGTGCTGGCGGCCTGGCGTGCCGCCGTGGCACGCGCCAGCCAGCGAAGCGTCGGGTAGTGGGCGAAGGTCAAGCGATTGACGGCGGCAAGCTCCCCAAGGCATCGGTGATACGTGGCCAGGTCTGTGCTCTGGTCGTCCAATTGTTCCGGTTGCGTACTGCGCGCCGAGAGGCGCATCGGCTGCCCCTTTAGCTTGCCTCCGCTGTCGGAGCGAGCGTATGACGCTCAGACGTGGCGCGGGGCGAAAAGCCAACATGCAAGGCCCGAGGGCTCACGAGACCTCCCTAGAACCGCGTCCCGACGAGCGAGGGGCCGCGGCAGTCTTCCCGCACCGACCCAAAGTAATACTTCGCATTCCATAGGAAGCGCGCGACGGCGGAGCGAATTGTGCTGATGAACAACAACTTTGGAGGCGACAAAGCGCGGCACCCGTAGGCGTCGCCGACCGAGATGGCCAATCGGGGCTGCGGGCTGACGCCATTGCTAGTCCGCGGGACGCGAACCGAAGTGGACCGTTCCAAAGCCAGTGCTGAGCGAGACGTAGCGGACATTCTCGAAGCCCGCTTCCAGCATCGCCTTGCTCAGCTCGTCCCGCGACAGCCAGGTGCGGATGGAATCGGACGTGTAATGGTGGGCGTCGCGATGCCAGGAAAACACCCAGCCCGCCGCCGGCATCACGCGGAAGTACAGCAGGTCATGAACGACTCTGAGCGGCTTCGGATTCGGCCTACTGAAATCGAGCACCATCAAGCGTCCGCCCGGCCGCAGGACACGCCGGAACTCACGTAGCGCCCGTACGCGATCCACAATGTTGCGCAGCCCGAAGCCGATTGTGACTACGTCGAACCGTGCGTCCGGAAACCTCAGGTCCGTGGCGTCCCCTTCTTGGAAGTCGACGGCCCCGCTCCGCCGGCCTCGGGCGACATCAAGCATCGCCGCGCAGGAGTCGACGGCCACCACCTCGCCGTCCGCCCCGACCGCGGCCTCCTCTACAAACGCCAGATCGCCCGTCCCGGTGGCAACGTCCAGCACACGTTCGCCGGGGCGGAGGGCGCACAGCTCGATAGCCTGTCGCTTCCACACGCGATGAAGCCCCATCGTCCACACATCGGTCATCACGTTGTAGCGCGGCGCGAGCGTCGAAAACAGCTCCCTGACGTACCTGCTCTTGGCTTCGTCCGACAGGTTCCATCGCCTCGTAATCATCGGAGCCTCCGCACATCGAGACGTTGCCCCCGATTCGTCGATGGCAGCATAAGCGCTTGCCTGCTCATCCACGTCGGTAATTCCGGAATCACAGCGGCTGGTTGCGGCGCAACTCGGTTAGCTCCAATCCAAGTTGGGCATGGAGCACCCGGATCGTGCCTATTGCGCGGGAGCCAAACCGGCAATCCTACTTCGGGCATCAGCGTGAATTCGTCGATTCAGGCGGCCCGATCCAAAGCGCCAAGCATTGCAACTTTTTCACCGATTGAAAAGTGTTGCACACGCGTCCAATGACCGATATAACATCAAGTAGCCGTCGGCACTTCGATGCCTACGGCGATTCAAACAGAAGAAAGGCGTGACCCATGAGGATGACGAGCACCACGAAGATGCTGAGGGTTTTCGCGCTGGCCGCCGTGCTGACCGGTGTGATGCTGGGATCGTCGGGCTGCATAACGATCGACCTTGGCGCACCAGGGGTAGTCAGAGCGGAATAGCCGCTGGCGGTGCTGCCGGTTAAACGCTCGTTCCCAGCGTCGGCATCGGCCACTGACTCCTGCTCTTAATGGCTGCCGTGCAATCTCTTACACAAGCGGAGCCAAGCCAAACAAGGCATTCCAATGCGTCGATCGTTCCTGTCGAGATAGTCGCTGGCGATGGACGCAGCTGAATGGAGTCGCGGTGCACTCTATTCATGACGTTCCCATTCGATGGCATGCCCCGTGCGCGGCGAAGAAATGTCGCTAATGGCGAATGGTGTCGATGTCGCGCTTCTTCGCGTCGGCAGCCATTGAGAATGGCGTCAAAACGCGGCCAGAAATAGCTCGCTGAGTGCGGTAGGAGACCAGCACTCAAAGAGAGCGTCGCTGCCTCCGCGGGAGCGCACGGGTCGTCCCGGCACGCCCGGGACGAAATCTCGACAGGCGTAAGCGTCAAACCCTTCCCGGCGGGTATCTGGAACTCACGGGACGCAAGGGAGACGTCATGCCCACAGAAGACGAACCATCACCACAGATCAAAGCGTTCACGGCAGAAGATGTCGAGCTCGCCGAACATGACGCCGCCGCGGCACGCGAACGCGCCGCTCGCGCGGGACTATCGGCGGCGCATAGCCTCGAGGAATCCGCGGCTCGGCACGAGCGGTTCGCGAAAATCCAAGATCAAACCGTCCAACAAGGCGTCTCGCACACGGAAGAGCACCGGGATTCTGCGCTGAAGCACCGCCAAGCGGCGGCAGACGACCGCAGGCTGGCCGAGCTCAAGCGGAAGGAATCCGAGACGGACCTCGCTTCGGCGCCGGTCACCGACTGACGCCGGTCAGTCCGCGACGAAGCGGGCGCGGACCTCCGGGGCCGGCAGCGGACAACTGTCGTACTTGCCGCCTACGCGATAGCGGATCGCGGCGAACCTGTCGTATAGCCCGTCGCGCAGCGGAGCCGGAATCAGGCGTGCGACCGCGCACAGCCGCCACGCTCCGCCGAGATACCTCGCCACGCGCAGCACTGCCTCGGATCGGACAGCCACCCGTTCCGAGGGTCCGCCGGGGTCATCCACGAACACCACCGAGTCGACGCTGCCGATCTCCGGGTGCCGAGCGATGATCGCTTTGGCGAAGACACTCTCCAGCGCCGCGAAGCGCAGGGGGCCGGCGGGATCGAACCGAAGGATCGTGCGCACCGACCGGTTGCACACCCCGCAGACCCCGTCGTACAGCAACACGGGCGCCGCCAAATCACCGCTCATGCCTCCCAGGTTACTGAAGCGGGCCCAGGTTGACCTATGGTAAGGCAACCCTTAGTTTGTGGGGTAACGTACCAAGTCGTGACCGGCTGGCCGGTCATCGCGCTGCCCACGCGGGTCGTGGCAGGTGTGGAATTCGGGGTGTGCGCGGCCCACAAGGCCGCATCGATCCGGGGCCTCGCGGTGGTGAACCCGCCGGGTCGTCAGGTCGGCGAGGCCGTCGCGGCGTGGAGCGCCGCGAGAAAGGACCGCTAATGGCACGCGGATTCTCCGGTGTGATGCTGCGCAGCTTCGGCGCGCGCGACCACACCGCGACGGTGATCGAAACCGTCCGAATCGCCCCGCATTTCGTGCGGGTGCGCATGACGTCGCCGACCCTGTTTGACGACGTCGACGCGGAACCGGCTGCGTGGCTGCGGTTCTGGTTCCCGGACCCGGACGGATCGAAAACGGAATTCCAGCGCGCGTACACGATCTCGGAGGCCGACGTTCCCGCCGGTCGCTTCGCGGTCGACATCGTGCTGCACGATCCCGCCGGCCCGGCGTCGTTGTGGGCGCGCACCGTGCAGCCCGGGGCCACCATCGCGGTCATGGCCCTGATGGGCTCGTCGCGGTTCGACGTGCCCGACGAGCAGCCGGCCGGTTACCTGCTGATCGGTGACTCGGCATCCATCCCGGGGATGAACGGGATCATCGGAGTCGTCCCCGACGACGTCCCGATCGAGATGTACCTCGAACAGCACGACGCCAACGACACGCTGATCCCGGTCGCGCAGCATCCGCGGCTGCGGGTGCACTGGGTTGCCCGCCGTGACGAGAAGTCGCTCGCCGCCGCGATAGAGAGCCGGGATTGGTCCGATTGGTATGCATGGGCGACGCCGGAAGCCACGACGCTCAAGCAGGTTCGAGCGCGGCTGCGCGACGAATTCGGCTTTCCGAAGTCAGAGGTTCACGCACAGGCCTACTGGAGCGCCGGGCGCGCCATGGGCACCCGGCGCGGTGACGAGCCGGAGGCACCCGGTCATGTCACGCCCAGCGCGGAAGACATTGCGGCGCAGCTGGAATCGGCTGAGCAGGTGTCCAACGCGACACCTGCCGTGGCGGCCCGCGGGAATTGGCGAGCCCAGGGCGCCGGCCGACTGCTCGCGCCACTGAGGTCGGCGCTGATCGCCTCGGGCGTGCTTCAGGCGGTGATCACGCTGGTGCAACTTGCGCCGTTTGTGTTACTGGTCGAGTTGGCCCGGCTCCTGGTTTCCGATGCGCCCGCGTCCCGTCTGACCGACATCGGCATCGCCGCGGTGTCGCTACTGGGTTTGGGGGCGTTGCTCGGTGCCGCCCTGACCCTGTGGCTCCATGTCATCGATGCGCGGTTCGCCCGAGATTTGCGATCGCAACTGTTGCACAAGCTGTCTCGGCTACCCCTGGGCTGGTTCACCGCGCGCGGGTCGGGATCCATCAAGCAACTGCTGCAGGACGACACACTGTCCTTGCACTACCTGGTGACTCACGCCATCCCGGACGCGGTCGCCGCGGCGGTCGCGCCGGTGGCCGTGCTGGTCTACCTGTTCGCTGTCGACTGGCGGATGGCGCTGGTGTTGTTTGTGCCCGTCCTCGTATACCTGGTGCTGACGTCATCGCTCACGATCCAGTCGGGGCCGCGGATCCCGCAGTCGCAGCGCTGGGCCGAGACGATGAACGGCGAGGCCGGTGCATACCTGGAAGGCCAGCCGGTGATGCGCGTCTTCGGTGGTGCGGCCGCGTCCAGTTTCCGGCGCCGGCTGGACGAGTACGTCGGCTTCCTGGTCGCCTGGCAACGCCCGCTGGCCGGCAAGAAGACCTTCATGGATCTGGTCACCCGTCCCTCCACTTTCCTCTGGCTTATCGTGGTCACGGGCACGTTGCTGGTGGTCACGGGGCGGATGAATCCTGTGGATCTACTGCCGTTTTTGTTGCTGGGCACTACATTCGGGGCGCGGCTGCTCGGCATCGCCTACGGACTCGGCGGCATCCGCGCCGGCATGTTGGCCGCCCGGCGCCTGCAGATCGCGCTCGACGAGGCGGACCTCACCGTGCGAGACCGTGACGACGCCGACCAGGATTCGGCGGCCACGGTGGTGTTCGAGAACGTCGGGTTCGGCTACCGCCCCGACGTTCCCGTTATCCACGATGTCTCGCTGACCTTGCGGCCCAGCACGGTCACCGCGCTGGTCGGCCCCTCCGGGTCGGGCAAGTCGACGCTGGCCGCCTTGCTGGCCCGGTTCCACGATGTCGGGCAGGGCTCGATACGTGTTGGGGGACAGGATATTCGGTCGATGACCGCCGACCAGCTCTATGCCCAGGTCGGATTCGTGCTGCAGGAAACACAATTGGTGCACGGCACCGTGGCGGAAAATATCGCGCTGGCCGTCCCCGATGCCACCGCGGCACAAGTCCAGCAAGCGGCGCGCGAGGCCCAGATCCACGACCGCATCATGCGACTGCCGGACGGCTACGACACCGTGCTGGGCGCCGGAAGCGGGCTCTCTGGCGGCGAACGCCAACGGCTCACCGTCGCCCGCGCGATCCTGGCCGACACCCCGGTGCTGATCCTTGACGAGGCAACTGCCTTCGCCGACCCGGAATCGGAATACCTTGTGCAGCAAGCACTCAACCGGTTGACGAAGGACCGCACCGTGCTGGTGATCGCCCATCGACTGCATACCATCACCCGAGCCCACCAGATTGTCGTGCTCGACCACGGCCGCATCGTCGAACGTGGCACGCACGACGAGTTGCTGACCGCCGACGGCCGATACCGACGGTTATGGGAGGGCGGCAGGCGCGACCAGCTGACCGCCGGCACGACGGGCGAGGGGGCACGATGATTCGCACGTGGTTGAGTCTGGTCCCGCCTGATCGCCGCAACCGGGTCATCACCTATACGGTGCTGGCATTGATGTCCGTGGTGGTGCGCGCGATGGCCACCGTGCTGCTGGTCCCCTTAGTCGGGGCGCTGTTCAGCGACGACCCGCGGCGCGCGCTGGTGTGGCTGGGCTGGCTTACTTCGGCCACCGTGACCGGCTGGGCGATCGACACGGCAACCGCCCGTATCGGTTTCAACCTTGGCTTCGCCGTGCTGGATCACAGCCAGCACGACGTGGCGGATCGGCTGCCCGGTGTGCGGCTGGATTGGTTCACCGCCCAGCACACCGCGACGGCACGGCAGGCGATCGCGGCCACCGGTCCGGAACTCGTCGGTCTGGTCGTCAACCTGCTCACGCCGCTGATCTCCGCCATCCTGCTGCCCGCGGCCATCGCGGTGTTGTTGCCGGTCTCCTGGCAGCTGGGGGTCGCCGCGCTGGGCGGCCTGCCGCTGCTGTTGGGCGCGCTGTGGGCATCGGCCCGCCTGGCGCGGCGCGCGGATGCCGCGGCCGCAGACGCCAACAGCGCGCTCACCGAACGGATCATCGAGTTCGCCCGAACCCAGCAGGCGCTGCGGGCGGCGCGACGCGTCGAGCCCGCCAGGAGCCTCGTCGGCGACGCACTGGCGGCACAACACGGCGCCACCATGCGCTTGCTCTCGATGCAGGTTCCCGGGCAGCTGCTGTTCAGCCTCGCCAGCCAGCTGGCGCTGATCCTGCTGGCCGGGGCGACCACAGCGCTGACCGTGAATGGAACGCTCACGGTGGCCGAGGCCATCGCGCTGATCGTCGTCATCGTGCGCTACCTCGAACCGTTCACCACCATCAGCGAACTGGCGCCGGCGCTGGAAAGCACCCGCGCCACGCTCGACAACATCCGCTCGGTGCTCGCCGCACCGCTGGTGAAGGTCGGCGCTGCTTCGCTGGCCGGCGCCACGGCACCCCGCGTCGAATTCGACGACGTCGTATTCCGTTACGACGGCGCCGGTGCGCCGGTGCTCGACGGGGTGAGCTTCACCCTGGAGCCGGGCAGCACCACGGCGATCGTCGGACCGTCCGGCTCGGGCAAGAGCACCATCCTGGCGCTGATCGCCGGGCTGCACGAGCCCACCGGCGGCCGGGTGCTTATCGACGGAGTAGACGTGGCGACGCTGGACGGCGAAGCGCGGCGGGCGGCCAGCAGCGTGGTGTTCCAGCATCCCTACCTGTTCCACGGGTCGATCCGCGACAATGTGTTCGCCGGAGATCCCGGCGCCGGCGACGAGCAGTTCGCGCGGGCCGTGGCGCTCGCCCGCGTCGACGAACTCGTCGGGAGGCTTCCCGACGGTGCCGACACCGTCGTCGGAGAGGCCGGCTCGGCACTGTCCGGTGGTGAGCGACAACGGGTCAGCATCGCCCGCGCTCTGCTCAAGCCCGCACCGATACTGCTGGTAGACGAGGCCACCAGCGCGCTGGACACCGAGAACGAGGCCGCGGTGGTCGACGCGCTGACCGCCGACCCACAATCGCGCACCCAGGTGATCGTCGCGCATCGGCTGGCCAGCATCAGTCACGCCGACCGCGTCCTGTTCGTCGACAACGGCCGAGTGGTCGAAGATGGAACGGTTGACGAATTACTCGCTGCGGGTGGTCGTTTCGACGAATTCTGGCGCCAGCAGCACGAAGCTGCCGAATGGCGCATTCTGGCCGACTAGCGCACCGCGGTTGACCGCAACACTTGCGGTATGCCTTACAGTTTGTCAGTCGGACCCGAGCTGTACAGGAGGCGTGTTGCTGATGAGTGCTGTGCTGTCGATACCGCGTTACCCGGGCGATGTGACCCCGCAGTGGTTGTCGGCCGCGCTTAGCGGCGGCGGCACGCCAGTCGAGGTCGAAGACGTGGAGGTGTCCGCGATCGGTACGGGACAAACCGGGGCGACCTACCGGGTTACCGCTCGCTATGCGACGGATCCCGGCGACTTGCCGCAGACCTTTGTGATCAAACTGCCGGCCCAGGACGATACGGTGCGCGACCGCGTGGTGATCGGCTATCGCAGCGAATGCGCGTTCTACTCCTGGGTGGCGGATCGGGTCCAAGTGCCGACGCCACGGTGCTTCTATTCCGAGATCACCGATGATGCAATGGACTTCGCCCTGTTGCTCGCCGACCAGGCGCCGGCGGTGCAGGGCGATCAGCTCATCGGCTGCGGCGAAACCGAAGCGCGCCTTGCGGTTACGGCGCTGGCGGGGCTGCACGCACCCACCTGGTGTGACCCCGTCTGGCTTGATTTTCCTGGCATCGCGTTCGGTCGGCCGGATGAGGCCGGCGCGAACGGTATGGGCGAGGTGGCCACGATGAGCGCCGACATCACCCTGGAGAAGCTGGGCGATCGGATGAGCCCGGAAGACCGGGACACCTTCAGCGCGGCAATGGGTTCGATCGCACCGTGGCTGCTATCCGAATACGACCGGTTTGCCTTGCTGCACGGCGACTACCGGCTGGACAACCTGCTGTTCGATCCCGAACGAACCAGGGTCAGCGTGGTCGACTGGCAGACGCTCGGTGTGGGCTTGCCGGCCCGAGATCTCGCCTACTTCACCGCGACCAGTCTCAATTCGCAACTGCGCGCCGGCATCGAGGAAGAGCTCGTCGCCGACTATCACCGCGCGCTGACGGCCGGTGGGGTCAGCGACTACGACAGCGAAACATGTTGGCGCGATTACCGGCTCGGGGTGCTGCAGGCGCCACTGATCTCCGCGCTGGGTTTCGCGTTCGCCGCGGCCACCGCGCGGGGCGACGACATGGTGCTGACCATGCTCAGCCGCGGCTGCCAGGCGATCCGCGAGCTGGGGACATTGGACCTAATCGGCCACTGATCGGCGAGACGCTTCTTGCGCCAACTGCATCCGCGACGTGAGCCCGAGTTTGCCGTACACGTGGGTGAGATGGGTCTGCACGGTCCGAGGCGAGATGAACAGCCGATCGCCGATCTCCTTATTGGCCAGTCCTTCGCTGACGAGGCGGACGACGTCGCACTCGGCCGGGGTCAATGAGTCCCAACCGCTGGGCGGACGCTTGCGTTCACCTCGCCCGCGGCGGGCGTACGTGATCGCCTCGTCCATGGACAGGGCCGCGCCAGCGGCCCAGGCATCATCGAACTCCTTCTCGCTCAACGCTCGACGTGCCGCATCCACCGATGCCGCATAGTCCGCGTCGTATACCCGAAAGCGGACGATACCGGTTCGCTCACGCACCGCGTGCGCCGCGCCGAAAAGCCTTGCCGCGTCCAGGTGGCTACCGGCCAGGTGACTCAGACGGGCGAGGCACTCCAGCAGGTCGGGCACCAAGGAGTGGATTCCCGTGTCTACGGCGCGCGTCAAGGCGTCGTGGGCGTCGCGCTCGGCCTGCCCCGGTTCGTTTTCCGCCAACGCCACGCGCGCACGCGTGGTAAGCGCCTCCACCGTAAACCACCCCACCGCACTGGCAACGTCTTCCTCGGCAAAGCGGCGTGCCGACGCCAAATCACCACGGGCGAGCGCGACCTGCGCCGAGGGCTTGGTAGTCGTGGCCGCAAGCGGCCGGTCACCGAATCGTTCGCGGGCCGCTTCGCTGGCATCGACGGCTCCGCCGACGTCGCCGCCGGCGAGGGCGGCAAAGGCCAGCGCCGCATACACCACACCTTCCTGGTACCGGCCGATCTCGGCGGCACCCTCGAGCGCCTCGAGCGCCACGGCGCGGCCTTCGGCCGCCTTTCCGCCATGGGCGAGCGTAAGACATAGGTACGACCGTGCGTTCACCTGCCAGATCAGGGCGTGCGCCGCGTCCGCTTCGATCATCAGCTGCCGGTACTGCGCCTCGGTCTCGGCGATGTCCCCTCGCACCCATGGCACTATGGAAAGACAGAACCGGCACCCGCGCGAATAGCCCCGGTCGCCGACCTCGTCGGCGACGTCGCGGCCCTCCGTCGCTGCGGCGACCGCGGCGTCCAGATCGCCCGCACCGACGATGGCGGTGAGCGCTTGGCTGTATAGGATCTGGCTCAGTCGCCACCGGTCGCCCATGGCTCGGGCCAAAGTCTCCGCCTCCGACAGATACGGTCGGGCCAACTCGGAGTTCCAGGCGGCGAGCCGGCCGCAGGCGGTGAGGGTGCGCGCCAGCAGTGCCGGGTCATCCAGCTCGCGAGCTATTGTCAGCGAGCGCTGGGCTCGCGCAAGGCTTTCCGCGTCCCGCATGTTGTCCAGAAATGCTTTGTCGGCCAAAGCCCGCGCCATCGCCCGGGGTGTCACATCGGCGCCCCCGATGTCCGCGTCGGCCAGGCCGAGGTCGAGCCAGTCAGATCCCTCCTTGGGAAGGCCTCGCGTCAACCACAGCGGCAGCAGGGAGGTGGCGAGCTGCAATGCGCTGTCGGCGTCGAGGTTCTCCCGGCTCCATGCGAAGGCCGCACGTAAGTTGTCGATGTCGGCTTCAGCTCGGTCGAGCAGGAGCTCCAGGCTGACCTCACCCGGGGCGTCGAGTGCCGCTGCCATCGCGGTGTAGTGGTCGCGGTGCCGGTTGCGCACAGCGATGGCCTCAACGGATTCGCTCAGTCTTTCCTGCGCATACTGGCGGATCGTTTCCAGCAGTCGGTATCGCGTTGCGCCACCGACGGTTTCGGCGATTACCAGCGACTTGTCAATCAGCAACGCCAGCACATCGAGCACCTGGTGCGGCGCCAGATCCTCGTCGCATACCACTTCCCGGCACGCGTCGAGGTCGAAGCCGCCCATGAAAACCCCGAACCTACGGAACAAGATCCGCTCCGGTTCGGTCAACAGCGCGTAGGACCAGTCCACCGAGGCTTGCAACGTCTGCTGGCGCCGCACGGCCGTCCGCGACCCGCCGGTCAACAACCGGAATCGGTCTTGCAACCCGGCGAGTATTTCGGCGGGGGACAACGCGCGCACCCGCGCGGCCGCCAGCTCTATCGCGAGGGGCATGCCGTCGAGGCGACGACAGATCTCGTTGACAGCGGCGGCGTTGTCGTCGTTGACACAGAAATCGGGACACGCGTGGCGGGCGCGGTCTTCGAAGAGTCGCCCGGCGTCGCCCTCGAAGGACAGCGACGGCACCCGCCATATCACCTCGCCGCTCACGCCGATCGGCTCACGACTCGTCGCCAAGGCCTTCAGTCGCGGGCATGCTGCCAGCAACGCCGTGGCGAGTCCGGCGCTGGCGTCCAGCAGGTGCTCGCAGTTGTCGAGCACCATCAGCATGTGCCGGTCGCCGATGACCTGCAGCAGGCTTTTCTCTGGGGACCGCCCCGGCTGGTCCGGCAAACCCAACGTCCGGGCCGCGGTGACCGGCACGAGGTCAGGGTCGGTGATCGGAGCCAGGTCGACATAGCAAATCCCGTCGGCGTAGTCGCTCGCGACTGAGGCCGCTACCTGCACCGCCAACCGGGTTTTGCCCACGCCGCCGGCGCCCGTCAACGTCACCAACCTGCTTTGCGCGAGAATGCTTCGCACGTCGTCCATCTCGGTGGCGCGGCCCACGAAGCTGGTCAGCTGAGCGGGAAGATGTTGAGTCCCAGACATTCCGGGCGCTTCACGCTTCCGAAGCGGTGGAAATTCGTTGCAGAGGTCGGGATGGCACAGCTGCACAACCCGCTCGGGACGGGGCAGATCGCGGAGCGCGTGGGTGCCCAGGTCGGTCAACCACGCGTCGT
>NZ_LZMB01000125.1 GCF_001673555.1 Mycobacterium sp. 1165178.9 | reverse complement strand
CTTGGTCAGCACCGCGGTCGGCGCCGCCGAAGAGGCGCAGCGACAACGTGGTTGGAGCCTGGAGGTCATCGATCTGCAGCAGCACCGCTCCCACGCTGACCGTATCGCCTTCGGCGCCATTCCTTTCGACGATCCGTCCGGCGTACGGGCTCGGGATTTCCACCTCGGCCTTGGCGGTCTCCACCGTGCACAGCACCTGATTGAGCTCGACATCGTCCCCGATCGCCACGTGCCACTGCGTCACGGTGACTTCTTCCAGTCCCTCGCCGAGGTCGGGGACGCGAAACGGCTTGATACGCCCGTCACTCATGGCTGCGCCAACACGCGTTCGACGCAATCCAGCAGCCGGTCGGGTCCGGGCAGCCACCACTTTTCCAGCCGCGCCGGCGGGTACGGGGTGTCGAACCCGCACGCGCGCAACACCGGCGCCTCAAGCTCGTAAAACAACTCCTCTTGAATGCGGGCGGCCACACCCGCTCCATACCCCAGGCTTCTCGGGCCCTCGTGCATCACCACGCAGCGTCCGGTCCGGTGGATCGATGAGGCGACGGTATCGAAGTCGAGTGGCACCAGGGACCGCAGATCGATGACCTCCAGGCTCCAACCACGTTGTCGCTGCGCCTCTTCGGCGGCGCCGACCGCGGTGCTGACCAAG
>NZ_LZMB01000124.1 GCF_001673555.1 Mycobacterium sp. 1165178.9 | reverse complement strand
GTGGCGGGTCTGCTGATGATGCCGCAAACGGTGACCGTGACGTTCATGCTGGTGTGGCTGATCAGAAACCTGCACTGGTCGGTCGCGGCTGCCGGCGGTTTGGTCACCCTCTCGCAGCTGCTCGGCGCGCTCGGTCGCGTGGCCGTGGGCCGCTGGTCCGATCGGCTTGGCTCACGCATGCGACCGGTGCGCTACATCGCGAGTGCCGCGGTGCTGATTCTGCTGTTGCTGGCGTGGGCCGATTACATGAACACCCGGTGGCAGGCGGTGCTGATGGTCGCCATCGCGGTGATCGCGGTTCTCGACAACGGGCTGGAAGCCACCGCCATCACCGAATTCGCCGGGCCGTATTGGAGCGGGCGTGCCCTCGGCATCCAGAACACCACCCAGCGGATGATGGCGGCGGCCGGCCCCCCACTGTTCGGTGCCTTGATCTCGGCCGCGAAATACCCACCGGCATGGATGTTGTGCGCGTTGTTCCCCATGGCGGCCGTGCCACTGGTGCCGACGCGGCTGCTGCCGCCCGGCCTGGAGACTAGAGCCCGGCAGCAATCCGTTCGCCGACTTCGGTGGTGGCGCGCCGTTCGTTCCCACGCGTCGCCAGATACTGCTCGACGGCCCGGTCCACCCGCATAGCAGCGTCGTCCTCGCCGAGATGGGCGAGCAGCAGCGCCACCGACATGATGGCGGCGGTCGGATCGGCGATGCCCTGCCCGGCGATGTCCGGGGCGCTGCCGTGGACCGGCTCGAACATCGACGGATTCGCCCGGGTGCCGTCGATATTTCCACTGGCCGCCAACCCAATTCCGCCGCACACCGCCGCCGACAGGTCGGTGATGATGTCGCCGAACAGGTTGTCGGTGACGATCACGTCGAAGCGAGCGGGGTCGGTGACCATGAAGATGGTCGCGGCGTCGACGTGCTGATAAGCGACCTCGACGTCGGGGTAGTCGCGGCCGACCTCGGTCACGATGCGCGACCACAGCTTGCCGGCGAAGGTGAGCACGTTGGTTTTGTGCACCAGTGTCAAGTGCTTTCGTCGTCGCTGGGCCCGCTCGAACGCGTCGGCCACCACGCGACGCACGCCGAAAGCCGTGTTCTGGCTTACCTCGGTCGCCACTTCGTTGGGCGTCCCGACGCGGATGGCGCCGCCGGTGCCGGTGTAGGGGCCTTCGGTCCCCTCGCGCACCACCACGAAGTCGATCTCGGGGTTGCCGGCCAGCGGGCTGTTCACTCCCGGATACAGCCGGCCCGGCCGGAGGTTGATGTGATGATCCAGCTCGAAACGCAGGCGCAGCAACAGCCCTCGCTCCAGCACGCCGCTGGGCACCGACGGGTCACCGATGGCCCCGAGCAGGATGGCGTCATGCGCGCGCAACTCTTCGACGACCGAATCCGGCAGTAGCTCGCCGGTGGCGTGATACCGCCGCGCCCCGAGGTCGTAGCTGGTCTTGTCCACGCCGGGCAACACCGTGTCCAGGACTTTGATGGCCTCGGAAATGACTTCGGGCCCGATACCGTCGCCCTCGATCACCGCCAGCTTCATCGGCGCCCCATCTCATCGCGTCGGTGCGCATCAGCCGTCACGACAGATCAACCACCTCAAGCTTGTTGGCGCCGACGGCCGCGCCGATTTCCGCCCGCACGTCGCCCGGCACGTCCTGGTCCAGCCGCAGCAGGATCGTCGCACTCGGGCCCTCGGCGTCCTCGGAGAGCTGCGCCGCTTCGATGTTCACCCCGGCCGACCCCAGCAGCGTCCCGATCTTGCCCAGCGCGCCGGGTTGGTCGACATAGTTGATCACCAGGTTGATGCCCTGGGCGCGCAGATCGAAGTTGCGGCCGTTGATCTGAACGATCTTCTCCACCAACTGCGGCCCGGACAGGGTGCCGGCGACGTTGACGGCGGTGCCGTCGTGCGCGACCGCGCGGACGTCGACCACGCTGCGGTGGTTCGGGCTTTCCGACGCGGTGCCGATTTCGGCGACGATGCCGCGCTCTTCGGCCAGCGCGGGGGCGTTGACGAACGTCACCGGCCCCTCGACGACGGCCGAGAACAACCCGCGCAGCGCCGAAAGCTTAAGCACCTCAACGTCTTCTGAGGCCAACTCACCGCGCACCTGCACCGACAACGACACCGGCGGACCGTCGGAGAGCGTTGCGGCCAGCACCCCGAGTTTGCGCACCAGGTCCAGCCAGGGCGCAACCTCCTCGTTGACCACGCCACCGCCGACGTTGACCGCGTCGGGAACGAATTCCCCAGCGAGGGCGAGCTTGACGCTTGCGGCGACGTCGGTGCCGGCCCGGTCCTGCGCCTCTTCGGTCGACGCCCCCAGATGCGGCGTCACCACCACTTGAGGCAGCTCGAACAGCGGGCTGTCGGTGCACGGCTCTTTGGAGAAGACGTCCAGACCGGCCGCGCGCACGTGGCCACTGCGCACCGCGTCGGCCAGCGCGGCCTCGTCCACCAGACCACCGCGAGCGGCGTTGACGATGATGACGCCCGGCTTGGTCTTCGCCAGCGCGTCCTTGTCGATCAGGCCCGCTGTCTCCGGCGTCTTCGGCAGGTGCACTGAGATGAAGTCGGCGCGGGTCAACAGTTCGTCCAGCGTCAGCAGCTCGATACCCAACTGTGCGGCGCGGGCCGGCGAAACGTAGGGATCGTAGGCGATCAGGTGGGTGCCGAAGGCGCTGAGCCGCTGGGCGACCA
>NZ_LZMB01000123.1 GCF_001673555.1 Mycobacterium sp. 1165178.9 | reverse complement strand
GGCCGGCCCGGCTCATCCTGGCCTTGTCGCGCTCACCGAGGTGTTGGGTCATCGTGGAGGTCTCGTCCCACATCCCCCACGCCACCGACAGGCCCGGCAGGCCGTGGGCGCGGCGATGCACCGCCAGCGCGTCGAGGAAGCTGTTGGCCGCGGCGTAATTCCCTTGGCCCGGCGCGCCCACGATGCCCGCCATCGACGAAAACGCCACGAACGCCGACAGATCCAGCTTTTTGGTGAGCTCGTGCAGATGCCAGGCGCCGTCGGCCTTGGCCCGCAACACCCTGTCGATGCGCGCGGGTGTCAAGGACGCGATCACGGCGTCGTCGAGCACGCCCGCGGCGTGGAACACCGACCGCAACGGATACCGTTCCGGCACCTGCGCCAGCAACGCCGCGAGGGCGTCGCGGTCGCCGACATCGCAGGCCACCACGGCCACCGAAGCCCCCGCGTCGCGCAACTCGGCGGCGAGCTCGGCGATGCCGTCTGCGCGTTCACCGCTGCGGCTGACCAGCATCACATGGGGCACCCGGTGCCGCTCGACGAGATGTCGCGCCACCGCCGAACCCGCCATGCCGGTGCCGCCGGTGATCAGCGCGGTGCCGCCGGCCAGCCCGGCGGGCCCATCGGGCATGGTCAGCACGACCTTGCCGATGTGGCGGGCCTGGCTGACGAACCGGTAGGCATCGGCGGCGCTGCGCGCGTCGAACGCCTTGACCGGCAACGGCGCCAGGACCCCTGCTGCGAACAACCCCATCAACACCGCCAGCATCTCGGCGATGCGGTCCGGGCCCGCCTCCATGAGATCGAACGCCCGATAGGTCACCCCGGGGTGGGCCGATGCGACGGCATCCGGGTCACGCAGATCGGTCTTACCCATCTCGATGAAGCGGCCGCCGGGCCCCAGCAGGCGCAGCGACGCGTCGTTGAATTCCCCTGCCAGAGAGTTGAGCACCACGTCCACGCCGGCGGCGAATTTCTCCTCGAAATCCAGCGTGCGGGAATCGGCGATGTGCGCATCGTCGAATCCCATGGCGCGCAGCGTGTCCCATTTGCCGCGGCTGGCGGTCGCGAACACCTCCGCACCCCAGTGCCGGGCCAGCTGTACCGCGGCCATGCCCACGCCACCGGTGGCGGCGTGCACCAGCACCCGTTGCCCGGCGCGCAGGCCCGCCAGCACCGACAGCCCGTAATACGCCGTCAAGAACACCACCGGCACGGCCGCGGCCTGAGCCATCGACCAGCCCTGCGGCGCCCGGGTTACCAACCGGCGGTCAACGACCGCTTCGGAACCGGCCAACCCGAAGATCCCCATGACCGAGTCCCCGACGGCCAAATCCGTCACGGCCGAACCGAGTTCGGTGACGATTCCCGCGCCCTCGGCGCCCAACTGCGCGGCACCCGGATACATGCCCAGCGCCACCAGCACATCGCGGAAGTTCACCCCGGCCG
>NZ_LZMB01000122.1 GCF_001673555.1 Mycobacterium sp. 1165178.9 | reverse complement strand
TCGATGATCTCCAGCTCGATCTGCTTGATCGTCACCGGATCCTGGTTGATGCCGAGCACACAGGCCGGTTCGCAGGGCGCCGGGCACAGCCGCCCGGTGAAGTCGGGAAAGTTGTTGGTTGCGTGTAGCCGTTCGATGGCATCGCGCCAACGGTCCCTGCGAACCAGGTCGTTCCACTCCGGGATCAGGTTGCCCAGTGGGCAACCGTTGTGGCAGAACGGAATACCGCAGTCCATGCAGCGGGTCGCCTGCTCGCGCAAGGTCTCGTTGTCGAATTCTTCGTAGACCTCGTGCCAGTCACGCAACCTAATCGGCACAGGCCGGCGCTTCGGCAGTTCCCGATGCGTGTATTTCAGGAAGCCGCTCGGATCAGCCATGCGCGGCCGCCATGATCGCCTTGTCAACGTCCACGCCGTCGCGTTCGGCTTCGGCGATGGCTTGCAGCACCCGCTTGTAGTCCCGGGGCATCACCTTGGTGAAGTGCCGCTGGTGTTGCGACCAGTCACCCAGAATGCGCTGGCCAACAGCGGAATCGGTGGCATCAACGTGTGCCTGAATCATGCCGTGCAACCACTCGTAGTCATCTTCATCCAAGCTCTCGAGCTCGACCATCTCCGCGTTGAGATTGCCTGGGAATTCGCCCTGCGGATCGTAAATGTAGGCCACGCCGCCGGACATGCCCGCCGCGAAGTTGCGGCCGGTGCGACCGAGGACGACAACCTTGCCGCCCGTCATGTATTCGCAACCGTGGTCGCCGACACCCTCGACGACGGCGTGCGCCCCGGAGTTGCGTACGGCGAACCGCTCGCCGACGACGCCGCGCAGGTACGCCTCGCCGCTGGTCGCGCCGAACAGGATCACGTTGCCGCCGATGATGTTGTCTTCGGCAACGTAATCCTGGGGCGCGTCGTCCGAGGGCCGAACCACGATCCGGCCGCCGGACAGGCCCTTGCCGACGTAGTCGTTGGCGTCGCCGTAGACGCGCAGCGTGATGCCGCGCGGCACAAACGCACCGAAGCTGTTGCCCGCCGAGCCGTCGAACGTGATGTCGATGGTTCCGTCCGGCAACCCTTGTCCGCCATAGGCTTTGGTGACCTCATGACCGAGCATGGTGCCCACGGTCCGGTTGACGTTGCTGATAGTCGTGGAGAACCGCACCGGCTTGCCGGAGTCCAGCGCCTCGCGGCTCATCACGATCAACTGCTGGTCCAGCGCCTTGTCCAGACCGTGGTCTTGGCGCGAGCTGCAGTACAGGTCCTGGTTCATGAACGCCGATTCCGGCTCGTGCAGCACCGGGGCCAGGTCCAGCCGGTGCGCTTTCCAGTGGGCCCGCGCCAGCGTCATGTCCAAGGAGTTCACCTGGCCGACGGCCTCGTTGAGCGTGCGGAATCCCAACTGGGCCATGTATTCGCGCACCTCTTCGGCAATGAACATGAAGAAGTTCTCGACGAATTCGGGCTTGCCGGTGAAGCGTTCGCGCAGCACCGGGTTTTGGGTGGCCACCCCCACGGGGCAGGTGTCCAGATGGCAGACCCGCATCATGATGCAGCCGGAGACCACCAGCGGCGCGGTGGCGAAACCGAATTCCTCGGCGCCGAGTAGCGCCGCGATCATCACATCGCGGCCCGTCTTGAGCTGGCCGTCGACCTGAACCACGATCCGGTCGCGTAATCCGTTCAGCAGCAACGTCTGCTGCGTCTCGGCCAGCCCCAGCTCCCACGGCGCCCCGGCGTGCTTCATCGAGGTCAGCGGAGTCGCGCCGGTGCCACCGTCGTGCCCGGAGATCAGCACCACGTCGGCGTGGGCCTTCGACACGCCCGCGGCCACCGTGCCGACGCCGTTCTCGGAGACCAGCTTGACGTGCACCCGCGCGGACGGGTTGGCGTTCTTCAGGTCGTGGATCAGCTGCGCCAGATCCTCGATGGAGTAGATGTCGTGGTGCGGCGGCGGCGAAATCAGGCCGACGCCGGGGGTGGAGTGGCGCACCTCGGCAACCCACGGGTACACCTTGTGCCCCGGAAGCTGGCCGCCCTCACCGGGTTTCGCGCCTTGCGCCATCTTGATCTGGATGTCGGTGCAGTTCGTCAGGTAGTGCGACGTGACGCCGAACCGCCCGGAGGCGACCTGTTTGATCGAGCTGCGCCGCCAATCGCCGTTGGGATCGCGATCGAACCGCTTGACGTCCTCGCCGCCTTCACCGCTGTTGGACCGGCCGCCCAGCCGGTTCATCGCGATGGCCAGCGTCTCGTGCGCCTCGGCGGAGATCGAGCCGTAGCTCATCGCCCCGGTCGAGAAGCGCTTGACGATTTCGCTGGCGGGCTCGACCTCTTCCACCGGAATCGGGGGATTGATCCCCGCCCGGAACTTGAGCAGGCCGCGCAGCGATGCCATCCGCTCGCTCTGGTCGTCGACCAGACGGGTGTAGTCCTTGAACACCTTGTACTGGCCGGTGCGCGTCGCGTGCTGCAGCTTGAAGACGGTCTCGGGGTTGAACAGGTGGTACTCGCCCTCGCGGCGCCACTGGTATTCCCCGCCCACCTCGAGCTCGCGGTGGGCCCGCTCGTCCGGGCGGTCCAGGTAGGCCAGCGCGTGCCGGGCTGCGACGTCGGCGGCGATGTCGTCCAGGGTGACGCCCCCGATGGGGCAGCTCAAACCGGTGAAGTACTCGCTGAGCACGTCCTCGGAAATGCCGACCGCCTGGAACAACTGGGCACCGGTGTAGGACGCGACCGTCGAGATGCCCATCTTGGACATGACTTTCAGCACGCCCTTGCCGGCGGCCTTGATGTAGTTGCTCAGCGCCGTCTTGCGGTCGATGCCCTCGATCACGCCGCGATCGAGCATGTCCTCGATGGACTCGAACGCCATGTACGGGTTGATCGCCGCGGCACCGAAGCCGACCAGCGCGGCCATGTGGTGGACCTCGCGGGCGTCACCGGTTTCCACTACCAGACCGACGTGGGTCCGGGTCCGGTCGCGCACCAGGTGGTGATGCACCCCCGCCACCGCGAGCAGCGACGGGATGGGCGCCATCTCTTCGTCGGATTCACGGTCGGACAGGATGATCACTCGCGCGCCGTCAGCGATCGCCGCCGAAGCCTGCGCGCGCACCTCCTCGAGCGCGGCAGCCAGCCCGGCGCCACCCTCGGCGACGGGATACAGACAGCGAATCACTTTGGAGCGCATGCCGTGCGGGCGCCCGTTGACCTCGTCATCCGGGTCGAGGTTGATCAGCTTCGCCAGCTCCCGGTTGCGCAGAATCGGCTGGGACAGCGCGATCTGATGACACGAGCGCTCGGTCGGCGTGAGCAGGTCGCGCTCGCCGCCGGTGGTGCCCTGCAGGCTGGTCACCACCTCCTCGCGGATGGCGTCCAGCGGCGGGTTGGTCACCTGCGCGAAGAGCTGCTGGAAGTAGTCGTAGAGCATCCGGGGCCGCTGCGAGAGCACCGCGACCGGGGTGTCGGTGCCCATCGACCCGATCGGCTCGGCGCCGCTGCGGACCATCGGCGCGACCAAGAGGTTGAGTTCCTCGTAGGTGTAGCCGAATATCTGCTGACGCTTGACCAGTCGGTCATGGGGCATCCGCTTGTAGTTGCCCTGTGGCAGGTCGTCGAGCGGCACCAGGTTCCTGTCCAGCCATTCCTGGTACGGGTGCTCGGCGGCCAGCTCCGCCTTGATCTCCTCGTCGGAGACGATGCGTCCCTGCGCGGTGTCCACCAGGAACATGCGGCCGGGCTGCAACCGCATCCGGCGGACCACCTTGGCCGGGTCCAGGTCCAGCACGCCGGCCTCGGACGCCATGACCACCAAGCCGTCTTCGGTGACCCAGATTCGCGAGGGGCGCAAGCCATTACGGTCGAGCACGGCGCCGATGATGGTTCCGTCGGTGAACGTGATCGACGCCGGACCGTCCCACGGCTCCATCAACGAGGCGTGGTACTCGTAGAACGCCCGTCGCGCGGGGTCCATCGACTCGTTGCGCTCCCAGGCCTCGGGGATCATCATCAACACCGCATGGGCCAGGCTCCGCCCGCCCAGGTGGAGAAGTTCGAGCGCCTCATCGAACCGCGCCGTGTCGGACGCCCCGGGCGTACAGATCGGGAACAACTTCTCGACGTCGGCTTCGGTCCCGAAAACGTCGGTCTTTATCAGCGCCTCGCGGGCGCGCATCCAGTTCTCGTTACCGGTGACGGTGTTGATCTCACCGTTGTGCGCGACGCGACGGAACGGGTGCGCCAGCGGCCACGACGGGAAGGTGTTGGTGGAGAACCGGGAGTGCACGATGCCCAGCGCACTGGTCAACCGATCGTCTTGCAGGTCAAGGTAAAACGCCTTGAGCTGGGGGGTGGTCAGCATGCCCTTGTAGACGAGTGTCTGACTGGAAAGGCTTGGGAAATAGACGGTTTCGCGGCCGGGGCCGTCCTGGCCAGGACCCTTGGTGCCCAATTCATGCTCGGCGCGCTTACGCACCACGTAGGCGCGGCGCTCCAGCGTCATGCCGGACGCGCCCGCCATGAATACCTGGCGGAAGGTGGGCATCGCGTCACGGGACAGGGCGCCGAGTGACGAGTCGTCGATGGGCACGTTGCGCCAGCCCAGCACCGTCAGGCCCTCGGCCTCGGCGATCTTCTCCACCGCCGCACACGCCGCCGCGGCGTCCTTGGACGACTGCGGCAGGAACGCGATGCCGGTGGCATAGCTGCCTTCGGGGGGCAATTCGAAGTCGACGACCTCGCGCAGGAAGGCGTCGGGGACCTGAAGCATGATGCCGGCGCCGTCACCACTGCGGGGCTCGGCGCCCTGGGCACCCCGGTGCTCCAGGTTCAGCAGCGCGGTGATTGCCTTATCCACGATGTCGCGGCTACGACGGCCGTGCATATCGACGACCATGGCAACCCCGCACGAGTCGTGCTCGAACGCGGGGTTGTATAACCCGACGCGCTTGGGCGTCATATGCACCTGACCCTTCACCTGAACGTTCTGCGCGGCCGTTACCTGCGGCCCCGACGAGGTCGCGCCCTTTAGGTTGCGGGCTAGAACCCCTTCGGTCTTGTCTCGATGGGCTGTGCCCCAGATGATCCTGTTAGGGATGCCCGTGCAGCTTTGAACGGCGGCCTGGAACCGGTCTCGACAAGTCGTAAAACGATATGACAATACCCGCCTGACATGCCAACTTCGACAAGTCTAACCGCCAGGTGGCAGCGTCGTAAATTTCGCTGCCGCCGTTGCGCCCCGATTGCGTCCACCCCCGGTCCGGCGCCCTCGTCAGCAAACTCTTTGAGCAAGGCCGCACTAGACCTGGGCCTCCCGGGATTACCGCAGCTATGGAACCAATTCGGGGCGCCGGGCCGGTCGGCGATGTTGTCGGGCGCGAGTACGAGCCTGCTCAGCACCCAGCCGGGCGCGTCACGACCGCCCGTAGCGGCGCGCAGCCGAGTTTGCGGGTTCGCGTACGACGCGCGACAAGAGATACTGGACGGAATTGGTCACACCCGGCGTCGCAGGTTCGACGGTGGCGATGATCACGTGATGCGTTCGTCGCCGCCGGCCGATCGGGGCGGCGATCGATCACCCGGCACGCGAGGAGCCCATGAACGAGCGCGACGAATTCCTGCGGGACCGTCTGCAGCCCGAACGGGCGAGCACCCCCGCACCACGCCCGTCCGGTCCCGCAGCACCGCGGCTTCCCGGTAGATCGCCGGATCGAGCCCCCGCCGCGGACCCGCGGCGGGGTCC
>NZ_LZMB01000121.1 GCF_001673555.1 Mycobacterium sp. 1165178.9 | reverse complement strand
ACGTGGGGATTCGTTTTCCTTGCCAGTAAGGCGATTTCGAGATTCTTCGCGTCATCAGCACCCGCGCACACGATCGCGCTTGCGCGGGCAAGATCGGCACCGCTGAGCTCCTCGCTGTGCAGCTTGACGATCGTGGCGCCCGCGCGGTTCAGTTCCTCGGCGATCGTGGTCGCGAGCACGTCGTCACCGCTGACGATGATGTGGCGGCGCGTGCTCATGCGCGCTCCACCGCGGCGGCCTCGGCACGATCGCGGTTGTTCCAGCGTGGCGAGTCGTCACGCATAAACCCCACCTCTGATGACATCGGCGCTCACTTGTTGCTTTCGACTATCGGGCACTATGCCGATTGATGCCAGCGCGACATGTCCTGAAATGCGAAGACGGTTGACCGACTAGGTTCATCACGCGCGAAAAGGCGGTGGGGTCGACGGATGGGTCGGCTGAATTCTCAAGCCCGTCAACCTCACTTAGGATCACGACATCTTGTGCTTCGCCGTCGAGCGCGCGAAGTCCGACGGGGAGGCCACGACTGGTGACTACGACCCGGTCTCATGACCGCTAGCTGGCAGGGCCCCAGTTGGCCCAACCCCTTCGACCCCGGCGCACCGCCGCCTCCGCCGCCGGGCCCACAGCACCAGCGCCCGCCCTCCGACGAAGTGAACACGCTGGCGACGCTGTCGGTCGTGTTCGCGTTTCTGCTGGCCCCGGTCGGAGCGGTGTTGGGGCACTTCGCCCTTAAAGATATCCGCCGGCGCGGCGACCACGGCCGCAACCGCGCGCTGGTTGGACTGACGCTGTCGTACGCCTTCACCGTCCTCGCCGCGGTGGCGCTGGTGCTGTGGGCGACCCTCGGTGACGATCACGCCGGCCAGTCAACGGCGCACTCCGGGGGAACCACCGCCGGGGGCGCGCCGAAGTCGAGTGCCACTACGCCCGCGCCGGCGGAACCGTCGGTGACGCCCGAGGGCCTGCAGTCGCTGGTGCTCACCGGGGAAGATGTTGCCGGCCTCATCAAGGCGCCCGGCATGTACGTCAACAAGACATGGACCCAGACGCACGACCTGCAACCCGGCGACAGCTTCGACCCCCCGGAGTGCACCGAAGCGGTGTTCAACGGCTTGACGGCGTCCTATCGCGACAGCGGTTACCGTGCCATCTACGGCGTGGACTTGGGTCAGCACACCACTGGTTTCCCGCACGGGGTTTCGGAGTTCGTCGCGACATTCGACAACGCCGCGGCCGCACAGGCTTTCGTCGCCGGCGCCACCAAACAGATCAACAGCTGCGCCGGAAGGCAATTGACGTACTCGCACGGTGGCGTGTCCGGTGTCTACAGCGTCGGAACACCGGTGCAAACCGGCCCGGTGACATCGGTGCGCAGCACCCTGGGGACGGTGCAGGACAACGGGCGCACCACCGACGTCGGCCGCCAGCACACCAGCGCACTGCGGGCCCTGGCGGCCAAGGCCAACGTCGTTGTCGACGTCGATGTCATCGGACGCGACCTCGGCGACGACGCCACCACCCTCGTGCAGGGCATCCTCGGCCGAATTCCGAGCTAGGCTGTCGGCCAAAGGAATTGGTGAGCCATCCGACCGGTCTGCACGACCGGAACGTTCGTGGGTGACCAGAACGCGCGCATGGATATGATCTTGGCGTCCCCGTTGAACCACCGGATGAGTTGTCGTATTGACGGCAATACTGGCGTCGTGACTTTCATCGAACGCCTCGCGAGCCGTGAGATCTACCGGAACCCGTGGATGGTGCTGCGAGAGGATGACATCCGTCGTCCCGACGGCAGCGTGGGCATCTACAGCGTCGTCGACAAGCCGGCCTACGCGCTCGTCATGCCCTACGACGGGCAGCGCTTCCGGTTGGTCGAGCAGTTTCGCTATCCCCTCGATGAGCGGCGCTGGGAATTTCCGCAAGGCACCGCTCCCGATCTGGCCGACGCCGAGCCGGCCGAACTCGCCGAACGCGAGTTACGTGAGGAAACCGGGTTGCGTGCAACGTCGTTCGAGGCGCTCGGCCA
This sequence comes from Mycobacterium sp. 1165178.9, assembly GCF_001673555.1. Taxonomy (GTDB): domain Bacteria; phylum Actinomycetota; class Actinomycetes; order Mycobacteriales; family Mycobacteriaceae; genus Mycobacterium. Next base: position 8,101 of record NZ_LZMB01000121.1, on the reverse strand, counting down.
GCTCGATGTCGCTCCGGGAATGACCAGTCAACGCGGCTGGGTCTTCTTGGCCACGGGTATCGCCGAGGGAGCAGTCGAACGCGAGCACGAGGAGCAGGACATGCGCAGCGCGTGGTTTTCGCGTGCGCAGGTCGAGCAGATGATTCGCGGGGGAGTGATCGCCGACGCGCAGTCGGTCGCCGCCTACGGGTTGTTCCTACTGCGAGGGTGATAATCCTCGCGACGACACCGCGATCGTGTCCGCGCCGAGATCGCGCCGCGTCATCGAACGCCCACCATTGACGCAATGCGGCCGAGGTTTCGGGTAGTTGCGATGCTTGCTGCCGTCGCCGCGTTGGTCGCCGGGGCGCCCGGCGTGGGTGCGAATGCCCTGTCAACGTCGTGGAACGGCAAATACTCGCTGGTCAGGTATGCGGTAAGTAAATCCGGCACCAGCGTCGCCGCCAAACAAGCCGAACCGACCTTCAGTGCGGATTACGTCTTCACCACCGCATGCTCATCGGGCACGTGCGTGGCCACCGCTACCAACGGGCCCACGCCGAAGAATCCGACGCTGCCCCAGCCGTCGCACTACACCTGGGACGGAGCCAAGTGGGTCGAGCGCTTCGATTTTCAATGGGATTGCTATATGGGCGAAGGGGTTCCGAAGGTGTGGGCACCCGCGAGGTCGTGGGCGTACTACACCCCGCAGCCCGATGGGTCACTACGCGGGACATGGCACACAGACATCAACAGCGGGCCCTGCCAGGGGAGCGTCGAAATGCCCGTGGCGGCGTTCGCCGCCGGGCCGGCATGACGGATCAGCCTCGATCAGTCCCGCGGCGTGGGGGTCATCGAAGCGATGTAATAGGTTTCGTGCCCGGTCGGGTAACCACCGCCGCCGGTGGCGATGTGAACATGGTCGTAATGGTCGGCGGTCTCTGAGCCCAGGTCCGCCATCCAGTTGCCCCCGCCGACGCCCGGATAGATCTTCTGCCGCCAGATCACGTGATTGATGCCCCATCGTTTCGCGTTCGCCAAGGCGTAGCCCGCGATCTGGTTGCCGAGCTCGATGCCTTCGGGACTATGGAAGTTCGGGATCATCACGTCGATCGCCAGCCCGTTTGGGTGCCACGGCAACGGGTCCTCGCGGTATCCGCCGATGGTTTTGATCTGGGGGAAGAGCACGCTGATGACGCGGGCCGCCCAAATGGTCTTGACCTGCAAGCGTTCCTCGGACGCGACGCCGCGGGGCAATGGGAGCTGAAATTGCGTGCCGGCGGAAGGGGCGGGCGGTGCCATCGCCGTCAAGGCTTCCACCTCGGCCGGACTGGCTGCGCGCGGCGCGCTTGCAGGTGGCGGAGCCGCCGCTGCACTGCTGGTGGGAGCTGCTGCGGGGGTCTCGACGCAGCACCGTGGCTTGGTGCCCTGCGCGTGGATCATCGCGGCGGAGACGACGAGCGAAAGTACGATCGCCAGCCATCGCCAGCGACCGTTAGTGAACACCTTCACGCCCACGACCAGCAGCTTAACGTCGGTTGTGACGCGTGGGGTGCGTTTTTGCGATTGCTTGTTCGCCGACGGGCGTGGGGACCACAATGACCCCATGCCAGGGCGATCGTTTGATAATGCGAATGTTTTTCATCGGACGATGCGCCGCTTCGCCTCCACGCCGGTCGGCGTGGCGCTTCTCCGCCCGACCGCGCACCACCTCGACCGCCTCGTCACCAAGGTCACCGGTGGTAGGCGCAGCTTCGCAGAGGTCGCGACCGGGGTCCCGGTGGTCATGCTCACCACCACGGGCGCCAAATCCGGTGAACCACGCACCGTCGCTGTCTACGGCATCCCGCATCCGGACGGCGTAGGCCTCATCGCCTCCAACTTCGGTGGTACCAAGCATCCGGCCTGGTACCACAACCTGAGGGCCAATCCGGAAGCGACGGTCACCATCGGCCGCGATACCTGGCCTGCCACCGCGCGGCTCGCGACGCCACGCGAGCGCGACGAGATCTGGGCCAAAGGCGTCGAGCTGTATCCCGGTTGGCGGAAGTACGAAGTGCGGGCCGGAGATCGACGGATCGAGGCGTTCGTGCTGGCACGAAGCTGAAGTGGCCGGCGGCACATCAGTTTTTCCGCAGTCGCTATACGTGTGTCTAAGAAGCATTCCGAATAAGTCACGAAAAAAACACGGCCAGCGAGCCTGACGATTTATGTCCTTACAGTGAGCGAATGAACGTTACGAAAATGGCGATGACGGGCGCTCTAGGGTTCGCGACCGTGATTTCAGCGGCGTCCATAGCATCTGGTTACCCCCACCAAGAGATGCCTACTTTGCTTATGCTGGGTTTCTACGGCATCCCGACAACTTCGACTTGTTACGACAAAGCATGCCAATCACCTCTAGACAGTAATCCGGACGAATCGGCGAGCATACGCGCTGAATCAGTGGCGATCGGCCCAACGCCATGACGGTGTTGTACGCGACGGAGTGGCCCACGGAGGTATGGGCGGTCGAGCACACCAATATCCGCAACGAGCGCGTGGTAGACGTCATGGAAGATTTGCATGCGGCTCAACGGTTTATCGATAAGGTGGACAGGAACTATTGGGCGGAGCCAGTGCTTCTCCACAGTAGGGTGAACTTCTTCCCTTGCCCGCCCGATCGCAGCGGCGCAGGCCATATCGACGAGGAACCCAAACCTGCCAAGCGGCAATGGTCGCTTTTCAAATCGGCGGTCAGTATTAAGCGCAAATATTCACGCCATACCGAGGACTATGCAAATACCCGCGAATGACCGCGGGGAACGTACCAGAGGCTGCATCCGGATTTCCTTAGTGAAATCCGGATCGCACAATCGTTGTCGGATTTGCCCGAAGAAAGGGGCTTGCGGGCGTCAACCGACGCTATCCGTGCAGCCATGACGCGGGCATTAGCGCAGATCGCCTTCGCGCTGGCGCCAATCTTGGACCAACCCCTAGGCCATTTCGAGTCAGCCGGCCGCCGCGAAGGTACCGGCCGCGCCGTCCGACAAGCTACGGTCAGCGACGGCGTGCGCTTCGCGAGGTTGCCTGGCGGTCGTGCGAGCGATAGCTGAAGCTCCTGGTGCTGTGCCCTTCGGCCCCGCCAGGGTGCGCGGGAATGGGGTGAGTGAGGCCGCTACCAGGGGCCGACAGTAATAACACACATCAGAACCGAGCGTGGGATAGCCGCACGCGGCGCAGACACTAACCTCATTGGCGATGTACTTGGGGGCTAGTTGGGCCACTTCGCGCGCCACTATCGATGGGTCTGACATTCGTCCTCGCCTGCTTGAGACTTCGTCGAGTGTTAATACCCCGAGACACTGTCAGACAAACGTCAAATCTTAGACAAATCTTAGGGCCAAGTGACGCATCGGTCCTGCGCAGCGTTAGTTGCACGCCATATCTATTGACGGCAGCGCCTTACGCTTGACGAGGCTCCGTCTGCGCGGTCCAAACCCGACCATCGAAATAGCGCATCAAGCGTGGATCCTGCTGGTCGGGATACCAGCCAGGCGCTAAACCGCTGGTTGCGACGGGTTGTTGCTGGACCACTGGCTGCTCGACAACCGGCCGTTCCACGGGGCGTTCGGCCGCTGGTCTTGACAACGTGCGCGCGACTGTGATTACCACCGCAACTATCGCGATGAGCACCAAAATCCAGACAAGCGAACTAACAGCGCCGGAAATCATGAGTCTTGCACCTTCTTGTTGGCGTCGGCGGTTCTAATGCACGTCCCGTACCCTCGCGACTTGTCACCGAAACTCGCCGCGCGTCTACCCCAGTCGAGTCTCCGAATTCAGGGCGCGGTCAGCTTCGCGTCAACTTCCGCCGCTCATCCAGCGAGAGCCGCCACCAAAAGTAGCTCGGAGCAGGCGATGTCGATGTCGCGCGTCCGCGGAGCGTAACGATAGCGACTGGGCCGCAGGAGAGAGCGGGGGGCGTGACCAAGTCTCGTAGGCGTGCCTAGGTATCCGATGTTTCCCGCTACCTCGTTGACCCTCTCAACCGCCGCATCTACCGCCTCGATCAGGCGGGATCACCGCGGACCGCCCGAGTGAAACGCCGGTCAGGTATCGCCCGAAATCTTGCACTGGCTATCGTCTTCGCTGGTCAGGGGGTGCCCCCGGCAGGATTCGAACCTGCGGCCTTCTGCTCCGGAGGCAGACGCTCTATCCCCTGAGCTACGGGGGCGCACCGACATACCTGTTGCGCGATGGGGCTTTCGAACAAGCACGGACAGACTAACGCATTGAAGTTCCCGCCCGGCCACCGCAATGGATTCGAGGCGGGGGCACCCCAGCCAATAGGATGAACGTTCGTGACCCCCGCTGACCTCGCTGAGCTGCTCAAGACCACCGCCGCCGCGGTGCTGGCCGAGCGCGGGCTGGATGCTGCCTCGCTGCCGCACACGGTCACGGTGGAGCGGCCCCGCAATCCCGAGCACGGGGATTACGCCAGCAACCTGGCGCTGCAGCTGGGCAAAAAGGTCGGCGCCAACCCCCGCGAACTGGCCGGATGGCTCGCCGGGGCGCTGTCGCAGGCCGCCGGCATCGCGTCCGCGGAGGTCGCCGGACCCGGCTTCATCAACCTGCGGCTCGAGGCATCGGCGCAAGCCGTCGTCGTCACCAACGTGATCGACGCCGGCGACCGCTTCGGCCATTCCGACGCGCTGGCCGGCCGCCACATCAACTTGGAATTCGTGTCGGCGAACCCGACCGGACCGATTCACATCGGCGGGACCCGTTGGGCCGCCGTCGGCGACGCGCTGGGCAGGCTGTTGTCCACCCAGGGCGCAGACGTGGTGCGCGAATACTATTTCAACGATCACGGCGCCCAGATCGACCGGTTCGCCAGCTCGCTGATCGCCGCGGCCAAGGGCGAGCCCACGCCGCAGGACGGCTACGCCGGCGCCTACATCAACGACATCGCGGCCCAGGTGCTGCAGAAAGCGCCAGAGGCGTTGAGTCTGCCCGACACCGAGATGCGCGAGACCTTCCGCGAAATCGGTGTTGATCTGATGTTCAGCCATATCAAAGAGTCGTTGCACGAGTTCGGCACCGACTTCGACATCTACACCCACGAAGACTCGATGCACACCAGCGGTCGGGTCGACCAGGCCATCGCCAGGCTGCGCGAAACGGGCAACATCTACGAGAAGGACGGCGCAACGTGGTTGCGCACCAGCGCCTTTGGCGATGACAAGGACCGCGTCGTCATCAAAAGCGACGGCAAGCCGGCCTATATCGCGGGGGACATCGCCTACTACCTGGACAAGCGGCAGCGCGGCTTCGACCTGGCCATCTACATGCTCGGGGCCGACCACCACGGGTACATCGCCCGGCTCAAGACCGTGGCGGCGGCCTTCGGCGACGATCCCGCCGCCGTCGAGGTGCTCATCGGGCAGATGGTCAACCTGGTCCGCGACGGCCAGCCGGTCCGGATGAGCAAGCGGGCCGGAACGGTGATCACGCTGGACGACCTCGTCGAGGCGATCGGCGTCGATGCCGCGCGCTACAGCCTGATCCGTTCCTCGGTGGACACCCCTATCGACATCGACCTGGCGCTGTGGTCCTCGGCGTCGAATGAAAACCCGGTCTATTACGTGCAATACGCGCATGCCCGGCTCTCGGCGCTGGCCCGCAACGCCGCCGAACTCGGCTTGATCCCCGACGCCGGGCACCTCGAGCTGCTCAGCCACGACAAGGAGGGGACGCTGCTGCGCACCATTGGCGAATTCCCCCGGGTGCTTGACACGGCGGCAACGCTGCGCGAACCCCACCGGGTATGCCGATACTTGGAAGACCTTGCCGGCGACTATCACCGGTTCTACGACTCGTGCCGGGTCTTGCCGCAGGGCGACGAGCAACCGACCGATCTGCACACCGCGCGCCTGGCGCTGTGCCAGGCGACTCGCCAGGTGATCGCCAACGGGCTGGCGATATTGGGCGTCACTGCTCCGGAGCGAATGTGAACGTTCACCCGGCCGGTCCTCGGCACGCCGAAGAGACCCGCCACGCCGAAAGCCCGCTGCGCCCGCAATCCCCCGAGGAATTGCTGCTGCTGGCGCCGAACGTGTGGCCTCGCAACGCCGCTCGCGACGAAACCGGAGTCGCCAGCATCGCGGGGGTCGCGGTGACCGACCTCGCCCAGGAGTACGGCACCCCGCTGTTCGTCGTCGACGAGGATGACTTCCGTTCCCGCTGTAGGGAAATCGCGTCGGCCTTCGGCGATGGCAAAAACGTCCACTATGCCGCCAAGGCGTTCCTGTGTAGCGAAATAGCGCGCTGGATCGACGAAGAAGGCCTATCACTCGACGTGTGCACCGGCGGTGAACTGGCCGTCGCCCTGCACGCTGACTTCCCGCCGGAACGAATCACCTTCCACGGCAACAACAAATCGGTTGCCGAGCTGACGGCAGCCGTCAAAGCCGGTGTCGGCCATGTCGTGTTGGACTCGATGGTCGAGATCGAGCGCCTGGATGCCATCGCAGGGGAGGCGGGCATCGTCCAGGATGTCTTCGTTCGCCTCACGGTCGGTGTCGAGGCGCACACCCATGAGTTCATCTCCACCGCACACGAGGACCAGAAGTTCGGGTTGTCGTTGGCGAGCGGTGCGGCTTTGGACGCTGTTGGCAGGGTTTTCGGAACTCAGAACCTACGGTTGGTGGGTCTGCACAGCCATATCGGTTCGCAGATCTTCGACGTCGCCGGCTTTGAACTCGCCGCGCGCCGGGTCATCGGTCTGCTACACCAGGCCGTCGAAAAGTTCGGTGTCGAGAAAGCCGCGCAGATCTCCACCGTGGATCTGGGGGGCGGACTGGGCATTTCCTATCTCGCCGCCGACGATCCGCCGCCGATGGGCGAGCTGGCCGCCAAGCTGAGTGAGATCGTGCGGAACGAGTCGGCGGCGGTCGGGCTGCCGACCCCGCGACTGGTGGTGGAGCCGGGGCGCGCAATCGCCGGCCCCGGCACCATCACGCTCTACGAGGTGGGCACGGTCAAGGATGTCGACGTGAGCGCAACCGCGAACCGGCGCTACGTCAGCGTCGACGGCGGCATGAGCGACAACATCCGCACCGCACTCTATGACGCGCAGTACGACGCCCGCCTGGTCTCACGGCTCAGCGATGCACCGGCCGAGCTGGCCCGTATCGTCGGAAAGCATTGTGAGAGCGGCGATATCGTGGTGCGCGACACGTGGGTCCCCGGGGACCTGCGACCGGGCGACCTGATCGGGGTGGCCGCCACCGGAGCCTACTGTTATTCCTTGTCGAGTCGTTACAACATGATCTGCCGCCCCGCGGTCGTCGCAGTGCGCGACGGTCGCGCGCGTCTAGTCCTGCGTCGTGAGACGGTCGACGATCTATTGAGTCTGGAAGTGAGGTGAACTGTGCCCCGTGACGAAAAGCCGGTCGGTGTAGCGGTACTCGGGTTGGGCAACGTCGGCAGCGAAGTTGTCCGAATCATCGAGGACAGCGCTGACGACCTCGCCGCTCGTGTCGGCGCACCCGTGGTGTTGCGCGGCGTCGGAGTGCGCCGTGTCGCCGAGGGCCGCGGTGTCCCCGTCGAGTTGCTCACCGACGACATCGAGGAACTCGCCGCGCGCGAGGACGTCGACATCGTCGTGGAACTGATGGGGCCGGTGGAGCCCGCCCGCAAGGCCATCCTCTGCGCCCTCGAGCACGGTAAATCGGTCGTCACCGCGAACAAGGCCCTGCTGGCCACCTCCACCGGCGAGTTGGCTCAGGCTGCCGAAAGTGCGCATGTCGACTTGTATTTCGAGGCGGCCGTCGCCGGCGCCATCCCCGTAATCCGTCCGCTGACACAGTCGTTGGCCGGCGACACGGTGTTACGGGTGGCCGGAATCGTCAACGGCACAACCAATTACATCTTGTCCGCGATGGACGACAGAATCGCAGCTTTGGCCGCCGCGTCGTAGCCTTCGACGTCGGCGGTGGGGTCGGCCTCGGCGTAACCCAGCGCGCTGGCTTCGGCCCGCGCGGAGTCGTAGTCGGCGCCGGTGTCGTCCATCGCGGACAAGATGTAATTGGTTGTGCCGTTGACGATTCCGGCCACCCGTAACACCGTGTCGCCGGCC